>NZ_JBEZFA010000043.1:0-62912 GCF_040649215.1 Micromonospora sp. NPDC049044 | reverse complement strand
GCGTCAGCGCCCGCATCGCCCAACGCATCCTGGCCCTGACCGCCGCCATCTGGCACAACCGCAACACCGGCCAACCCATCACCCGATCCCTGATCACCTACGACCACTAACCAGGGTTAGGACTTACTCGTCTAGACCCGGACAGGTCGGCGTCGACACTGTCACACCCGAGCTGGGACCGTCTCGCCGAGGCCCCGGCTCGGGGAGCAGTCGGGGCAACACGCGCCCTCAACGGCCTAGAACCGCACCCGACGACGGGGGGCGACCGCAGGGGCGGCTGTCACTTCAGGTGGGCGGCGAGCGGGATGTTCTGCGCCCTGAGGGCGGTGGCGATCACGCCGGCGATCTGTCTGGCGCCGGCCGCCTCGAAGTGGGTGTGGTCGTTGCAGAAGAACGCGCCGACCGCGCCCGTCGAGTAGTCGCCGTTGTTCGGGCACAGCCTCAGCGTGTTGTAGAGCGCCACACTCTTCGCGTGCAGGTCGGTGACCGGTACGCCGTTGGTGGCGGCCGCAGCCGTCGTCTCGGTGACGAAACCACGATTGCCGACAGCGGTGCCGCCGCTGCACGTGATCGCCGCGACCGGGGTGACGAAGATCGGCTTCGCCCCTCTGGCTCTGGCGGCCGTCGCCATGACGCCGAGCAGTTCCTTGAAGCGGTTGCTGCCCACGTGTCGTGGGCAGGCGCACAGGTGATGCCGTTGAAGGACAACGACGACGGAACCGGGTTGCTGCCGCCCCACGAGCCGGAGAAGCCGAAGCTGACAGACGCGCCGGAGCCGATGGCACCGTTGTAGCTCACGTTGGTGGCGGTCACCGCCGTGCCGGTGACCGTGACGGTGGGGTTCCACGCCTGCGCCACGCCCTGCCCGGGGGCGAGGCTACCACCGACGGTCCAGCTGGTCACCGCGTCACCGAGGTTGGTGGCGACGACGTCGGCTCCGAACCCGCCGGTCCACTGGCTGGTGACCCGGTAGGCGACATCGCACGCGGGGGTGGCGGCCTGGGCGGTGGCGATCGAGCCCGCCGGCCTCGACGGTCAGGACCGTTGCCACCAGGACCACGAGACGCGATCGGCGAACAACGTGTCCTGAGTGTCCCGAGTCGGGTGCGCGGGGGCACGGGACGGTGACCAGGTGCGAAAGGCCGAATCGGCGTCATCGGATGGGGTTCCAGCCGTCGTTACCCGCTAGGTAGGCGGTGGGCGTGTACTGGGTGGCGGTGGAGGCGCTCATCTGGGGCCGGTTGGCGTTGACACCGGCGCCGGGCCCGGTGCTGCTGTACTCGGCGAACCGGGCGGTCCTCCACGAGAAGCCGGACATGTCCGTCCAGGGGTCGGTGCGGATATGCGCGCCCATCGTGACGCCCCGGTAGAGGACCTGGCCACGGGCGTTGACGTCGCCGCTCGGGTGCCACGGCCGGCCCAGATAGACGGTCCTGGCGGGAGCGTTGCTTGTCAGCGTGGTGCCCCAGAACAGATAGCCGAACTTGTTGTTGATGTCGGTGGCCGCGGCGGTGATGTAGCCGTTGTTGGACGACGAGCCGCGGGTGAGCGAGTGCACCGTGCCGTTCTGGAAGACCATGGTGCCCCGCCCGAAGATGAAGTCGACGTCTCCCTCTACATAGGAGTTACGAACGTAGAGTCGCCGGACCGAGCTGACACTTGGTGCGTTGACAAGCAGGGTGTCCTGGTTGCCGAGGATGCGGACGTTGTCGAACTGCACCCGGTCGCCGGAGGTGTTGACGGCGACGGCCTGCTCGGCGTCGAGGGTGTTGGCGGCCTCGTTGAAGTCGTTCGACATGGTCAGATTTCTGATCGTGGTGTCGTTGGCGTTGACGAAGACCGAGGCACTTCCGGACGTGCCGTACGTACCGCCACCGGGCTTGGTCTGGCCGGATGCGTGCCCTTCGACGATCACCGCCTGGGCGGCGGAGCTGCCGGCACCGACCAACGTGAGGTGGGGCTTGTCGGCGGGAATGGTGACCACGCCCCGGTAGGTGCCGGGTTTGATGGTGATGGTGACCGGAGCGCCGTTGTTCGCCGCGACACTGTCGATCGCCGCCTGCACTGTCGTGTAGTTGCCGCTGCCGTCGGCGGCCACGGTGATGGTCGCGGACGCGGACGCGGCAGAAGTCATCGAGACTGCGGCGGCCAGAGCGCACACCGTCACCACCGTCACCGAACGCACGCGAAGAATCCTGCCGGATGTGGTCATGAGCGTTCTCCCATCCCACCGGGCCTCCGCCGAAGATCATGCCGACCGGCAGACGACGACGTTAAGTGAACGCTAACATCGACAACCTAAAATATAAAGGCGGGGAGGGTGAGCCACCCGCCCAGGTGAGGGCGTGCCGCCGTCAGTAGAAGCGCATCCACGAGCCCGTCGGGCAGGCTTCTCCCGCAGCGCCACGATCCGGGGCGTCGGTGCCTGAAGTTGCCATCCGACCCGTCGTCCCTGCGGGTGGCCTCGATGTCCGGCTTCTGAGGATGGCCGACATCAGGAGGTGGTGGGGCCCAGTTCGTCGTCGATGCGTCGTCGTTCAGCGTCGCGTAGCTTCCGGTAGTGCTCCGCCCTGGTCCGGTCACCGATCTTGTCGGCGGCTTCGGTGGCGGCCTGCAGGATGACCAGGGCCAACCCGGGAACGTGCGGTGCCTGCCTCTCCGCCTCGGTGAACACCACACTGGCCAACTCGCCGTCGGCGGCGCCGGCCAGGAGGAACAGCTCCTGTATGTACATCCGACCGAGGCCCACCTCCGTCCAGCCGGCCACATCGTCGAGGGCCCGGCGGCATTCCCGCAGCGCCTCCCAGGCGGCACTGTGGCCGCCGGCTTGGCGTTCCAGCTTCGCCAGGGACAGCCATGCCGACGCGGTGTCCCACGGACTGTCGGCGTACACCAGGCTCTCCCGCTGGGCCTGGGCTGCTTCGGCGTACGCGCCGAGATCGGCCAGCTGATATCGAAGCTGGGTCAGCGTGTCCCTGTCTCGCTGACGACCCGACGCCCAGTGGTCCAGCCACTGGCGGGCGAGCGCATCGTCGCCTGTCAGTTTGGCCCGGTGCACCCACCGAAGCGGGTCCTCGGCGACCGGGTCGGCCGGGAACCAGGACCTCTTCCGCTGCCGCCACTGCGCTACCTCGTCCTCGGACACGAGAGGTTGGCCTGCGTCGTCCAACACGTACTCCAGCACGTCGTCCCGGTCGGCGTGCTCGCTGTCGCGCACGAAGTCAAGCGTGGCCTGGGTCCCGGCGGCGAACAGGTGCTCGATGTCGTAGCCACACCAGGTGTCGAAGTTGGCCCGCTTGATCTCCCAGTGCAGCCACACATCCTGTACGCGTTGCTGCTCGGCGAGCAGGAAACCGGCAAGTTCGGTCTCTTCACTCAGCCCTTGGAACGGCGCCACGCGTCGACAGACCGCCTCCTGCTCGGCCAACCACCGCAGCAGCGGCAGATCATCTCCTTGCCGGTCGTACTGCAACGCCCACAACACCATCGCCCGCCGCGCCGCGTGTCCGTCGCAGTCGTAGCCGTCGGCACCGGTGACCCGCTCGTAGCGCATCTCCTGCCACAACACCGAGGAACTCCGCATCCGGTCCAGCTCACGCCGCGCAACGTCGATCACCCGCCAAAGATCCCACCAACCGTGCACTCGTGTCACGCCGGTTCGAACCAGCAGAGGTGCTGCTGATGGGGCACCGTCACATTCCCCGCGCCGATGAGCAACTCCTCGACCTGGCGATCACCGCCAGGACCCTGGTCCGCGACGCGATCATCCCCGGGCCGAGCAGGCCCTGATCAGGGAGGACATCTGGCGGATGACCAGGAGTGAGGCTGAGCAGGCGAGCCTGCGCCGGCGGCTGGAGATCCTCTGACCAGGAGTGAGGCTGAGCAGGCGAGCCTGCGCCGGCGGCTGGAGATCCTCCGACTTCCTGCCGCGCCGCTGCGGCAGGCGGGTACGTGCTGCCGCGGGGTGACCTAGGCTCGGTGGTGTGAGCGAACCCAGGATCGCTGGGCTCCTGTTGGCGGGCGGCGCGGGGCGCCGGTACGGGATGCCGAAGGCGCTTGTCGTCGTCGACGGTCGCCAACTGGTGGAGCGTGGTCTCGCAACGCTGCGTGACGGGGCCTGCGATCCGGTCGTCGTGGTGTTGGGTGCGGAGGCGCAGCAGGTGCGTGCCCGTACCGACCTGTCCGGCGCAACGGTGACTGACAATCCCAAGTGGCACACCGGCATGGGGTCCTCCCTGCGGGTGGGGCTGGCCGCATTGGCGACGTTCCCGGTGGACGCGGTCGCCGTGCTGCTTGTCGACACACCCGGCGTCACCGCAGCCGCGGTCCGGCGCCTGCGCGGGTTCGGCGGCCGCGTCGGGCTGGCGGTCGCCACGTACCACGGTCAGCCCGGACATCCGGTACTGCTTGGGCGCGACCACTGGTCGGCGGTGTCGGCCCTGGCTGTCGGCGACGTGGGCGCACGCCGCTACCTCGCGGCGCATGGCGAACTGGTGACCCATGTGCCCTGCGAGGACATCGCCGACGGCACCGATCTCGACGTTCCACCGGACCTCTGAGAATGGGGAAGGTGGGCCTCGGCGACTGCGCTACTGCCGCTTCGCGTGCGTCACCTACTCGCGGCACCGAGCTGGCCGGACCTCTGCCGATAAGACAATTCTTCGAGATGCCGCGGACAGTGCATGAAACGCCGAACGGCGGCCCGCTGAATCAGTCGGGCCGCCGTTCGCAGAGCGTGGATCAGAGCGGACGGATGTTCTCCGCCTGCGGGCCCTTCTGGCCCTGAGTGATGTCGAACTCCACCTTCTGGTTCTCGTCGAGGCTGCGGAAGCCGCTCGCCGAGATCGCGGAGAAGTGGGCGAAGACATCGGCGCCGCCGTCGTCCGGGCTGATGAAGCCGAAGCCCTTGTCGGCGTTGAACCACTTCACGGTGCCTGTAGTCATGTCTGCTCCTTCGCAGGCTGTCAGAGACCGCACTGTGCGGACCCTTACGCCGCTGCGTTGATCACCCGCGTCGAAACGACACGAAAAACGAAAAGCGCCTGGATGGGTTTCAGATGCCCCATCAGGCGCCGGAAAACGTCTACGGAAATCAAAACTGCAACACGGTTACCGTAGCACACGAGGCTGGCCCGGTACGCTGCCGCCACTGCCCGCCAGCTCCGAAAGTCCAATCCGGAACGGCTCAGCAGCGAATAATCCTCCGCGTCGGACGTCGGCTTCGTCAATCATGAGCAGGTGACGCGCACCGAGAGCTACACGCTGGCCGGGTTCGTGGCTGGCTTCCGCTGGATGCCAGCCAGAGCGGACTGGACCGCCGACCTATCGCCCGCCGTCCCCACGGTCAGCGACTGTCTCGTCGACCTTCTCCCGGCCGACCAGGACATCGAACCGTGGCAACAGCCTCTGTTCGAGCCATGGCAACGGTCCTTCCAGCAGGCAGCCAATGCCGTCAGGCGTGCGCCTTCGGACCCCCGCACCGCGCACGTGCTGAGCATGAGCGTGACGACAACGGTCGCCACCGAGCTGGCCACCATGATCGAGGAGTGGATCGGCGACCTTCCGCATCCAATCCGGATGAACCTCGCGCAACCAGCGGCCGCCCCACCCGGCACGATTCTCGGATTCGAGGTGCTCGGCTTTATCGACGGCCGCTTCCACAGCTGGCTCTGCTACCGGCTGGATACCCAGGCACTCGACAAACTCGGCATCCGGCCGGGGCACAGTGCGCTGCTGACCACCCTCGACGATGCGCAGCGGGTCGCTGACATGGCCAACAACAACCACGGCACCCATGACGGCACCCCTCAGGACATCACCTGGTTTCCCGCACTCATCACCGAGCACTCGACGAGGACATCGGCAGTTCACCAGAACCAGCCGGCCCGCCCAGCGTAAGGGCCGAACGGAGGCGTGAGGCCCGTCCTCACCACCCATCCGGAGACGGCATCAGCTGTCGAGCGCGTCGGCCAGGCGCCGCGCCTCGGCGACCAGCCGACTGGACCCGCCGCGGGCGGCGACCTCGGCCAGTCCGGGTACGTCGATTCGGGCGCCGGTGGCACCTGCCGTTTCCGCCGCCAGCGTCAACAGGTCCGGGGTGCCGCGTGGGGTCTTCGGCGCCGCGAGGAGTGCGGGCAACGCGGCGGCGAGCACGCGCCAGGTACTGAGCGGCGCACCGGCGGCGGACGCGTCGCGCAGCGGCTGCAGGGTGCGGGTCAGCGTGAGGTCACCGACGGCGGCGAGGGTGCCGAGGTGGGCGCCGACAGTGGGAGCGTCCAGGTCGCCGGCGGCGGCCAGCATGAGGAGCGCGTCAACGGCGGCGACCCGGTCGGACTCGTGGCGGGCACCCAGGCCGTACGCGAGGGCGAGGGCGACGGCGGGACCGCCGTCGCCGCCGCACTCGGCGAGCAGCGGCAGGATCGCGGCCCCGCCGGGCAGGTCCTGGTCGGCGGCGCTGGCGATGTCGGGCAGCGCGTACGCCGCGACAAGTCCCCGGTAGCCGGGCAACACGGCAGGCCAGAGCAGGGCCGAACCGCCGAAGAGACGGTCCGTGGTTCCGGCCGGCACGGTGAGCAGGCCGAACGGGTCGTCGACGCCCTCCGGCGGGCTGACCAGCACGTGCGTCCGCTGCCGGGGCAGGTCGTCGTACCCCCAGTCGTAGCTCTGTCGGCGCTCCCGGCGGGGCACGGTGACCACCCGCTGCTCCGGTGTCGGCAGGCCTCCGGCGCGCAGCCAACCGGCGAGCCGGTCACCGGCGGGCGTGCCGAGCGCCGCCGCCCGGGCCGCGAGGGGTTCGTCGACTCGCGCGGGCAGCCGCAGCAGGGCCTGCGTGAGGTCCATCTGCCACGCGCCGTGCTCGCCGAGCCGGGTCAGGCGGTCGTACAGCGCCTCGGGGTCGATGGCGCCGTTTGCCCTGGTCGGGGCCGCGAGCAGACCGGGGTGCCGGGGCGGGCCAACGCGGTCACCGATCTCGGCGAGCCGGGCGCGCAGCAGCCGGTGCGGCGGGGGCACCCGTGGATCGAGGGACGGTCCGCCCGGGGTGCGGCGGCGCGTCGCCGCCAGCATCGCGACCCACCGTCCCCGCCTGGTGCCCCCCTCGACCGGGTCGGCCGCCGCGTGCAGCACCCCGCCGAGCAGACCGCACAGGCAGCACGGATCCCACGGGTGTTCCTCCGCACCGGTGCGGCGCCGTCGCAGCACGGGGGTCAGGGCATCTTTCAGCCGCGCCCGGTCACCACTGGCGAGCCGTACGACAGCGTCGAGGACCCGCTCCAGAGCGGACGCCGTCGTCGGGCCGCCGCGCAGGGAGGCGACCTCCTCGGCCAGTTCGTCCGGGTCGGTGATGGCCGGTGGCGCGGGCAGCGGGGCGGCCGGTGGCGGCAGGTCGTCGCCCACCGCATTGATGACGATCCGTGGGGCGACCACGTGCCCGTGCCGGGCGGCCAGCGTGCCGGCCCGGTCGCGGATGTCTGCCGCCGCGTGGTCGACAGCTGTCGCGATGACCTCGGCGATCTCCGCCGTCCGGTCGGGATGCCGGCGGGCGAGCTGGTCCAGCCAGCCGAGCTGGGTGCGGACCAGCGCCTTGTCGGGCCGGACGAGGACGGCCCGCGACGCGTCCAGCAGCCCGTCGATTTCCAGGCCGTCGAGAGCCCGCAGCGTTCTCTGCGCCATCGACGCGACGGACCCGGGGGCGTCGGCGAGCAGGCGCAGATAGTCTCCGCGATGCTTGTCGACCTCGCCGGGGGTGGGCTCCAGCAGGGCGTGCAGGGTGACGAACACGCGCAACGCGGACGGCCGGTCGCCGCGTAGCAGACGGCTCAGGCAGCCCTCGTGCAGCATCGTCCGGTCCAGGCGGCCCTCGCCGGCCAGCTGCGCCAGTGCGCTCGGCAGGGCGAGCTTCTCGTCGGTCATGAACTCGTCGAAGGACATCCGCGTCCCGGCGCCGTCCACCTCGAACAGACGCGGGACCAGGGCGTCGAGGAACACGTCCGCCCGGAGCCGGTCGACCAGCGGGACCGGTCGTTGCCGCTCCGGCGGCCACGCCATCCGGGCGAGCCATCCCTCCACGAACTGGTCACCCGTGGGTGCGGCCGCCTTCTCGGCGGTGAGCAGTTCGGCGACGAACTCCCAGCCGTCCGCCGGGTCGTCCCGGCGGAGCCGATCCGCCAGCCGGTATGCCAACTCTGCCAGCCACGACACCCCGCGCGTCCGCGCGACCTGGACCACCAGCCCGGCATCGGCGCGCCGCAGCGACACGTTGCGCCGGCCGAGCAGCTCGGCCGCTGCGGCGGCGCTGGGCAGGCACCCGACCGCGGCCACCGCCAGGGCCGCCGCCTTGTCGTTCCACCACCAGGTGTCGCGCCGCCGGCGCACGTGGGCCACCAGCCCGTCGGCCAACGAACGCCGCCCCGGCTCGTCGAGGCCGGTGACCGCGTCGACGGCCGCGTCGACGTTGCCCCGGACCAGGAACTCGAATGGATCGGTCATGCTCCAACCTCCGCCGCGGTGCCCACCATCGTCGTGGCCAGCGCATGCTTGCACGGCCCGCGCTGACCGCGGTGCCGCGCCCACCAGGGGCAGGAGCAGGTGTACGAGCCATCCGCCCGGCGGCGGACCCGGTAGACCTCGTCCCCGTGGCGTACGGTCGCCGCCTCGCCGTCGCGCGTGACAGCACCGGCCTCGACGAGCGCCCGCGCCCCGACCAGCCGGGGATTGTCCCGCTCGGCCCGGCCGGCGTCGTACGGCAACACCCGGTGGAAGTAGCCCGCCTCGGCCACGTCGAAGCCGACCCGGCCGGCGGTGCCCAGCTGGGCCAGCGCGGCCCGGACCCGCTCCGCCGAGATCCCCGCCGAGGCCGCCAACGCGTGGACATCGATCGTCGGATCCCAGGACAGCAGCGCGGCGACCAGCGCGGCGTCGTCGGCGACGTCGTCCGTGGCGAGCGCGGTCAGCGCGCCACCCTCGCCGGAGAAGCCCCGGTAGGGCTCCGGCGACAGGGTCAGCGACAGCCGCAGCGCGCCGGTGTCGAGCTCCCACACGCTCGGCAGCGGCGGCGACCCGGCGCCCGCCGACGGCCCGTACACCCGCAGGGTCTTCGCGTACCGGAGCAGTCCACGCAGCGTCGCGAGCCGTCCGGCGCCGGCCAGGCACACCGCGCCGGGCACCGGACGCGACGTCAGTCGCAGCGAACGCCCGGCCGGCACCACCCAGAGCACCGACCGGTCGTTGCCCGCCGGCAGCCGGCGCAGGAAGGTGGCCCCCTCCGCCGCCGTGATCTCCGCGCGCTGTTGCATGGACGCGGCAATCAGATGGACCTCGGCGAAAGCCCGCAGCCACCGCCCGGGCAGTGGCACCTTCTTCTCCACCAGCGGACCGTCGAGAGTGGATACGGTCAGGTCGTCCGGACCCACCGACAGGTGCAGCGGGTCGATGCCGCCCACCCGGGCCAGCGCCTCCCGCAGCGGCGCGTTCACGTCGACGTTCGTGGTGCCGTGCTCGACGATGTCACCGTCGAACCCGGCCGGCACGACGTCCAGCCGCGCGTACACCCCACAGCAGCCGGAGAACGACTCGAAGCGCATCCGGTCCCGGCTGCCGGTGACCACAGGATCGAGGCTCGCCGGACTGACCGGCTGGTGATACCGGGTGCGGGCGACCTCGGCGACCGCCAAGAGCCCGGCGGCAGCCGCCGGCGGAGTGGTCAGAAAACCGGAGAAGAACCGCGGGTTGGTCGCGGGCCCGCCGCTGGTCTGCAGCGCCAGGTCACCCCGGTGCAGCGTGGACGGCTGGAGGTAGCGGTAGGTCTGCAAGGCGTTCACGGCTGCAGAACTTACGACCCACCCCCGACACGACGACTACGCTGCGAGCGTGATCAAGGGACTCCTGCTGGACTTCTACGGCACGGTGGTCGAAGACGACGACACGATCATGCAGGCGATAGCTGACCAGGTAGCCGCCGACGCCGCAACATCCGTCTCTCGAGGCCACGTCATGGACGCGTGGACCCGAGAGTACGAGGCGGTCGCCGCCGGCCCGCAGTTCCGAACGCTACGACACTGCGCGATGCGCAGCCTGGCCACGGTGATGGCCGAGGTGGGCTGCGCCGGTGACCCGGCCACACTGTGCGCGGCGCAGTTCAGGTACTGGCAGTCGCCGCCGATGCGTCCAGGTACCCGGGAGTTCCTCTCCCAGGTCACGGTGCCCATCTGCGTGGTGTCCGACGTCGACCGCGCCGACCTGGACACGGCGATGGCCCACCATGGCCTGGCCTTCGCCGCCGTCGTGACAAGCGAGGACGTCCGTGCCTACAAACCGGACCGCGCCATGTTCGCCCGCGCGCTCGCCGCGCTGGACCTGGGTGCGGACGAGGTGCTGCACGTCGGCGACTCGATGAGCGCCGACGTGTACGGGGCGCACGCGTCCGGCATCCCGGCGGTGTGGATCAACCACCGTGGGCAGGCCCTGCCGAGTGGGACACCTGTCGCAGCTGAGATTACGGACCTCACCGGCCTGATCGAACTCATCGCATAGTCACGATCCGGATGCTCTGCACCCGCCGCTGCCCTGCCGGTGTTCGGCCGGGCTGAGACCGCGTACCCGTTTGAAGGCCGCGCTGAGTGCGAATGAGCTGCCGTAGCCGACCTGGCGGGCCACCGCGCCGACGGTGGCGTCCGGTTCGCGCAACAGGTCGGCGGCCAGAGCGAGCCGCCAGTTGGTGAGGTACGCCATCGGAGGCTCGCCGACCAGTTCGGTGAACCGACGGGCCAGCACCGCCCGCGAGATACCGGTGCCGGCCGCGAGGGTGGCCACCGTCCAGGGCTTCGCCGGATGGTCATGCAACAGCCGCAACGCGCTGCCGACCACCGGATCGCCGTGCGCTCGGTACCAGGCGGGCGCCGCCGCCTCCGGCCGGGAGAACCAGGCCCGGAGTACGGCGATGAGCAGGAGGTCGAGCAGCCGGTCCAGGACCACGTCCTGCCCCGGCTCGTCCTTGGTCATCTCGTCGCCGAGCAACGGGATGAGCGGGCTGTCAAGTGCTCCGGCCGGCAGCACCAGGAGATGGGGCAGGACCCTCAGCAGCCGTTGGCTGACCTCGCCCTGCAACTGGTACGTGCCACTGAGCAGCACCGCCGACCCGTCAGCGCGTTCGCCCCAGGTCCGGAGACCCAGGTCCATCACCTCGCACAACTCGTCCCCGGTGGGCGTGGTGCTGTGCTCGCCGGGATGAATCACCGCCTGCGGCGCCGTGGCCGGGTCGTCGGCGATCGTGTACGGCTCCGGGCCACGGATGATCGCGACATCGCCGGGGCGTAGCGGCACCGGATCGCCCTGGTCCGGCACCACCCACGCTGTGCCGCGCAGCATGGTGACAAGGGTGATTGGCGCGCGATCCTGGATCCGCACCGACCAGGGTGGGTCGAACACCGACCGCATCAGGAACGCACCGCGCGCCCTCGGCCCGTCCAGCAGCCCCGCGAGCGCATCCATGCGCTCAGGTTAGCCCTGCGACGCGGGTGGTCGAGACGCCGGAACATGCGATCGAGAGTCTCGCCCATTCCCGGTGCGCTCGCCCTCGACTTGACTCGTCGGCATGACGAAGACCGCTGATGATCAGCCAATCCTCGTACTGGGCGGCACCGGCAAGACCGGGAGCCGGGTGGTGGACCGGCTCGCCGAACTCGACAGGCCGGTACGGGTCGGCTCCCGCTCCGGTGAGCCGCCGTTCGACTGGACCGACAAGCGCACCTGGGCACCCGTACTGGACGGGGTGTCGTCGGTCTACCTGGTGTACTACCCGGACCTGGCCGCGCCGGACGCCCGCGCGACGATCCGCTCGTTCACCGAACAGGCGGTGTCCGGCGGGATCCAACGGCTGGTTCTGCTTTCCGGCCGGGGCGAGGAGGAGGCCAGACTCAGCGAGCAGGTGGTCCAGGACTCCGGAGTGGCCTGGACGATCGTGCGGGCGAGCTGGTTCAGCCAGAACTTCAGCGAAGACTTCCTGACCGACCCGATACGCGGCGGCGAGGTCACCCTCCCGGCCGGGAACGTGCCGGAACCGTTCGTCGACGCCCGCGACATCGCCGACATCGTGGTCGCGGCGCTTACCGACGACAGGCACGCGGGGGAGGTCTACGAGGTGACCGGCCCGCGGCTGCTCACCTTCGCCGAGGCGACCTCGGAGATCGGCAAGGCGCTCGGTCGGGAAATCCGCTACCGATCGGTCTCGCCCGAGGAGTACGCCGCAGTGATGGCCGGGTACGACGTACCGGCGGAGCTCGTGGCGGTGCTGACCGAGCTGTTCGGCAAGGTGTTGGACGGCCGCAACGCGCAGCTCGCCGATGGTGTGCAACGGGCACTGGGTCGAAGCCCGCGCGACTTCACCGACTATGCCCGGGACGCCGCCGCCGCTGGTGCGTGGGACACGTCACCCGATGGGGACTGGGCATGAACGCCACTCTGGCTGCCTGGTCGGCGGCGGCGACAGTGGCGGTGACGGGTGCGATCACCGGTGTCTACTACGGCTTCTCGGTGGCGGTGATGCCCGGTCTGAACGCCGCCGACGCCGGCACCGCGATCCGGGCCATGACGAGCATCAACCAGAGGATCCAGAATCCGCTGTTCTTCGTCACGTTCTTCGGCCCGCTCGTCGCCGCCACGGTGACAGGTGTGTTCCTGCTGATCCTCGGGATGCGGTCGGCGGGGGTGCTGTTCCTGATCGCCGCGGGGGTGTACCTGGTGGGCGCGTTCATCCCGACGGTGGCCATCAACGTGCCGATGAACGACAACCTCGACGCCACAGGCGTACCGACCGATCCTGCGGAGGCGGTCCGGGTGTGGGCTTCCTACTCGTCGGCCTGGACGCGGTGGAACTCGGTACGCGCCGGTGCGAGCCTGATCAGCCTGTTGCTGGCTGGACTCGGGGTCTACCTCTCGGGCACGTCCTGATGACGTCGCCGTCCGGTGCGGGCTGGGTGGCCAGCTCCGGGCGGCCGGTGGGCCTGCCCCACGTGCGGCCCATCGGTCTGGATCCGCTGGTCGCAGACCAACGGGTGGGTCGCGGCATGTCCGTAGCCGTACCGGGGCGGACATCTGCCGCTGACAGCGACGCGCGACTCGACGATGGGGTCTGCCGATGGGAGCGCAGGTGACCATCACGGCGGTGGGTGATCGGCGACAGATCGCTTGACCTGCCTCGGCCAGTCCGCTCGGACAAGGATGCCGGTGGCGACCTCGGCCGGGGCACTGTCGTTCGTGACCGTGAAGTCCTCGACGGCGGTCTCGGGTGGTGAATGCTCGTGCTTGTCCAGCGCCCTGAGGTGCTGCTCGAGCTTCGACCCGGTGTCTCGTTGGCGCAGGCGGGTGCGGACGGTATCTCCGTCCGCGATCAGCCTGACCACCTGGACGTCACAGTCCGCGAGGCTCTGCACATAGCGTTCTCGCTGGGCCGCGCTGTCGATGACCGCCGAGACGACGACGAATCGTGCGCCCGCGGCCCTGAAGTTCGTCCACACGGACGCCAGGTTGGCGCACTTGAGTTCGTCGTAGAGTTGTCCACCCGCGGGGCCCACATTCGGCGGCGGCCCGAACTGGGCCAGCATGTCCGTGTCCACGACGGCCGTGACGTGGCCCGCTGCGGTCAGCGCCCGTCCGAGTGCGTCCGCCACTGTTGACTTGCCGACGCCGCCGACGCCGGTAAGAAGCAAGGCGCGACCCGCAGAGGTCTGACGGGCGTCCAGACTCGAGACGGGGCGAACCGGCGCCGTCTCGGGCGGATTCAACAGGAACCAGTAGCTGACCGTGGGGCCCTGTGCGGCCAGGCCACCGCCCAGTGACTCGTAGAGTGCCCGCGCAGGGGCGTTTGCCTCACCGGTCGTCAAGAACATCCTGGTAGCACCAGCCTGCGCACCGGCCAACATGAATGCACGCAGAAGTGCCCGCCCGATTCCCCTCCGACGGTGTTCTTGCGCCACCTCCAGTCGATGAAGGTAGAGCATCGAGGAGGCATCGGGGCGGACCAGTTGGTGGCCCCAGCACCACCCGAAGATCTCTCCCGCCTCTGCGGCCACGAAGGCCAGTGCACTGGGAGCCTCCAGGAACGTCTGGCTGCCGCCCGACACCGCGTCGAACATGTTCCTGGCACTGTCGAAAAGTCGGAGGTCGCCTGCTGCCACTCGGTTGATCACACGTCATTCTGGCCCTCGACCTGTCAAGATCACGGGGCGCCGGCGTGCACCGATCTGCCGCGACGTGCGTCGCTGGCCCTGGAGCGCGGCGCACGGACGGAGGGGTCGCGTCCGTTACCAGGTGGATGGGGTGCACCTCTGCTGCGGAACCGCCAGGGCGACGCCTACTTCGGTGTGGTCAGGGCCAGGACGTCGCACAGGTATCGGCGAAAGGCCCGGGCTGCCGGCGACCTGTCGGTGCGCCTGGTGGTGGCGTATATCTGCCTCGTCAGGCCGGTCGGCCTGGCGATCGGCAGGTAGCTCACGCCGGGCTGCGCGACGGCTGCGAGCTGCGGCACGAGCCCTACCCCGAAACCGGCGCCGACCATTGCCAGGACCATCGGGTAGCTGTGCACCCGGATGTCGACGCGGGGGTCGAAGCCGGCCGCTCGGCAGGCCATCTCGGTGGCGGCCTGGAAACCGGTGCTGGTGAGCGCGGCGACCCACGGAGTCGTGGCGAAGTCGGCGAGGTCGGCAGCCTCGGTCTCGGCGGCTGTCAGGCCTCGGGGCACGGCCAGCAACATCGGCTCCCGGTAGAGCGGCCGCTGGTCGAGTCCGCGCTGATCAGGTCGCGACAGCGGAGCGTACTCATGGGTGACCGCCAGGTCGATGGTCCCCGCCTGCACCATCGGGAGCGCCTCGGCCGACTCCAGTTCGGTGAACCGCAACTCGATGTCGGGGTGCCTCCGCCGGAAGACGGTGAGCGCCGGAATGACGAAGCTGATTCCGGCGGTGGCGAACGCCGCGATCCTGATCGTGCCACCGCGCAGGCCGGCCACGTCACGGACGGCTCGTTCAGCGTCAGCGAGCGAGCTCAGCAGCCGTCCGGCATGGTCCGCGAGAACCCGGCCCGCCTCGGTGAGCCGGACGCTGCGCGCCGACCGCTCCAGCAGCGCGGCACCGACATCGCGTTCCAGGCCGGCGAGTTGCTGGGAGGCGGCTGCGGCGGTGCAACCGGCACGTTCGGCGGCGGCAGCGATGGTGCCGGTGACCGCCACGTCGCGTAACAGGCTGAGTCGCCGATAATCGAGCATCGGAGAAGCTTATGCTCAGTGCTCGCCGTCCGGTATGGATCTATCGCTGGGCTCCCGGCACGCTGAGACGATGCCGTTCGATCCGCAGTTGCTTGCCGCGTTCACCGCCGTCACGGTCGTTGCCATGATCGCGCCTGGCCCGGACATGCTGTTCGTGCTCAGCTGCGGGATGCGCGGTGGGCCGCGGGCCGGTCTACTGGCCACCGCAGGGCTGGCCACCAGCGAGGCGATCCACGTGCTGGTCGCGGCGGCCGGTCTGACCGCCCTGTTCACGGCGGTGCCGCAGGCGTTCACATTGCTGCGTATCGCCGGTGCGGTGTACCTGGCGTACCTCGGCATCCAGATGATCCGGCAGCGCGGCGACATGATCCCCGGGACGGAGGCAGCCGGAGTGTCCGGTCGGCGCGCCTACCTCAGCGGTTTCCTGACCAACCTCTCCAATCCCAAGATGATCGCGTTCTCGGTGGCCTTTCTACCGCAGTTCGTCGATCCAGCACTCGGTTCCGTCTGGGTCCAGTTCGCCGTTCTCGGGCTGATCCTGATCGCGCTGGAGTTCGTGGTGGACGGCGCTGTCGGAGTGTTCGCCGGCCGGATCGGAACGTGGCTGCGGCATCGCCGCACGCTGAGTCGTCGCATCGACGCAGTCACCGGCGGCGTTCTCATCGCCCTCGGCCTACATCTGGCCGCCGAACGGTAGGAACCTGACGAGATGTGGACGTTCCTATTTCAGTCGGGGCCGGCGGGCCGTGTGTAGGGGAGGGCACCGTGAAACGGCGCGTCGGATGCACTGCGGGTTCTGCGGTTGAAGCGGCTAGCCACGTATCTTCCGCGCCGCAGGGGGATGGGCTGTGCCGATCATTCGCCCCAGTCGAGCTGATGCTCTGGCACGCCGTTCAGTCTTCCGTACTGCACTGCGGCGTCCCTACCGGCGTGATCGCCAACGGTGTAGTGGAACACCCGCCCCGGATAGACGATCACATGATCCGTGCCGACGCGAAAGTCGGCGTACCAGCCCTGGCCGTCCGCGAGCGACCCGGCCAACGCCTCGGCCAGTTCATCCGCCGCCTCGTCCGGCGCTTCCACGTCCAGTAACGTCCAAACTGCTGGCTGCTGCGGTGCCCGCGACCCAGCGACGTCCTCACGAGCGATCCGGACTATCCGGAGCCCGGGCACCTGGATGTCACAACCAACGCGAAGGCTTTCGGCCAAGATCCGTCCGATCAGCATCGGCACATGCTGGCAGACACGCCGAAGAGACGCACTCTCAGTGGCCTGACCGCGATCGTGCCGAACGTCAGGTGGGCCGAAACCTGAGACCTTCGCGGAACCAGGAGACGGCCGGAGCGTAACCGGTCGCTGAGCACGAGGCGAACGCCGGACGCAACGGGGATGAGGGACGGACCCGAGCTTCTGATCAGGTCACCATGCCGGGCGGTGCGGGCCGGGTCAGGTGCCCCCGGCCTACCGAGTCGACGGGCCCATACGAGGGCACGGAGCCAGGTCGGCGACCTCGGCCGGTGGCAGCGGGTGCCCGGGAGCAGCTCGCACGTCGTAGACATAATTTATTAAATAATATTGACACTCGCGGTAACGGCTTGCAAGATCGATCGAAACAACCCAGGAGTACGGGCCTGCCCACTGCTGTGAAGGAACCCCCTCGTGAGACGACATCTGATCGCCGCCCTGTCCGCCGTCACGGCCAGCCTGCTGATCGTGCCCGCCCCGGTCCACGCCGCAGCCGCGAACGACGCTGCGGTAGCCGCCGACCATGCACCCCAGCAGGTGCTCAGCCCGACGCCCTACCAGGGCTGGAACACCTACTTCGGCCTCGGCGGCGACTTCTCCGAGGAGTCCGTACGGGAGGTCGCCGACTCGATCGTCAGCCGTGGCCTGGCCAGGGCCGGCTACGACATCGTCTGGCTGGACGGCGGCTGGCAGGACCCGGAGCCGCGGACGGCCGCCGGTGACCTGCAGGCCGACCGGAGTCGCTTCCCGAAGGGGCTCAAGCCGCTCGTCGACTACATCCACGCCAAGGGGCTGAAGGCGGGCATCTACACCGACGCCGGCCCGTACATCCCCGGCAAATGTGGGCTCGGCAGCGGCGGCGGCTACTACCAGCGCGACGCGGACCACTTCGCCGCCCTGGAGTTCGACGCGGTGAAGGTGGACTTCCTCTGCGGGATCGCCGCCGACCTGGACCCGAAGACCGCCTACACCGAGTTCGCCCGGGCGCTGCGGAACAACGCCAGCAAGCGACCGATCATCTTCAACCTGTGCAATCCGGTGACCTCCCCGGACTGGGGCAACTACCCGGAGCAGCAGCAGTCCACGTACTCCTGGAGCTATGCCCCGCAGATCGCGCAGTCCTGGCGGACCTACACCGACGTGGGCTTCGTCGGTGACATCAAGTTCAAGGACGTGCTGCGCAACTACGACGCGAACGCGCGACACCCCGAGGCCGCCGGACCGGGTCACTTCAACGACCCGGACTACCTGGCTCCCGGGCTCGGCATGTCCGAGGAGGAGTTCCGTACCCAGATGACGCTCTGGTCCGCGGCCGCCGCCCCGCTGGTGATCGGCAGTGACATCCGCAAGCTCAGCCAGGCCTCGATCGACACGCTCACCGACCCCGAGGTGCTGGCGATCAACCAGGACCCGGCCGGTGTCCAGGCCGTACGCGTCGGCCCCGCCGGCACGACCGAGACCTGGGTCAAGCGCCTGGCCAACGGTGACCGGGCCGTCGTGCTGCTCAACCGCGGTGAGAGCTCGACAATCATCACCACGAAGGCGGCGTCCGTCGGCCTGTCCGGAGCCCGCTTCACCGTCCGGAACGCGTGGACCAACCAGGTCACCGAGAGCGCGGGCACCCTCAGCGCCGCGGTTCCGGCACACGGTGCCGCGCTGCTCCGGGTGGCTCCGGCGCGGGGTCTGCCGGGTGCTCCGCACGTGACAGTGGGTCTTCCGCAGGTCACGAAGGTCGGTAACTCCGCCACGCCGGAGGGGACCGCGCCCGTGGTCGGTGGCGGGGACCAGGCGCGGGTCGAGGTTGTCGTCCGCAACGACGGCCTGCTGCCCGTCCTCAAGCCGCAGGTCCGGCTCACCGCGCCGGCCGGCTGGACGGTCCGGGCACTCAGCGGGGCGCCGATCCTGCTCGCTCCCGACCGGTCCACCACCTTCGCCTTCACGGTGACCCTGCCGGCCACCGCCGCCGCCGGGGCTGCCGCGCTTACCGCCGCCACGTCCTACGAGGTGGTCGGGCGCGACACGTCACGCCAGACGTCGGTGTCGTCGGTGCTTGTCGCCCCGGCGCCGCCGACCGGTGACGTCGTGCTGTCCCACCACACCTGGATCAGCGCCACCAGCGGCTGGATGACCCCGACTGTCGACCAGAGCGTCGGCGGCGGGTCACCGATCAGCATGATCGGCCAGGTATACCCGACCGGCCTCGGCGTCGCCTCGCCCTCCACGGTCCGTTACTACCTGGGCGACAGGTGCGACAGGCTGACCGCGACCGTCGGCCTGGACGACGCGGTACGCAACGTCGGTCCCGAGGGAGCCACCTCGACCTTCCAGGTGGTCGGCGACGGTCGGGTCCTGTTCGACAGCGGTGTGCTGACCCGTGACGACATTCGTCAGGTCGACGTCGACCTGACCGGCGTACGGGTGCTCGACCTGCTGGTCGGCGACGGCGGCGACGGTGGTTACAACGACCGCGCCAACTGGGCCGGCCTGAACGCCACCTGCTGACGCCCCGGACACTCCTCGCGTGATCGAAGCTCCGGCCCCGGGTTGAGCCCGGGCCGGAGCTTCGATCATTGAACAGGAGTGGGCCTTCGGGCTCGCACGAAGGTGGCGGGGGAGGGCCGCGCCGCCTGGTTACTGACGGTAGGTGGAGAGGAAGGTGCGGATCCGGGAGACGGCGTCGTCGAGGACGTCCGTGGCGGCCAGGAAGACCAGGCGGAGGTGGTCCGGGGTGTCGAGGTTGAAGCCGGTGCCGTGCGAGATCAGGAGGTGCTGCTGCTCCAGGAGGTCGATCACCAGACGCTCGTCGTCGTGGATCTTGTGGATCTGCGGGTCGAGGCGGGCGAAGAGGTAGAGGGCGCCGGCCGGCTTGACGCAGTCGACGCCGGGGATGTCGATCAGGGACTGCCAGGCGTGGTCGCGCTGGCGCAGCAGGCGGCCCCCGGGGCCGGTCAGATCCTCGATGCTCTGGTATCCGCCGAGCGCGGTTTGAATGGCATGCTGGGCCGGCACGTTCGGGCAGACCCGCATGTTGGCAAGCAGTTGCAGTCCGTCCAGGTAATCCGAGTCGGTGCCGCTGAAGCCGCTGGTGGCGAGCCAGCCGGAGCGGAAACCCGCAGCCCGGTAGGCCTTGGACAGGCCGCCCATACTGACCACCGGCACGTCCGGGGCGAGGGCGGCGAGCGTGTGGTGCGTCGCTCCGTCGTACACGATCTTGTCGTAGATCTCGTCGGCGAAGATCAGCAGATCGTGCTTGCGCGCAAGCTCGATCATGCCGAGCAGCACCTCCCGGGAGTAGACCGCGCCGGTCGGGTTGTTCGGGTTGATCACCACGAGCGCGCGGGTCCGGTCGGTGATCTGCGACGCCAGGTGCTCCAGGTCCGGTGCCCAGCCCGCGCTCTCGTCGCAGCGGTAATGCACAGCACGACCGCTGCACAGGTTTACCGCGCCGGTCCAGAGCGGGTAGTCCGGGCTCGGCACCAGCACCTCGTCGCCCGTGTCCAGCAGCGCCTGGAGCACCATCACGATCAGCTCGGAGACCCCGTTGCCGAGCAGCACGTCGTCCGGCTGCACGCCGGGCACGCCGAGAGTCTGGTAGTGCTGGGCCACCGCGACGCGGGCTGAGTAGATGCCCCGCGCGTCGCTGTATCCCTGAGCGGCCACGATGTTCTGCACGACGTCGGCGATGATCGGCTCTGGCGTGGCCAGCCCCCACGGCGCCGGGTTGCCCAGGTTGAGCTTGAGGATCCGGTGCCCGGCGGCCTCCAACTCCTGCGCCCGGCGCATCACCGGGCCACGGATGTCGTACCGGACACTCTTCAGCCGCTGCGACTGTCGCATCGGACCCCCTTCGCGAAACGTCGTGTGCCGAGGACCGATGCTATGTCCACGAGCGCGTTCGTGGCGCGTTGCGGACGAACCCCCGACCGGCGTCGAACGATTCCGGCCCGCATCTGGCCACAGCGTTGACCGCCTCGCGCGGGTCCTCCCCAACCGGTGCGGCACAGAGCACGGGCCGCGTGGGGCGACCGCCTGGACGGCATCCTCGGACATCACCTGGCACCCCGCAACGTCTATGCTGTGCCCTCGGCTACCGCACGATCTTGGCTGTCGTCACATGCCCTCAATGATCATGCGATGGCGTGCTCCAGTTGCGGCGGTCTACGGAGACGATGTGGCGAACCAGTTCCAGTACGCCATGCGGCTGATGCGCAGCCGCGATCCGCAGAAGCAGGAGGACGGATTCCACCTACTTCGACCCCACGCCGCGCAGCACCTCGACGAACTGATCACCGAGTTCAACCGCGAACCCGACCACGGTCTGCGCTGCTGGTTGCTTGAACTCATCGGCGACGCACGCTCGGCGGACGCGCTGCCAGTGCTGGTCGTCCAGCTCCACGGCGATGACGAGCGGCTACGCTTCTGGGCCGTCAAGGGCCTCGAACAACTCGACACCACACAAGCACGCCGTCAGCTGTATCAAGCGCGGTCCGCAGGTTTGATCCGCTGACCTCATCCGGCTGGATCGCAAAGTGTCACTGGGTGCTGGACGGCAGTGGGCGATACTGGGGTGATGCAGGGGCAGGTTTCGTGGTGGACGTTCCTGTCTCCGCAGGTGCTCGATCGGATCGACGAGCAACTACGCCAGCAGCGGCTGATCCATGCCGTCAGGCTGTTGCGCGTGGATGGCGGCCTTGATCCTCGACCGGGTCTGTACGAAGCCCAGGACCTGCTGGTTGAGCGCTTGGCGTGGCTCCGCGCGGAGGGTTGGGTAGAACCTGAACGACCGTCGGTCGAGGTGCCGCAGTTGGTCGAGACAGTCCGGGCGATCACGGACCGGGTTGTCGCTGTGGAAGCTCTCTGGGATGGGGACACCCAGGGCTGGCATGTGAGGCTGTACGCGATTGTGCGTCGGCCAAGCCACCACCATCCCTGCTTCGACGAGCAGCCGCTGGCGTTGTTCAGCCACGGCAGCGACCGCCGCTTGTTCGCCGGTGAGGTTCCGCCCTGGCCGGAAGCCGCGGAAGCCTCCGAGAAAGGCCGGGCGGTAGCGGACAGCATCGGCGTGCCGTTCTTCTTCGCCAGTCCGGACGTTCCCGATATCGACCTGCGCCGTTGGTGGGACCCGCCGGCTGATGAGTGACGCCCACCTCGGCGCAGCCGCTGGCCCGGACGTCCTCACCGCGCAGCAGGTCGGTTACGTGCCTCGGACGCTTCGCTGGATGCGCGCCCACGTGACGAGGCCTGGCGCACGACGAGCCAGTTCCCGATGATTGGCATCGCGTCGCCAAGGGTCTCGGTGACGTGGTGTGCGTCGGCCAGTTGGGCTGCGGTGTGAGTGGTGGTCAGTGCGATGACCGTCATGCCCGCCGCGCGAGCTGCTGCGATCCCGGCCGGGGCGTCCTCGATGACCAGGCAGCGCTCTGGCGAGGTTCGCAGCAGGTCGGCTGCCCGGAGGTAGCCTTCCGGGTCCGGTTTTCCGTGGGTGACCTGAGTGCTGTCCACAAGGACCGGGGGATCAGGCAGGCCACCTGCTCGCAGTCGTTGCCGCACGGTGAGGGCTCGGCCGGAGGTGACCACGCCCCAGGGCTGGTCCCGGACGATCTCCAGCGTGGCCGGGGCGTCGGCGTACACCGGGAAGGCGTCGCCCTCGTCTGCCATGAAGTCGCGTACCAGTCGGTATTCGGCTTCGGCGTCGAGGTGTGGAGCGACGACCGTGATGGTGTCGATCGGCCGACGGCCGTGGGTGTGCGCCCAGACGATCACCGGGTCGAGGCTGCGGTGCAGCGCCCAGCGGTCCCAGATGCGACGGTACGCGGCGTAGGAGTCGACAAGTACGCCGTCGACGTCGAACAGCACGGCAGCGCCGCTGATGCGAGCGAGGGACGTCATGGTCAGGCAGCCCTGTCTGCCGTTTGGGTAGTGCGGCGCACCTGCTCGACGAGGCGGTGCCGACGCAGTTGGCGGGTGGAGGCTTCGGTGGTCGCCAGGAAACGCGTGCCGAGCCACGCGCCCCGCGCCCCCGGGGCCAGGACGGCGGCGTGGCCGGAGGTCAGGGCTGCCGGACAACCCTCCCTGCGCTTCGAAAACCGAATCACTGGCACGGAGGTACTGTATCGAAAATAGAAGCACCGGGAGAAGCGGGAGGAGACTGTGGCAGCGCCCACGCCGGGAAGACCGGTTCGCGGGTCGAGCACCGGTCGCCCCTTGATGGCGGCACTCGACCTGTTCGGACGTCGATGGAGCCTGCGCATCGTCTGGGAGTTGCAGCGCGGCGCACTCGGCTTCCGCGCGCTGCAGCAACGCTGCGACAACATGTCGTCAAGCGTCCTGCGGCAGCGGCTGACCGAGCTGGTGGAGGCCCGCCTCGTCGAGCAGGAGGCGGACGCCGCCTATGCCCTCACCCAGTTCGGGCAGGGCGCCTACCGAGCCCTGCGCCCCCTCGTGCGGTGGTCGCACGACTGGGCCAGCGCCCTGGCCGACGGCGACCCGGCCACCGAGGAGGAAACACCGACATGACCGGGAGTAGCGGCCACGACGTGACGATCGTCGACGCCTGCACTCGCCGCGGGGAAGGCGGCAGCCCTACCGCCGTGCTGATCGATGACATCGCGCTCAGCGACAGCGCTCGGCGGGCGATCGTCCGGCGAGCCGGCACCTCGCACGCGGCGTTCGTCGACCCCGACGCGGGCATCACGCCCACGGTGCGGTTCTTCACCGCGCACGGGGAGCTGACCAACTGCGGGCACGGCACCATCGCCGCGCAGGCGGTCCTGTTACGCCGCAGCGGTGCCAAGGAACACCGGGCACGTCAGCGGACCGGTGGCCGCACCTTCGACACCACCGCCGTCCAGCGCGACGACGGCATCGAGGTCTGGTTCGACCAGGGCACCGTGGAGCTTCAGGGCTGCACTGCCGCAGAACTCGACAGCATCCTCGCCGCCCTCGGCGTCAGCCCGAACGACCTGGCCACCGACGACCTTCCGTGCGTCGCCTCACCGGGAACACCGCGGCTGCTCGTACCGGTGCTGGCGCTGCCGACCCTGCACGCGATGCGGCCCGACCTACGTCGACTCGCAGCCGAGTGTCGTCGTCTCGGCTATCTCGGCTGCTTCGTCTACACGCTGTCCCCGACCCGCGACGCAGCCACCGCGCGCATGTTCGCACCGGCGATCGGCGTCGGCGAGGACGTCGTCAACGCCAACAGCGCAGGATGCCTCGCGGCCCACCTGTACGCGACCCACCGCCACAGCAGCATCGAAGTCGAGCAGGGGCACGCCGCGGGACGCCCCTCGTTGGTCTTCGCCACCGCAACCGCCACCACGGACGGCATTTCCGCGAGCATCGGCGGAACAGCCACCATCGCTCCGGTCTCCGTGACCTGCTGACCGGTGGGGGCACGTTGGCGGGCGGTCGCGGAATACGGGGTCGCTGGATCGGCACCGACCGGGCATGATCCTCTACGCACTCAGCGAAGTCCCGGCCGTGCCGCTCAGGAGAACCCCTTTGCACTGTACGAAATGCGGAGCCGAACTCGACCATCCCGGTCAAGGCCACACGTGCCGGTCCTCGGCGCCTCCACCTGCGGTCCGGACAGCGGGTTGGGACGTCGCCACCTGGTGCGTGGTCGGTTTCGCCACCCTCTTCGCCCTGGCCGCGATCGTCGCGGCGGTCCTCGGCAGCATCGCGGGCGATGAGGCCGGGACACCCGCCCAGGCCAGCACCGGCGCGGCGATCGGTTTCGTCCTGGCCAACCTGCTCCTGATCGTCGCCATCATCGGCCTGGCTGTCAGCGGGCTCATCTGGGGTCGTGGTACCCGCCAGCTTGCCGAGGCACACGGCGCGCTCGGCCGCTCGTACAGCCGTCACTGGGGCACGCGCGTCTTTCCCCTCTGCCTTGTCCTCAGCGCCACCGTCGCGTGGCTGGCGGTCGACCGAACCGCCCCGGGCGTCCTGTTCGGGCAGGCGGCCCTGCGCACCCTTGGCGGGGCCGCGCTCGTCGGAGGCGTGCTGCACAGCCGGGCGCGGATCCGGCGGCTGATCGCCCACGCCGAGCGGGTCGGCGCCGGACACTCTTCGCCGGGCACCGGGCAGGACCCGGGGTGGCCGCTGTCGCCCACGCCGACGAGCCAGGACTGGGACGCCAGCCAGTGGGACCCCGACGTACTGCGCGACATCGAGGCCCGCCGTCACCGCGATGAGCCGCGGTAGGTCTCCTGTTGGCTGGCGCCCGTCGAGCTGGGTGCCGGGGGAGCGCGGGGCGATCACTCCCCGGCGGGGACTCGATGACCCGCTTCATCTCCGCGGCACCGCGCGCCGAGCGTTCCCGGACCAGGTCGGCCAGGGCGTGACACCGACTGCTACTCGGCTTCGACCTCGGTGCGATAGACGGTCAGGCCGCGTCGCTGATAGTTGCGGAGCGCATTCGGGTGGTCGAACGAGCACGTGTGCAGCCACACCCGCCGTACCGCCGGAGACCCCACGGCCGCGGTGTCCCAGGCCTGCCGGATGGTGAGCGTCAGTGCGTGGCCACCGAGACCCTTGCCGACGTACTCCGGCAACAGCCCAAAGGTGGTGATCTCCACGTCGCCGTCACGCTGGGGTTCCATATTCGCCACCCCCACGGCTTCGTCGTTCAGGGTGAGGAACCAGTACTGGCGCAGCGGATGACACCGCAGCAGTTCCTGCCACTCGTCGTCCGTTCGGGAGGCACTCCGCCACCCGTAGGGGGCTCCGACCTGAGCATTTGTGACCCGCACCAGCGGCAGGCCACCGTCGACGCGGCGGAGGAGAAGCTCCGGCACCACCTTTCCCGGTCGCAGGTCCCTGACGTCACGCATCTCCAGGTAGGTGACGACCTTTGCCATACCGGCAGACTACCCATCCATTCGAGTACGCCAGAGACGCGCACGTTCGGCAATCGGGCCCGGCTCGCCTGGTCCCGTGGTGTCGATCAGGACTCCTCTCTGCTCCCCAGCTGACGCTGCGCCCGCTCGGCGATCCCGTCGGAGGCCTTGCCCATCATCCGTCTGGCCCGGCCGAAGGCCGCCACCCCGAGACGACCGGCGGCGCCGACGCCCTCCGACCCGGTCTCCCGAACCTTGTCGCCCACCTCGGTGCCGGCGTCGAGGACCCTGTCGCGTACCTCGGTCCCCGTGTCGAGGACTCTGTCCCGCACGTCCACTGCCGCGTCCAGCCATCGCCTGGCGTTCCACGACTGCCGATCGCGTCCGAGGCCGAGCCGGGTATGGAAGTCGACGACAGTGGTCGCGACGTGATTCGCCGAACGCACCACGGCTCGGGAGGTGGTCGGGTTCAGCAGCACCTTCGCATTGGCCGTGCCGGCGGCCGCGTCCATTCGGGCGATCAGACGATCGGTGCTGCGGGAGATGAGTTCGAGGCGGTTCCGCCGGGCGGCCCGGATGGCGACGCGATGCTCCTCCAGCTCTCCCGGAGCCGCATCCAGCACCCGGTCGAGTTCGAGCACGGCGACCGCGTCCTGGAGTTGGAAGCAGCGGGCCAGCACGGCGAGCCACTCCTGGACCTTGATCTCGGCCGCCATGGACGTCTTGGCCAGGTCACCGACCTTGGTCTGGGTCTCCAGTCGCTCGGCGATGGCGTCGAGCTGCCGCAACGCGTACACCTGGGTCCGGGCCAGCTGCACCGGCGCGGCCTGGACCTTCGACCAGGTGATCTCGGAGACGCGGCCCACCTGCTGCCGGATCGTGAGGGCCTCGTCGATGACGAGTTCCGCCCCGATCATGTCCGCCACCACGGCATCGGTCTGGGCGCGGAGCACGGCGTCGACCTTCGCGTCGATCACGGCGAGATAGTCGGTGATCTCGTCCATGGTCTGTTGCATAGCGAGTTGCGCCATGAGCCCGGCGGCGCCGGTCAGGATCGCCGGGTTGGTCAGCAGCGCGCTGGGGGTCCGAACCACTTCGAGCAGTCCGTTGATCTTGCCGTGGTCGGTAAGTACGGCCCGGCTGACACCGTTCTCCGAGCCGGTCATCAGCTTGTACTTCTTCATCGCCTGGGCGGACTCCGCTGTCAACTGGACCCAGCGGCCGGAATGCTCGGCGATCTCCGAGCCGCCCTTGGCGATCGTGGACCCGGTACGGAGGGCGGAGCTGAGCCGCTGCAGTCCGAGGTCCTTCGACGGCAGCCGCTCGGTGCTGAGGAAACGATCGACAGCCGCCGGATGCCCGATGACCGCCAGGCCATCGCCGTCGCTGATCAGCTGAATGTCGTTGTCCAACGTCTGCTCCTAGCGGCGCGGGCACGGATTTGCCTCACGCTATCGGCGGCACCGCCGGCCTCACCATGGCCCGCTCGTCTCGATGATGTCCAGATCGGAGGAGGCGCGTCCGGCAGTCGGAGGCCCGGGACAGCCGGTGTGGCGCAGGCCCGACCGACCACTGCCGACACCCGCGAGCTGGTCAGCCGGCGTCCGGAGGCGCCTTCCGGTCGCGAGCGCCGAAGCCGTTGGTACGGCGCGCGAGCGCAGGGTGTGTCGGATGATCGCCAGGGTAGGGTCGCCGCGTGGAGCCGGTCGAATCAGTGAGCGCTGCCCCGGCCGTCGAGGTGGGCACTCTCGACAGTGCCACCAGCGGGGGCCGGGAGGAGCGGCGGTGAGCGCCAGCATGCGGTGGAGGCTGGCCATCCCGTTGATCGGCTTGAGCCTGCTGGTGGTATTTCCGACTCTCTACGGCACCTACGTGTTCTGGCCTGAGTTCGGCAACGCCTACCGTTCACTCAGCGTCGTCATCTGCCTGGTTCTGCTGGCCCAGCTGGCACTGGCCGTGTCGATCGGGGTACGACCGAGCCGGGACGTGCCCTGGATGCGGATCGGGCTGATCGCCGTCATGTTCCTGGCGGCGTGCGGTCTCGCGGCGGTGCGGAGGTCGTTCTGACCACGACCGCCGGGATGAGCCCGTCGCCACCGGGGCCGGCGGTCGTGCGGGACCGGCACCCGGTGCCGGTGGGTCGGATGAGGTTGTCCCCGGCGTCGGTCAGAGGCGGACAAGACCCTCGCTCAGCTGGTCGATGACCTGCCACTGCGCTTCGTCCTCGGTGGGTCGGGGGAAGCCACCGTGCTGGAAGGCCCAGTTCAGGTACGAGACCAGGGGCATGCCGGCCTCGCCGACGAAGTACGCGTCGGCGGATGCGTCCGGCAGGACGACGCCATAGGCACCGCCCCCGCTGACGTTGTCCTTGTGGCACTGGTCGGGGGCGACGGGCAGGAGGAACGGTCCGCCCTGGTCTTCCTGCCATGCCTCGATCTCGTCCGCGAAGTATCTGCGGATGTCGCTGTTCGGGTAGCGGTAGCCCGCCAACTCAAGCACGAGCGGGTCGGCCGCTGCCGAGTTGGGCCACCGCGGGTGGGTGCCGACCAGCCACACGTCACCCACGATCCGTATCCACGACGACAGCACCATCGGCAGGGGGCCGAGATGCTGCTCCAGCCAGGAGAGGTGCTCGTGCGCCCCGGCGTCGGGTGGCGTGTAGGGCTCTTCCGGAGTCCGGTCGTTGTCGTTGCGGTGGAAGCGGTAACCCTGCTCGCGCAGCCGCGAGACAATGGTTTCGATGTTGCTCCGGGCGCGGCGGGCCATCTCGTCGCACACCGCCTGCGCCTGCACGGCGAAGGCCGGCTCACGGACGCGGCTGCCGAGCTGCCGCAACTCGTGCCACACCCAGTCCTCTTCGCCGGCTGCGTAGCGGTCTACCCAGTCGAGGCGCTCACTCATCGCGGTCATGGTGCCGCAGGTGGTCCACGGAATCAACGGTCCCTGCGACATCGGGAGCTCGGTAGCGAAAGCCGTCCAGGCCGCGTCGTTTCGGCGAGATCGAGATGGTCGATGGCGGGTTGCTACAGTCGTGACGTCACGGATGTGTCCTGCTGACGGGGGTCTGAGTTGACTGACGTCCACCCGGTGAGCAATCCCGACGATGCGGTCCTTGACGTCGTCTTCATCCACGGACTTGACGGCGATGCCCGCCTTACCTGGTCCCACGCGGATCGCGATTCGTTCTGGCCGTTCTGGTTGGCCGTGGACTTCAACCGGGTCGCGGTCTGGACAGTCGACTACGACGCCTGGTCGAGCGAATACCGCGGTCGTTCGATGCCAATTCAGGACCGGGCCGTCGAGGTGATGGCGCAGTTGCAGAACAGAGGCATCGGCGACCGGCCGCTGTGCTTCGTGACGCACAGCATGGGTGGCCTCCTGGTGAAGGAGATCCTCATGCACTCCGCGAAGGGGCGCACCGAGTTCCGTGACTTCGCGCCGGCGACGCGCGGTGTGGTGTTCCTGGCCACCCCGCACGACGGATCCAGCATCGCGACATTCGTCGAATCGCTCGGCCTGCTGTACCGATCGACAGACGCCGTGAAGGACCTGCAGCGGGAGGTCGTCTACCTGCGCCACCTGAGCGACGACTATCGGGACTGGGTCGACGAGGTGCGGATCCGCAACCTGGTGTTCGTCGAGGCGCACCCGACCTGGCGCGTCCGGGTCGTCACCGCCTCGTCCGCGAATCCCGGCCTCGCGGGCGTCAAGCCCATTCCCATCGACGCGAACCATGGCGATATCTGCAAGCCGTTGAGCCGCGATTCTGTCGTGTACGGACAGGTCAGGCGGTTCGTCGGAGCCATCCTCGGGGATACCGCCCGTCCGCCGCCACCACCGCCGCGGTTCTACGTCGACGCGCTGAAAACGGTGAGTGTCTTCGCATTGCCCGCCATCAGTCGCCTCGATCTCATTTCGGACAGCATCGATGCCGCCGCCGTGCCGGGCCGGATCAGTTGTCTCGTGGGCGAGGGGGGTTCCGGCAAGAGCGTCCTGCTGGCGCAGCTCGCGGAGGCGCTGGTGGCCGGTGAATCGAGCAGCGGGCCGGCCGTGGTCATCGTCCCCTGCAACGCGGTATCGCAGTCTGCGGATCTGGCCACCGAGGACAGCGTCGACGTCGCTTTCGCCAGGGCCGCGGCGTTGCCGCAACCCGAGCGAGGGCTCCGTAGCTGGATTGCGGACCTGCGGGCCGCGTACGGATCCGTCTTCCTGCTCGTGGACACGCTCGACGTCGTCAGCACCGAGGACACCGTGCGAGCCATCGCTGCGGTGCTCGGGGACACCGCCGACCACGCCCAGCTCTTCCTCACCTGCCGGGAGCAGGAGTTTCGCGAACTCTTCACGTCCGCGAACGAAGCGCTGCGTCTCGGATCACACCGGGGCGTCAGTCTGCTGATGCCCAAACTGGACGTGGCGGAGATCCTCCGCTGGGCATCGCAGTTCATGGCCGAGCTGGCCCGCGGGGAGGTGGAGACCGAACGCTTCATCGAGTCCCTCTCCGACGCCGTGCGCTCGGCGACAGTGCAGAACGTGTGTGCCGTACCGCTGCGGCTCGCGCTCGCGTGCGACCTGTACAGCTCGACCGGGACCGTCCCCGCTGATCTGACGATCACCGGCCTGTACGAGTCGTACTGGGACACGCGCGTCGCGCGGGACCGGGACGGCCGGGTCACCTCCCGCAGCCGGGCCCAGCAGGCCGACGCCCTCGAACTGGCGGCGATGATCCGGGCGCAGAGCTCCGCCCGACTGGCACTGACCGCGGCGGTGGCCGACGCGGAGTCTCGCACCGGTATGCGCGCTCTCGTGAGTGAAGGGGTGATACGCCGGCACGCGGGCCGCTACGAGTTCTTCCACCAGACCTACGCGGAGTTCGCCGTCGCGCGGTTGCTGGCCATCGAGGCGGACGTCGACCAGCTGGCCGAGCTGCGCACTGCCCTGAATGATCCACATTCGCACTTCTGGCCGGTGGCGCGACACCTCATGCTGCTGGGGTCAAGCGACGACCGGTACCGGGATCTGCGCCAGGCGGTCCCGCTCCGCACGACAGAAGGCGCCCAGATCCACCTGCTCTCGGCCCTGAGCCGCCGATCGGCCGACCTGATCGCGGAGGTCGCCCGATCCGTTCACGACGAGAACCCGTACCTGCTGCACTCCCTCGCGCCGCTGCTGGCCGACGCGCACGACTCGTGTGCCGAGACGGCCCTGGAGGTCGTCGTGCCGTTGCTTGAGGACACCGACCGCGGCGGGGTGACCGAGGCGGCCCGGACCGTCGGCGTCCTGCTGGCCAAGGCGCCTGGCCGCCTCCGTGTGCACCGGCTGGCCTGGGCCCTCGACCTGGTGCGCAAGCGCCGGGCCGAACTGCCTGTCGACGTGTGGCTCGGCCTGCCCGAACATCTCGCCCGCCCGCTCTGCCTCGCCCCGGACGAAGATGCCCTGCGGTTTCTCCAGCAGCACTATCCCGACCTGGGGGTGTGCGCCCAGCGACTGATCCTGCGTGCGACGCTGGCGGCGGACGAGGCGATGTCGGAAGCCTTCGCGATCTCCATGTTCTCTCAGCCGTGCCCGCCTGACATGGCTGCGGATGAGCCTGTCGAACTGCTCAGGCGCTGCTGGGAGAGCGGCGCGGTCCGGGTGCGCCTGGGCTGGTCCAGCTGGCGCGATGTCATCGAGGCCGACCTTGCCGAACGGTGGGACGCCGCGCAGGTCCGGCTGGTTCGCATCTTCGCCCAGGATCCGGAGATCCGGCGCGACCTGTTCGCCACCACGCTGTCGAGCGCCGACGTGGCATTCCGCGACCGATGGGTGAACGCCGCCAAGTTCGCCGCCGACGACTGGCCGGAGGAGGTCCTTGCCATCCTCTGCGCCCTGCCCGTAGACCTGGGTCGGGCGGGGTTCGGCTCAGCGGCCACGCTCTCCAACCACCTCGCGGACGGACTGTCGTCCGCCGAGCGTCAGGCGGTGATCGCATCGCTCGCCCGGATCGAGGGGTTGGACCGGCGGCGGATCTGGCCGGCGCTCATCAAGTTGGCGGGTGCGGAGCCCGGGCTGCACGAGCAGTTGTTGCGCACGTTCGTCGGCGTCGACACGGTCGAGGCGAGCGCACCACAGAACAGCGCGCCCTGGCAGATCGCCCGGACGAGTGCGCTTGACACCTGGCTGAACGTCGCGCCAGCGCACTTCCTCGAGCGGCAGCGGTCCTGGTTCCGCGCGGCGCTGCCGGCCACCGGCAAGCGAGCGACCCAGCGCAGAGCCAAGTTCGAAGGGCGGATCTGTCGTGTCGACGAGGTGGCCCGGGAGTGGCTGAGCCGGGCGCTGCTCGACGGTCCCAGCCCGGCCGCCGCCACCGCCGGCATGAATACCGTCGGGTCGACGATCCGCGGCGCTGGCGAGGCGCTCACGCCGGAGCTGTTCACCTGGGTTCGCCACCTCCTCGCGTCCCGGCACACCGAGGCGGCACGACAGACCGCCACCCTCCTGGCGGATCCGGTGATCACGCCGGACTCCCTGTTCGCGGACGGCACTCTTGAGGAGGTCGCCACCGCCGCCGCGGACCGCCTGGAAACGGCGATCGATGCCCGCGAGGACAGTCAGTTGGCGTCCCGGCTGGTGGAGCTCGTCATCCGGCTCGACAATGTGCGGCCGCTCGACGTGTCGCTGATCCGGCGCGTCGTGCGAAAGATGTCCGAGCCGGTCCTGGCCATCAGCGCGCGCCTCGGTGACGGAGCCGTGCTCTCGGTGCGAGAGAAGGCCGAGATGGCATCGGACTTCAGCCGGTGGGCGGAGACGATCGGGCCGTTGGGCCCGCGTCGGTTGCCGAGCGGCGAGGCGGCCGACCTCGTCCGCCGCGTCGCGTGTGGCTGGGACAGCCACGACCTGGGCACCAGCATCAGCCGCGTGATGGCCAAGGTTCTGCGGAACATGTTGAGCAACGACCCCACGTTCGGAGCGTGGCTGGAGGAGCGGCTGTGGCCCGCCGCCGGTGCGGGCACCAAGCTCGCGATCGCGGAGGCGGTCGCCGTGTATGAACGGGTGGTGCCGGGACACCGGGCGCTGACCCTGGCGCGTCGGCCCGACTGCCCGCCGGTCGTGGCGCAGCAGATCCACCGCTGGCTACGCGAGTAGCGCCGTGTGCTGACCGTCAGCACGGGCGGCCAGTGGTGCGCGCTCGTCGGCGGGCACGGTGGTCTGGCAGTGGCCACGGACCCGCAGTGGTCGGACCGGCGCCGAACGGCGGGATCAACGCTGACGCAACTCCGCCGGCTTCCGCCTCGTTGATGCAGCAAGGGGTGGACGGAGGCCAACGATGGCGGCGGGGCGGAGCGTCGGTTTGCTGCGTCCTCCGGACAGTTCGGGTCGCGCGACCTTCCTGGAGCTGTTCTTCGATCTGGCCTTCGTGGTGGCCCTCACGCGGGTCTCGCAACGATTCGCCGGCGTGAGCGATGACACCGGATGGGCGCTCGCCATCGGGTTCGGACGTACCCTGCTGCTCTTTCTGGCACTGTGGCTGATCTGGTCGCACACCGTCTGGATCACCAGTCGCTACGAACCAGAGCAGCCGCTCATCCAGGCCGTCGTGGTCGGCACCATGTTCGCCGGCCTGGTCATGGCGGTGACGCTGCCCCGCGCCATGGAGGAGCGGGCGCTGCCGTTCACTGCCGCGTACCTGATGGTGATGGTGGTGCGGCCGCTTGTGGTCGCCGCCGCGCTGCATGGCCACCCGCGACGGCTCGTGCCGATCCGGCTTGTGGTGTGGGCGTCGGCGAGCGCGCCGCTGTGGCTGGCCGGCGCGCTGGGTCCGGACCGACTGCGCCTGACGTTGTGGGTCGCCGCCCTCGCCATCGACTACCTCGCCTGGGCCCTGGGCTGGCCGTTGCCGTGGCTCGGGGCCTCGCAGGTGGGTCGCTGGCGGATCGCGGGCACGCATCTCGGTGACCGGTACCAGCAGATGTTCCTCATCGCGCTCGGTGAGTCGATCCTGGTCATCGGCGTGGTCTTCAGCGGTCGGGACTACTCCGCCGAGCGGGCAGCGGCCTTCGCCGTCACGTTCGCCACCAGCGCGCTGCTCTGGCGGATCTACTTCCACCGCGCCGGTCTGCTGCTGCCCGACGCGTTGGATCGGGCGGCAATGCCCGGCCGGCTGGGCGCGGTGTTGGAGCGGACGCACCTGTTGATCGTGCTCAGCGTGCTCGGCACGTCGGTCGGCTACGAGCTGGTGATCGACGATCCGTTCGGGCAGCCGCGGCCCAGTTGGCTGTTGTTCGTGGTGGGCGGTCCGGTGCTCTTCCTCGTCGTCCGGATGCGGCTGGAGTACGAGATCTTCGGCCGGGTCTCCCGTACCCGTCTCATCGGGGTGGTGGTCCTGCTGCTGTGCACGCCGGTGCTGGCCCGCTGGGCGCCGATGGTCGGGCTGAGCGTGGTGGCCGGGGCGCTGGCCCTGGTCGCGGTACTCGACGCGCTGCGGGGTTGGGGACAACCGCCGGAGGTTGCCTCCTCGCCGATCGGGCGGGAGGCAACCGACGTTCGCGACTCCGAGGCGTGACCAGCACGCCGTAACGGACCCGCCGCTACAGGCCCAGGCTGCGCAGCACCGGTACGGTCTGGCCCACCCAGGCGAGGGTGGCGTCCTCGCGGGCGCCCTGGGTGCGTTGGGTGCCGGCCAGGAACCACAGGAAGTAGGTGGTGTAACCCGGTGCGCTGACCACTGTGTGGTAGCCCTCGGGCATCATCTGCATCACGTGCTCGCGGATGGTGACGTTCTCCTCGTAGCCCTCGTCGGTGTAGACCCGGCTGATGCCGAACCCGTCCGCCGGGTTGACGCGGTAGTAGTACATCTCCTCGTGTGCCGCCTCGGCGGGCAGGTCGTCGACCCGGTGCCGGTGTGGCGGGTAGGTGCTCCAGTTGCCCGAGGGCGTGTAGGTCTCGCCGACGATGAGCCGGCGGGCGGGCAGGTCCGGTTGGGCGACCTCGGTGAGGATCTGGTGGTAGGTGCGGCCGAAGTTCGCCGCTCCCCAGCGGCCGCTGGCGACCTGCTCCGGCGCGATGACATAGGGGTCGGTGGCCAGGTCGCTGGGGGCGCTGGGGAGGGCGACCTCCACGTCGGTGACGGCCTTGATGGTGATCGGGGAGCCGGCCGGGAGGTAGACGGAGTGCGGTTTGCCGGAGAACACGTCCGGCCGTTGGCCGACGTGCGGGAAGTGGTGGCCGGCGACGGTGAAGCTGGCGGTGCCACCGAGGACGACGGCCAGGATCTCCCGGTCACCGGACTCGCCGGTCCAGGAGTCGCCGGCCGACAGCCGCAGCAGGGTGAAGTCCAACAGCTGACAGGGATTGACGGGCAGCGTGTTCCGGCCGACTTCGGCGGGGATGGAGCAGTGGTAGCGGTAGTCCATGGTCACCTTTCGGGAGACGCGGGTTGTGCGGGTCGGTCGCGGATCACCAGGGGCTGGTCCAACCAGGGATCGTGACGCGGGTGAGGGCTTCCAGGTAGAAGTAGTCGCCCCACAGGGTGCCCTCGTCGACGCCGATGCCCTTGGGTTTGTCGTAGACGCCGTGGCGGATCAGCGCGTTCGAGCCCGGCTGGCCGCCGGTGGAGTAGTTGTCGATGAGCGAGCGCAGGATCTCGGCGGCGGCGGTCCGGTACCGGCCGGCGCTGGTCGGGTCGGTGAGGCCGTCGGCGAGTTCGAGGAGGCCGCAGACGGCTATGGCCGCGGCCGAGCTGTCCCGCTCCTGGCCGCTGCCGTCGCCGAATACCAGGTCCCAGTACGCGACGCGGTCGGTGGGCAGGTGGGCGAGGAAACGGTCGGCGCAGGCGCTCGCGGCGGTGAGCAACGCGGGATCGCCGATGTGCCGGTGGTTGAGGCTGAACCCGTAGATGCCCCACGCCTGCCCGCGGGCCCAGCAGGAATGGTCGGCGTGGCCCTGTTCGGTCTCGCCCCGCAGTGGCACCCCGCTGTCCGGGTCCCAGTAGAAGGTGTGGAAGGTGGTGCCGTCCGGGCGCAGGATGTGCTGGCGCAGTTGAGCGGTGTGCCGGCGGGCCGCGGCGGCGTAGCGGTCGTCGCCGGTGCTCTGGCTGGCCCAGAAGAGCAGCGGCGTGTTCATCAGGCTGTCGATGATCGTGCGGCCGCGTTGGCGAGGGTCGTTGAGGTCGCCCCAGGCCTGGATGATTCCGGCGGGTTCGAGCACGCGCGTCATCAGGTGGTCGGCGGCGGCGAGAGCCGCGGCGCGGGCCCGCGGGTCGCCGGTACGACGGGCCGGGGTGACGCAGGCGAGGGTGTAGAGGAACCCGAGGTCGTGGGTGTCCAGGTCGACCCCGTCGGCCACCCGGGCCGCGAAGCTGTCCACGTGCGACAGTGCGGCCCGCAGGTGCCGGTCGTCGCGGGTCAGGTCGTGCGCCAGCCAGAGCATGCCGGGCCAGAAGCTTGTGGTCCAGCCGACGTTGCCTCCCTCGGGTTGGCCGGCGTTCGGTGGCCGGAGTGGGTAGCGGTCGGCGTCGGTGGTGTCCGCGGGGTACCGGTCGCCGAAGGTGGCGATGTTCGCGTCGACGGTACGTATCGCTGCGGTCACCGCCGCCGCCGTGGCCTCTGCGTCGGAGCTGGGACGGACGTCGGTCGCCGTCATGGATGCTGTTCTCCCTCGTGGGTCCGGTCCGGTGCCGGGCAGTGTGTCGTCGGCGTCCCGGCTCGGTGGCCGGAACGTGGGGTTCAGGTGGGTTGGGGGGCGGTCTCCGGTGGGTCGAGGGCGGCGCGCAGGGTGAAGCGGCTGTTGGCCCAGACGACGTAGAGCAGCGGCGCGGCGGCGAGGCCGAGCGCGAGCGCGGGGCGGGCCGCCAGGAGTTGGGCGAGCAGAGCGAGCGCGAGCAACGAGACGGTGGTGAGGTACCACCGGCGCACCGCCAGATACACGCAGGTGCGGGCCACGTCCCGCAGCCGCGCGGTGGGTCGTTCGGCGACGGCCACCAACCCGAGCAGTGTGGTCGCGACGGTGAGGACGATCAGGGTCGCCAGCACCGGCAGGGCGAGTGCCCCGACCCGGTGTCCCCACGCGGCGCGGGCGTCGACGGCGAGCACGACCAGGGCGGCCATGGCCCCCGCCGTCCAGAGCAGCGCCGGCCGGGCAGTGGCGCGCCAGGCGCGGCCGTAGGTGCGCAGCACGTCGCCGGAGTCACCGGCGGAGTAGGCGGACATGACCGCGAAGGCCGCGCAGAGCCCCGGCGCGCAGAGCGGAGCGGTGAGCGCGTAGAGCGGCCAGGACCGCGCCGCGTCGGTGGTGAACGCGAGCATCACCAGCGGCAGACACCCGAGCACCAGCAGCAGGTTGGTGACAAGCGCGACGTAGATCCCGTCGAAGACGGCGGTCATGGTGTGGTGACGCGAACGCATGGACCTCAACCCTTCAGTCCGGTCGAGGCGACGCCCTCGATGAAGTAGCGCTGGCCCAGGAGGAAGATGACGGCGACGGGCAGCACGGACAGCACCGAGCCGGTCATGATCAGCGCGTACTCGGCGTTGTACTGGGAGATGAAGGTGTTCAGCCCCAACTGGATGGTGCGCAGCTCCGGACTGCGCAGGTAGATCAGTGGGCCGAGGTAGTCGTTCCAGGTGGTCGTGAACATCAGCAGGGCCAGGCTGGCGAGCGCCGGCCGGGACAACGGCAGGATGATCCGTCGGTAGATGCCGTACTCGCTGAGCCCGTCGACCCGCGCCGCTTCGCTGAGTTCCTCGGGGATCGTCTCGTAGAACTGCTTCATCAGGAACACGCCAACCGCGCCGAACGCCTGGATCGCGACGATCGACCACAGCGTGTTCGACAGGTGCAGCTTCGACATGAGGATGAACTGCGGGATCATGTACGACTGCCAGGGCACCGCGATCGTCCCGACGTACGCCAGGAAGAGCGCGTTACGGCCGGGGAAGCGGACCCGGGCGAAGCCGTAGGCCGCGAAGCTGCCGGTGAACACCTGTAGGAAGGTGACGATCACCGACAGCAGCAGGGTGTTACCCAACCACGTCGTCATGTCCGAGCGCTGCCAGATGTCGACGTAGTTACGCCACACCACGGGATCGGGGAGCCAGGTGATCGGGATGGTGAAGACGTCGTTGTTGGTCTTCAACGACGCCACCACCATCCAGAAGAACGGCAGCAGCAGCCCGGCCGCCGCGAGCACGAGAGCGGCGTACCCGAGGAGCCGCCCGCCCCGGGACCTGACACGTCGGGCGGAGGTTCCGTGTTTGCCGGGCGCGACGACGGCCGGGACGGGCGTGGAGAGGTCGGTCGCGGTCATCAGCTGTTCCTCCGCTTGTTGACCATGAACTGGATGACCGTGATGCCGAAGCAGATGGCGAACAGGACGATGGAGACCGCCGAGGCGTAACCGAACTGGTTCTCCTCGAAGCCCTTCTGGAAGATGTACTGCGAGAGCACAAGTGTCGACTGGCCCGGTCCGCCGCCGGTCATCACGAGGATGAGGTCGAAGACCTTGAAACTCTCGATGGTGAGCAGCACCGTGACGAAGAACGTGGTGTGCCGCAGGCCGGGCAGGGTCACGTGCACGAACCGCTGCCACGGTGAGGCGCCGTCGGTCTCGGCCGCCTCGTAGAGCTGGGCCGGGATGGTCTGTAGGCCGGCCAGGAACAGCAGCATGTAGTAGCCCATGTACCGCCAGGTGCCGACGATGATGACCGCCGGCATCGACCAGGTCGCCGACGCGGTCCAGCCCGGCGGGTTGTCCACCCCGACGGCGCCGAGGAGAGCGTTGATCGGGCCGTACTCCGGGCTGAAAAGCTGGTTCCAGACGACCGCGATCGCCACGATCGAGGTGATGTAGGGGAAGAAGGCGATGGTACGGAAGAACCGCACGCCGCGCAGTTTGCGGTTGAGCAGCAGCGCCAGCCCGAGTGCTGCCGCGAGGGTCAACGGGATGTGAAAGACGGCGTAGTAGACGGTGTTCCGCAGTGCGGTCCAGAAGCTCGCGTCGTCCCACATCCGCCGAAAGTTGGCGGTGCCGGTCCACTCGGCCACCCCGAAGACGTTCCAGTTGGTGAACGCCACGTAGAACAGCACGACGACGGGTAGCAGGGTGAGCCCGACGAAGCCGAGGAAGTTGGGGAGGATGAACGACCAGCCGGCGACCGTGTTGCGCGACACCAGCCGCCGGTTCCTGGGTCTCGTGCGCGGCAATGTTGCCATAGGGAGTCTCCGGAAGCGTTCGGCCTGGGGGCGGGACCGGCGTGCGGCTCAGGCGCGCCGGGCCCGCCATCAGCTCACTGGTTGAGGACTTCGTTCTTGGCGCGGGACTGCGCCTTGCTCAGCTCCGCGTCGACGCCCTTGCTGTCGGAGAGGATCGCCGAGTGCGTCTCGTTGAGGAGGTTCTGCAGACCGGCGGTGTGCTTCGACACCGGGTTCTCCGGCTTGACGGTGTGCTTGGCGAAGGCGAACTTCGACAGGTCGTCCTGCGGTACGCCGTCCAGCCCGAACAGCGACGCGGTGACCGCGTCGGTGACCTGGGCCGGGGTGATGCCGATCCCGGCCAGCGCCTTGCCGGCCTCCGGGCCGGCCGCGTACTTGAGGAAGTCCTTGGCCGCGGCGGCCTTGGACTTGTTGATCTTCGGGTTGATCCCCAGGCCGGTCGGGTCGCCGAAGGTGACAGGTGTGGCGGAGGCGCCGGTGGTGGACTTGTCGAACTGCGGCGCCGGGGCGATCCCCCACTGGAACGTGTCGGCGTCGCCGCTCTGCCGCTGGTTGAGCAGCGTGGCCACGTACCAGGTGCCCATCAGCAGCATCGCCGACTGCTGCTTGCCGAACTGCGCCTGGTAGGTGAGTTTGTTGGTCTTCGCGGTGCCGAAGGTCGGCTGCGCGCCGGCCGCCTGCAGGTCGAGTGACCGCTCGTAGTACGGCTTCAGGTAGCCGAAGTCCCCGGAGAGCAGGTCCGCGTTGGGGGTCTGGGCGAGCGCGAAGCCCTGCACTGTCGACTGGAAGGTGTGCTGGTACGCGCCTGTCGCGTTCGAACCGGCCGCCTTCAGCCCGGTCTGCAGTCGCTTCGCCGCGTCGGTGTAGTCGTCCCAGGTCCAACTGCCGTCCGGCGGTGCCACCTTCGCCTTCGCGAACAGGTCCTTGTTGTAGAACAGCACCCACGAGTCCTGCCGGTACGGCACCGCGTACGCCTTGCCGTCGACCTGGTACGACGCCAGCGCGGGCGAGTTGAGACCGGAGGCGGCGTCGGAGACGTCGAGCAGTTGACCACCGCTCTGGTACGTGTAGAAGTTCTTGAGGTTCTTCATGACGTAGACGTCCGGGGCGGTGCCCGCGGCCAGGTCCGTGATCATCTGGGTGTCGTAGTCGTTGCCCGGGGCGTACTCCTTGAGCTCCACCGTCACGTTCGGGTGGGTCGCCTTGAAGCCGTCGGCGAGCGTCTTGAACTCGGGCGTGGACGCGAGACTCCAGCCGGCCAGGGTGATCGTCACCGGGGCATTGGGGTCGACTGGCTCGTCTCCGCCGCCGCAGCCGGTGAGAACAAGCGTCAGGGCCGTCGCAGCGCTGATGACGGCCGGTATCGCACGCTTCATCCCTTTCTCCTTTGGGTTGGGGGCCCGGACAGGCCCGCACTGCTACCAGGGCACCCGGTGGGCCCGGCATGCTCCGTGTCCAACCGGGTCGACGTGCTGATCCCGTCGGGCCAGTCGATTGCGAGGTGGAGGCCGTCGGTGCCCTCGTCGGCCACGACCTGGCAGGCCCGCCCGGTGGTGGCGGCCGGCACTGTGGACAGCTCGAGGAGGGCGGCGGACCACGCGCCGGGCCGGACGGGGTGGTCCAGCCAGGGCACGACCAGCCCGCCGGCCAGCGGCCCGCCGGGCGCGACGGTTGTGGCACCTGCCGTTCCGTCGCCGTTAACACTTTCGAGCCTGCTGGTCAGGCCGGCCCCGGTCACTGTCGCCACCCGGTCGTGCACTGTCGCCGTCGCGTCCCCGGCAACGGCCCATCCGCCGATCCGTAGCCGCAGCGCAGCCGCCTCGACGCCGTCGGCGAGGTCGTCGACGCGGGTCAGCCGGAGTTCCCAGGGGCCGCGGACCAGCGAGTACACAGTGACGTGCCCGGCCGGTCGGGACTGACCCGGACGGCCGCCGCCGTGATCGCGCTGACCCGGATCGGGGTCGACCCAGTGGGCGAGGGCACGTGACCCGGCCACCCCCACGCCGTCGCTGTCGACGTGCACACCCAGCAGGCGCATGCCGGCGCGGTGGGTGACCCGACCCGCGTCGTCGATGAGAGTGACGGACTGATCGAGCGGAGCGTCCCAGCCGCTGTCGTCGAGGACGGGGCTGGTAGCGGTGGAGTAGCCCAGCCGGGCGTAGAGCGGGGAATCTCCGCCGGTGGCACCCTCGACGGCGTGGTCGGTGCCGTGGTTGACGACGCGGACGACCCCGTCGGCACGGGTGCCGGAGACCAGCCAGCCGGGCGCGTGAATCGCCCGCAGGGTGTCCCGCTCCTCGACCGGCAGCGGCTCCTCGGGAGTCGTCCAGACCGGATGGTCGGCGGGTAGCGCGATGCCGAGCAGGCCCTTGCTGGCCCAGTACGGCGAGCCCGGCCCGGAGTACGACTGCGCCAGTCGGGGCCACTGCCGGTGCCAGCCGAGGGTGAGCAGGCCGCGTTCGTCAAAGGCGCCGTTGGCGACGAAGTGGCGCACGATCCCGGTGGCCGCGCGACGCAACTGGCCGAGGCTGACCGAGGGCACGCCGGCGATGGCACCGACCCAGAACGGCGCCGCCGCGGCGAAGCGGTAGATCAGGCTTCGCCCCTGGATCAACGGTGATCCGTCGGCTCCCACGAGCGCCACCGCGTCGGTCAGGAAGCGGTCGAGGCCGGCGAGGTCCCGTTCGTGGCGTTGCTCGGCCAGGTCGGCGGCGCCGGCCATTCGCGCCCACAGCGTCGGGTACAGGTGCAGGGCCCAGCCCACATAGTGGTCGTAGGCGCGGTGCGACCCGTCGGACATCCAGCCGTCCGCGCGGGCGAAGCCGTCGTGCGTGCGCAGGTCCTCGGCCATCTCGTCGAGCGAGTGCGGCCCGCCCACCGAACGCAGGAACGTCTGGACGACAAGCCGGAACCAGACCCAGTTGATCCGTGGGTACGTGTCGTCGCCGACCGCCGGGCGTAGGTAGTCGACCACCCGCTCCCGCACCGCGGACGGCATCCGGTCCCAGATCCACGGGCGGGTCAGGTCCAGAACCAGCGCGATGGAGGCGGCCTCCACCTTCGCCTGGGGGTGCTCGTCCAAGCGCACCCAGCGGTCCGGAGAGCTCGGGTCGGTACCGGCGGCGACGCCGGCCGCGTACCGGTCCACGAGCTCGTCGACGCCCACTCCCCGGGCGCCCGCGATGCGGAAACCGGCGAGCAGGAAGGTGCGAGCGAAGCCCTCCAGGCCATCGACGGCCCGCCCGTAGCCGCCCTCCGGACCGGGGAAGCTGATCAGGGCGTGGCCGGGTGACGCGAACGGCCGGGCGGCGGCGAGCATCCGGTCGGCGAGGGCCAACCAGTCATCCCGGTGCCAGGTCGCGGCGGCGGCCGCCGGGTCCGTTCCCGGTGCCGGCCAGCCGGCCGTCCCGAACGTCATCCGAGGTCCTGTCGCATCGAGCCGTCTCCGTGGCGTTGGGGCGAGCGGGGCATGGCCCAGGAATGTGACGTACAGACATCCGCAGGGTTTCCGAAGTAAAACGCTCACAACAGAGCAAGTCAATGCCCTTCGCAAGCCGATGTGGACAGGTCCGATCAGGAGCGCTCACGCTGTTGCCCTCACGCGCAAAGCGATCTGATACGATCACAATCGTTCATAGTCGCGCTATCGGTCCGAGGAGCCATGGCTGTCGCAGACCGCCTCGCAGGCCCGCTGGCCTCGGCCTGGTGCCGTAACCGGGCGAGAGTCTCGGCACCGGCGCTCGCGCCGCCGCACGAAGCGTTCCCCGGAGGTCCCGCATGACACAGGACAGCCCCGTCGTCGCCATGGCGGAGGGCTCCCGAGGGCCGCTTCAGGTCGCCCGCCGCCAACAACTGTTGGCAGCCCTGCAGCGGGACGGTTCGATGCGCATCTCCGACCTGTCTCACGTGCTGGGCGCCGCGCCGGTCACCATTCGGCGCGACATCGCGGAGCTGGCCGCCGAGGGGTTGGTACGCCGCGTCCACGGTGGGGTCGCCCTGATCCTGCCGGACGACGCCCCGGCCGTGGACGAGGCGCCGGGCATCGGCCTGGACCCGCTCGTCGGGCGGACCCTCGGCATGCTCGTGCCCTCGTTGGACTACTACTGGCCGGACGTGGCTCGCGGCGTCGAGGCTGCCGCGCGCGAGCTCGACATGCGCGTGGTGCTGCGCGGCTCCTCCTACGACAGCGAGGACGACCAGCCGCAACTGGCCCGCCTGGTGGAGCGGATCGGCGTCGACGCGCTCATCATCGCGCCGAGCATGGCCGCCTCGAGCGCCGCGCGCACCATCGATTGGCTCGACCAGGTCGGCGTCCCCGTCGTCCTGTTGGAACGTACCGCCACGGTGGGCAGCCACCGCGCGGTAATGGAATCGGTGGTCACCGACCACGCGCTCGGCGCGGCCATGGCGGTACGCCACCTCACCTCACTCGGACACCGCAAGGTCGGTCTGGTGCTCGACGCCAACAGCCCCACCAGCCAGCACGTACGGCGTGGCTGGCTCGACGCCGCTGCCGAGTGTGGCCTCGACCCGGACGCGACGGTGCTGGCAGTGGTGCCCGACGCGCGCTCACCGGAGCGGGACACCGTACTCAACGACGTCCTCGACCGGTGTCGGGCGACCGCGACGACGGCGCTGCTGGTGCACGCCGACGCCGAGGCCATCGCGTTGGTGCAGCACTGCGAGGAACGGCATCTCTCCGTTCCCGGCGACCTCTCCATCGTCGCCTACGACGACGAGGTCGCCGGGCTCTTCAGCCCGCCGCTGACCGCGGTCCGACCGCCGCGACGCTCGATCGGACGGGCCGCCGTGCGTCTCGTGGCCGACCGGCTCGTCGACCCCGACCGCCCCACCCACCGGATTGTCATCAGCCCGTCGCTGCGGATCCGGGAGTCGACCGCGCCACCGCCCGCGTAGGGGGTCTTCCTTCCCGGTCACCCGGGGGACCACCAGGACAACGACCCGGCCCGGTGGCTCGCCGAGGTCGCGCCGAATCCGCAGCCAGCCCTCACCGGCCCCCGGGAGCAGTGCCCGGGTTCAGCAGACTGGTGGGGGCAGGCGCTCCGCGTCGGCCCCCGGCCAGCAGCGGCTCACCCAGCAGCAGGGCGACAGTGCCGAGGGTCAGCAGTGCTCCCACGAGGAACGCGCCGCGCACCCCGAACGCCGACAGCGCGGCGCCGCCGACGAGGGCGCCGGCCGCCACGCCGACGTTGAAGGCTGCCGAACTCGCGGCGAAGCCGATCTCCGTGCGGCCCGGACTCACGTGCAGGATGCGGGCCTGGGCGGCCGTGAAGATGGGTGCGGCGGAACAGCCGAGCAGGGCGAGGCCGATGATCACCAGGGCCTGGTTGCCCGCTGACTGGAAGAGCAGCAGCATCGCTGCTGTCTGCGCGCAGACCGCGAGCACCAGGCAGGCACGCCGAGCAGGGTGGCGAGCGAGCCGCACACGGACGTCACGGCGAGGACCCGGCCGCGTATCTCCGGTGCGAACAGCCCCACCGCCACCGAACCCATGACGGCCCAGAACACCGCCTGCGCCACTGCCACAACGATCCGAGCGCCCAGCAGCACGCCGTACGACGTGGTGAGCACGGACCCGAGGGTCGCCACGGCCAGGACCACCAGGACGCCGGCGAGCACGAAACGACGGGGCAGGTGCCTGGTGAGTTGCGCCATCGGCAACGACACGACGGCGACGGCGAGACCGTAGCCGGTGACCAGGAAACCGGCGGCCGGCAGGGAGACGCCGAGGTCGGCCGACATCAGATTGAGCAGGCCGATCGGCAGGTTTTCCGTGGTGTTGAAGATGAAGGCGGACAGCGCGATGGCAAGCAGAACGCTCACCCGGCGTCCAACGTCAAACGACATCCGTCTGTTGTTCCCTCCGAGTCGACAAGTGTCCGCCAGGGTGTGCGAACCGCGACTCATCGGCACCAGCCCGTCGCCGTGCCCTGTCTAAGAGTCGTCCGGGAATGGCCTGCTTCCGATTTCGGTGGCAAATGCGGTGACGGGGGTGGCAAGACCGATGGTCGCCGAGTGACGTCCGTCGAAATCCTTCGGGAAAGGTACCGTACTTTGTGGGCGGTGCGGTGCCGGAGGTGCTGGCGCGATCCCGCGCGGCGGTCGAGCAGCAGGTCACGCCCGGTGCGGGGCGGGCCCAGGGTGTGGCGCGGTCGAATGCGCGACACCCAGTCGACCGGTCGCCCGGGCCAGGCACAGCCACCGATTGCGACAAGCCGCCGAAGGCGTGGTCCTCAGGGTTTTTGCGATTCCGCATCAGGGATTCCCCTGAGGCTCTGCTTCCACTTTCGAATCAGTGGAATCGTCCGCAGTGTCGACGCGGTAATCCCGGCCCGCCGATAGGTTGAAGCCGCGAAGACCGACCCGGGCCGCCCGGGGGCGAAACGCATCTCGATGACACCTCGACCGGACGGCGGTAGTCGACTGATGTTTCGGGCCACCTGGAAAAGCCTGCTGAGTCGCAAGCTACGGCTGGCGATGTCCGCCATGGCGGTCGTCCTCGGGGTCGCCTTCGTCTCCGGCGCGCTTGTCCTCACCGACACCCTGGGCCGCTCCTTCGACTTGATGTTCTCGTCGGTGTACTCGGACACCGATGTGGGCGTGACCGGCACGGCGACAGTGGACGTCGCCGAGGTCGACGGCGGTGCGGCGCCGACACGTGTGCCGGCGTCCCTGATCGACAGAGTCGCGGCGGTGCCCGGCGTGGCGAGGGTGACAGGTGTCGTGTCGGTCGACGGCGTCCGGGTGGTCGGCGGCAACGGCAAGGTCATCCCGTCGGTCGGCGCACCCCGCGTCGGCGAGAACTGGACCGGGGAGAGCCCGCTTGTCAGGTTGCGGGAGGGGCGGGGGCCCCTCGCGCCGGACGAGGTGGCGATCAACGCATCGCTCGCCGAGGCCGGCGGCTTCGCGGTCGGTGACTCGATCGACGTGTTGACGCTCGAGCCTCGGCGCGCCTTCACGCTGGTCGGCATCTTCGGCTACAGCGGCGGGCGGGACACCCTCGGTGGCACCATGTCTGTCGCCTTCACCGAGCCGGTCGCGCAGCGCCTGATGCTCGGCGGTGCTGACGTGTTCAGCAGACTCAACGTGCGGGCCGCGGAGGGGGTCGAGCCGGTCGAGCTTCGCGATCGGGTGCGCGTGACGCTCGGCGGCGAATACCAGGTGAGCACCGGTGCTGACCTGGCCGACGAGGCCGCTGCGGGCTTCCGGGACGGGCTGGCGTTCTTCGGCCAGATCCTGCTCGGCTTCGCCGCCGTCGCGCTGTTCGTCGGCCTCTTCCTGATCCTCAACACGTTCTCGATCATCGCCGCCCAACGTACCCGGGAGATGGCCCTGCTGCGCTCGATCGGCGCCAGCCGCCGGCAGATGCTGCTTTCGGTGTTGGCGGAGGCGACAGCCATCGGGCTGGTTGCCTCGGTGCTCGGTCTGGCTGCCGGAGTCGGCGTCGGCGCCGGGCTGGCGTCCCTGGTCAGCCGCTACAGCGGCAGCCTGACGCTGGCCGGGCTGGGCGTGCCGCCGTCGGCGGTCGCCGCGGCCTTCGGGATGGGCATCGGGGTGACCGTGATCGCGGCGATCGTTCCGGCGGTGCGGGCCTCCCGTGTCCCGCCGATCGCCGCGATGGTGGACACCGCCGGGCCGGACCGGCCGTTGACCCGTCTCGCGACGACCGGTGCCGTGATCAGCGGAGTCGGCGCGGTGCTGCTGGTCCTCGGCCTCACCGATGTGGTGCCCGGCGCGATCGTCGCCGTACTGCTCGGGGTGCTCGCGTCGTTCGTCGGGATTTCGCTGCTCACCCCCGTCATCAGCCGTCCCGCGGTGGCGCTGCTCGGCACGGTCTTCGCCGGCAGCATGCCCGGCCGGCTGGGCCGGCTCAACGCCGGCCGGAATCCGCGCCGCACCGCGATCACGTCAGCCGCGCTGATGGTGGGGATCGCGCTGATCACCGCCGTCAGCGTGGTTCTCGGCTCGGCGTCGGAGAGTATTCGTGGGCTGGCCTCCGGGTCACTGCATGCCGACCTGGTGGTACGCGGTGAGCAGACCGGACTCCAGCAGCCGGGTGTGCGTGCCGAGGTGTTCGACGAGGTGGCGGCGCTGCCCGGGGTGAGGGCGGCGGCAGCGGTCTACCGTGACCAGGCCATTGTCAACGGCGACCAACAGTACGTGACGGTCATCAACGACCTGGGCGCGCTGACCGAGGTCTTCGCGCTGCACCCGGTTCAGGGTGATCCGCGGACGCTCGGGCCCGGGGACATCGTGGTGGATCAGGACCACGCCACCGACCTGGGGTTGTCGCTTGGCAGCCCGGTCACCGTCCAGTTCGCCAAGGGGCAGCAGCGGACGTACACGGTCACCGGCATCTACCCGGAATCCGATCTACCCGGTGGAATGGCCCTGCCGGAGGACGCGGCGCGGTACCTGCGCGCACCGACGATCTCGCTCGGGTACGTGCAACTCGCCGACGACGTGCCGGTGGATCAGGTCAAGCCGCGGATCGAGGGGTTGCTCGCCGAGGATCCAGAGGTCTCCGTTGTCGATCTGTCCAGCTTCGCCAATCAGCAGACCGAGTCGCTCGACCAGATCCGGCTGATGATCCAGATGCTGCTCGGCCTGGCCATCCTCATCGCGATCCTGGGTGTGGTGAACACCCAGGCCCTGTCGGTCATCGAGCGGGTGCGGGAGATCGGCCTGCTTCGGGCGGTCGGGCTGAACCGGACGCAGACCATAAGGATGATCATGGTGGAAGCGGTGATCATCTCGCTGTTCGGCGCGCTGCTCGGTGTGGTCGTCGGAGGTGTCCTGGGGGCGGCGGCCGTGCAGGGTCTCGACGAGGAGGGCATCGGCGAGCTCGTCGTGCCCTGGGGGCAGATGGCGATCTACCTTGCGGGAGCCGGTGTGGTCGGCGTGTTCGCGGCGGTCCTCCCCGCGCTGCGCGCAGCCCGGCTCAACGTCCTGGACGCCATCGCCACGCCATGACGTACCGCCCGCCCCCGGGCCGGCCACCTCGTCGATTCGGTGAACCGGACACGTATCGCGCCGTGCTGTCGAAACGGCGCTTCTTCCCGGGGTCGTGGCGTGCGGCGCATCGCCTTCCGTGCCGTCGCCGACGGAGATAGAACGATCGGTCTTGACCGGAGCGATCCGAGTGGCTACGGTTCTCTAAGAAAGAACGTTCGTTCCACCCTGCGGAGGTCGGGTGGACGGCGGTGACTGAAGGAGAGCGCCATGCCCACCAAGATCACCCTGATCATCGGGAATCCGGCCACCCCCGACGAGTTCGAGAAGGTCTACGCCGACGTGCGTCGGGCCGCAGAGACGCTCCCGAAGCTCCAGCGGACCGAGTCGGCAAAGGTGTGGCCGAAGGAGGACAGCTCGCCCACCCCCGCGTACCGGACGCTCGACCTGTACTTCGCCAGCTACGAGGACGCCGCCGCCGCAGTCGCGACGCCCGTTGCCGGCACCGTCTTCGGCGGCCTCCAGGGCGCTCAGGTGGAGATCACGGGGCTGTTCTCGAACATCGAGTAGCACCCGCGTCGCGACCCGGCGGTGGCTCGACCCCCGCTGGGCGTCCCTTCGCTCGTCGATCAACAGAAGGATGACCATGACCACCGTTGCCGTTCCCGGCATCTCCACGACGGCCGCTGCCCTGCGGCGGTTGTACTTCGGGCGCTTTGCCTTCGCGATCGTCTGGGCTGCCGTGACGTTCCCCCTCGCCAAGCACCTCAACCCCCTCACCGCCGCGCTGCTCGTGGTCTACCCGCTTTTCGACGTGGCCGCCGCCATCGTCGACGTCCGCACGTCCCGGGCCACCGGATCGCCCACCCTGCTGTACCTGAACATCGCGATCAGCCTGCTCGCCGCTGTGGGCCTGGGCATCGCCGGCGCGTCCGGCATCCCGGCGGTCCTGCGCGTCTGGGGCGCCTGGGCGGTCGTGGCCGGGCTGATCCAGCTGATCGTGGGCCTCACCCGCCGCAGGATGGGCGGCCAATGGCCGATGATCATCAGCGGTGGCATCTCGGTGATCGCCGGTGGGTCGTTCTTCGCGGCTGCCTCCGCGGACAACCCCGCGCTCACCAACGCGATCGGCTACGCCATCCCCGGCGCGATCTTCTTCCTCATCGCGGCCATCCGACTCGGCCGCGTCGCGAAGGGAAACTGAGGTGGAGAACTCCACGTACGACGTCGTCGTCATCGGCGCCGGGCCGGTGGGGGAGAACGTGGCCGACCGCGTCGTGCGGGGCGGCCTGACCGCCGCGATCGTCGAGCGGGAACTGGTGGGTGGTGAGTGCTCGTACTGGGCCTGCATGCCGACCAAGGCCCTGCTGCGCAGCCAGACCGCGCTCCGGGCGGCTCGTCAGCTGCCCGGAGCGCGCGAGGCGGTGACCGGCGAGCTGGACGCGGCGGCCGTGCTGCGCCGCCGGGACGAGTTCGCCTCGCACTGGAAGGACGACGGTCAGGTGTCCTGGCTCAACACAGCCGGCATCGCGCTGTACCGGGGCCAGGGACGGATCAGCTCCGACCGGATCGTCGAAGTGACCGCCGCGGACGGCACCACGACCTCGCTCACCGCCCGACACGCGGTCGTCATCGCTACCGGAAGTAGCGCACTGGTGCCGGACATCGCCGGTCTGCCCGAGGCGGCACCGTGGACCAGCCGGGCGGCAGCCGCCGCCAGCGACGTTCCCGGCCGGCTCGCGATCATCGGTGGTGGCGTGGTGGCCGCGGAGATGGCGACCGCGTACGCGGGCCTCGGATCGGTGGTGACGGTGCTCGCGCGGGACGGAGTGCTCACGCGGGCGGAGCCCTTCGTCGGTGAACGGGTCACGCAGGCCCTGCGGAACGCCGGCGTGTCGGTGCGCCCCGGTGTCGAGGCCACGTCGGTGAGCCGCGACGGCGACGGCACGGTGCGCATCGTGCTCACCGACGGTGCGCAGATCGAAGCCGACGAAATCCTCGTCGCGGTCGGCCGTACGCCGAACACGCACGACGTGGGCCTCGACCGGGTCGGTTTGACGCCGGGTGCCTGGCTCGCCGTCGACGACACCCTGCGGGTGGTCGACGGCGCAGGGGCGTTGGTCGGCGCCGGATGGCTGTACGCGGCCGGGGACGTCAACCGGCGGGCGCTGCTGACCCACCAGGGCAAGTACCAGGCGCGTGCGGTGGGCGACGTCATCGTGGCACGGGCCAGGGGCGAGGCGGCAGACGACCGCCCGTGGGGTCGGCACGTCGCCACCGCCGACGAGCGGGCCGTGCCGCAGGTCGTCTTCACCGACCCGGAGGTCGCGTCGGTGGGGCTGACCGCAGCCGACGCCGCGGCCACCGGGCTGCGGATCCGGGTGGTCGACTACGACCTGGCCGCCGTCGCCGGATCCGCGCTGCACGCCGACGGCTACCAGGGGCACGCCCGGATGGTCGTGGACGAGGACCGGCACGTCATCGTGGGCTTCACCCTCGTCGGTCCGGACGTCGCGGAACTGATCCACGCCGCGACGATCGCCATCGTCGGCGAGGTGCCCCTGGAGCGGCTGTGGCACGCGGTGCCCGCGTACCCGACGGTCAGCGAGGTGTGGCTACGCCTGCTGGAGGCGTACGGCCGCTGACCTGAGCCGTACGCCGACGGGCGTGCTCGCCGGCGGAGCGTCGCTGCGCCGAGAAGAGGACGAAGTCGGCTCGTTGCCCCTGCCGTGGCTGAAGGGCTGTCGCGCTGGGGCTAACGGGCCGACTCTGTCGACTGACGCTCGGAGTTGATTCTGAGGAGCCCTTCGACACCACGCAGGAAGGTCTCGGAGACGAGCGTGGGGTCGGAGAGGCATCCGGCCGCCATGGCACCGTCGCGCAGCATCACGAAGTGGCGCGCCGCAGGATCCGCCGTTCCTTCGTGGACCTGTGCCATGAGGGTGGTGATGGTGTCCAGGAACCATTGCCGGTGGGCCATGAGTTCCTGGTGCACGGGATGGTTCGGGTCGGGATATTCCGCTGCGGCGTTCAGGAACGCGCATCCACGGAACCCGGGGGACTGGATGTTCTGAGCGATGGAACCGGCGATGGCCAGAAGGGGATCGGCGGAGGATCGATTGGCGGCGACTGCCTGGTCGACAATGCCGCGCTCCATCTGCTGTACCTCACGCAGGTAGGCCAGGATGAGGTCGTCCTTGCTGGGAAAGTGCCGATAGAAGGTGGCCCTGGTCACCTTCGCCTCGGCGATGATCCGGTCGACGCCGACGGAGTGAATGCCCTCGGCGTAGAAGATCCTGGTCGCCGTCTGAAGAAGCCGGAGTCGTGCCGCAGAGGGCCGGGCATCGGGTTCGTCGCGCGTCACCCGACCATCGTAGCGAATAGAACGTTCGGTCTGGACCGGGCGCGCGGCGTCGAGTTGTCCGCGCGCTCCGGGTCGGGTGCCGGCCGCCGGGATCGCTGACTGGGCGAGCTGCCGGATACCTGCTCCGTCGACCGGCCTTGTCGATCCGGTCCGCGTATCACACGCAGCGGGCGGCGAGGCCTCTCGAAAGGAATTCCAGATGAGCTCTGCTCCAGACATGACTGCCCAACATGCAGGAATGCCGACAATCGTGCTGATCCACGGGGCATTCGCCGACTCGTCGAGTTGGAGTGGGGTGATTGCCAACCTCAAGCGGCGGGGCTACCCGGTCATTGCCGTCGCTAATCCGCTGCGCGGCGTGCAGAAGGACGCCGCTTACATTCGCGCTCTTCTGGACAGCCTGCTCGGACCAGTCGTGATGGCCGCCCAATCCTACGGAGGGGTGGTCATGACCGAGGCCGCGGACGGTGCGTCCAACGTCAAGGCTCTGGTGTACGTCGCCAGCGTCAGCCCGGACGTGGGCGAGAGTGTGGTCGGGTTGCTCGTCAAACACCCCGGAAGTCAACTCACCTCCGCCATCAAGATGGTGCCGATCCCTGCCGACGACGGTGGCACGACAATGGATCAGTACATCCTGCAGGACAAGTTCCCGGAGGTGTTCGCCGCCGACGTCGACCCCGCGACCGCCGAAATCATGGCGGTAACGCAGCGGCCCGCCTCAGCGAGTGCCCAGGAGGAGAATGTGACCAAGGCCGCCTGGAAGTCGATCCCCTCCTGGACCCTGATCAGCACGCAGGACCAGGGCATTCCGCCGGACCTGCAGCGTTTCCTGGCAGAGCGGGCGGGATCCACGACAGTGGAGGTCGCCGCCTCCCACGCTGTGGCAGTCTCGCAACCCGGCGCGGTCGCAGACCTCGTCGACACCGCCGCCCGCGCCACCGCGCGTTAGCTGTTCCGCCCAACGGGTCAGGCCCGCGATCCTGAACGTCGCGAGGGCGGGGAATCTCGTTCCCAGGGCTGGGTGCCGCGCCCGCACGGCGCGAACGCGTGCAGCGCGAGCCGGACGCCGTGGAGGCGGTCCCGCCCGAGATCTGGCTGGCCGAGGCGTGAGACACGTTGGCGATCATCGATGTGCCTGTCGCATCGTCGACCTATGACAGGCGTCTGTTCGTCCTCGCTGTTCCGCCGTCTGCGGCCGGGTCCGCTGGCCGTCGTCGTGGTGTCGGCGGCGGTGCTCGCCACCGCACTGGCCACCGTACCGATGGCCGCTGCCGGCACCGTGGCGTACCCGGGAATCGCCCCGACGCCCGGCGGGGCCCCAGCGGCCGTCGCAGCGCCCAACGCGACCACGCCGCCGACGGTGCCGAGCACGCCGGGCACCTCGCCCTTCCCGCCGAGCGCGCCCACGAACCTGGCCGCCAGCGAGGTCCGGAGCGGGTCGGTCACCCTCACCTGGACGGCCGCCACGCCCGGCTGTTGTGCCATCACCGGCTACGACATCACGTACTACCAGGTGCTTGACGATGTCGTCTACACCGCCAGCGTCGGGGCCGTCACCACCACCACGATCACCGGCTACTTCCGCCCGGGCCTGGAGTACCTCTTCCGGATGACCGCCCGGGACACCCTCGGACACCGCTCGACCTCGACGGCCACCCTGACCGTGGTCATCCCGGTGACGGACACGCCGTCGCCCTCGACCTGCCGGGTGACCTACCGCAACCAGTCCGAGTGGCCTGGCGGTTTCGTGGCCACCCTGACTGTCGAGAACGTCGGGGCGGCGCCCATCGACGGCTGGACTGTCACCTTCGGCTTCCCCGGCGACCAGCAGATCACCTCGGGGTGGAACGCCACGCTCAACCAGACCGGCGCCACAGTCACCGCCGGCAACGTCGACTGGAACCGGGCCCTGGCGCCGAACGGCTCCGCGAGCTTCGGCGTACAGGGGCGGTGGAGCGCCAGTGCCGCGCCGCCGACCAGCTTCTCGCTCAACGGTGCCGCCTGCACGGTGGGCTGATCGTGGCCCGGCCCGTCCCCCGCCCGAGAAGGAGTCGCGTGAACACCTCTTCGACCACACCCCACCGTCGACGCAGGGCCCTGCTCGGGGCGGTCACGGCCGGCATCCTCACCGCCGGCGCCACCCTCGGTGGCACCACCGCGCCCGCCGCCGCCGCGAACACGCTCAGTATGCGGGGGGCCGACGTCTCCTCGTTGCAGCGCAGCCTGGACCTGGGTGCCAGGTACTACGACGCCGGTGGCGTCGCCCGCGACCCGCTCGACATCCTGAAGTCCGTCGGCGTCAACTACGTCCGACTGCGGGTCTGGAACAACCCGAGCAGCGGCTACAACAACAAGAGCAGGGTGTTGGCCCAGGCGCGGGCGGCCAGGGCGAAGGGCCTCAAGGTGCTCATCGACTTCCACTACTCCGACACCTGGGCCGACCCCGGCAAGCAGTACAAGCCGGCTGCCTGGGCCGGCCACACCCTGAGCCAGTTGCGTACCGACGTGTACACCTTCACGTACGACGTCTGCTCCAGCCTCAGCCAGCAGGGCACCCCACCGGACAGTGTGCAGATCGGCAACGAGATCAACGTCGGGATGCTGTGGAACGAGGGCAAGGTCGTCAACAACGACTTCGCCCCGCTGGCCGGCCTGCTGAAGCAGGGTTACAACGCGACGAAGGCGTGCGGCGGCGGCATCCCGGTGATGATCCACACCGCAAACGGCGACAGCAACGCCAACGCCAGGTGGTTCTACGACGGTATCCGCGCCCAGGGTGTGCAGTGGGACATCACCGCCCTGTCGTACTACTGCGTGTGGCACGGCACCCTGGCGAACCTCTACAACAACATCGTCGACCTACGCGGCCGGTACGGTAAGCCGGTGGTGATCGCGGAGACCGCGTACCCCTTCACCCGGAACAACGCCGACAGCGAGCCGAACGCCATCGGCGACGCGACCTGTGACGGCATCAGCGCGACCTGGTCCGGGCAGGCCCAGGAGTTCGACTGGGTGCAGAACACGGCCCGCAACGCGGGAGCGATCGGCGTCTTCTACTGGGAACCAACCTGGTACGCCATCAACGGCAACGGCTGGGACCCGGCCAACATCAACGGCACCGGAAACCAGTGGGACAACATGGCCGTCTTCGACTGGTTCGGGCGGGTGAACCCCGGCGTGCGCTGGACGCCCTGACCCGCACCCGGCGGTGACCGGTGGACGACCACCGCCGGTTCGGCCCGGGGTCAGAGCCGGGAGGTGAAGGTGGCCAGGAAGCGGTGTGGGGTGACCACGCCGGCGTTGTCGAAACAGATCACGTCGACGTCGGCGTTCGTGGTGTACGGCCAGGGCTGGGTGAGGTGGCAGTAGTTACTTCCGGCCCCCTGGGCGACCACCTGGACGTGCGTCTCCTTGAGGCCGACCTGCGGGAAGGTCGCCAGGTAGCGGCCTGCGGGCGCCAGCGGCGCCACAGTGTTCGCACCGACCCCGAGGACCGAATTATCGTTTGTCGGACCGCCGACGGCGGTACCCAGATAACCGAAGTACGACGGTGGGGCGAGGGAGCCGATCACCGGCCGCCGACGGTGGTACGAGAGGGTGAAGTCGGTGTCGATGAACGCGCCGGCCTGGTTGTAGCAGAAGACGTACACCTGCACGTCGGTGCCGACGGCGCTCCAGGAGTAGACCTTGCACCGGCGCGGCCCGGCGTTTGGTTGCCCGGCGGTGACCTGCACGTTTCCGGCGAGCACCCCGCCCAGCCCCACCCCGGGCAGCCGCACCAGGTACTGCCCGACGCCCAGCGGCCCGACAGTGTTCACCACGCCCGTGGAGTTGTACGACTGCGCCACCACGCCGCCACCCCACTGCACGTACGCGTGGGACGTGCCGGCGGGCAGCACGCCCGAGCTGGTCGTCCAGAGCACGGTGAACGGGGTGTCCTCGCGGGTGCCGCCCGGCCGGTGGCACTGCACGTCGACGATCTCGTCGGCGCCGGACTGGAACCAGCGAACCACCTCGCAGTAGTGCCCGGTCCGGTTCACCGGCGTCACGTGCGGCACGCCCCGCGAGCCGGCACCCACCTGGGGGAAACGCACCTGGAAGCGGCCGGGCGCGAGCTTGATGCCCTCGGCCCAGGCGGCCCGGAACGCGGTGATCCGTACCCGCGCTGACGCTCGTCAATGTTGCGAGAGTGCGTCCAGACGTGTTGGAATGGCTCATATCGCCGCAGCGCGGGGGCAACCGCGCTGGGAACGGCAAGCACGGGAGCAGCGCAGTGCCAGCAGCGGCGTCGCCGTGGCGGGCGCTCGCGCATCGCATCGCCGGGTCATCTTCAGGGCGGCGGGCACACTGCCAGGCCGCCATCCGCGCCCGCCGTACGTAGCCCCCGGTCCGTGTCCTCGTCGGCCGACGCGTTCGACGTTCGACAGCCCGGGGCCGTCCGATTCGGTCCGCCAGCGTGCAGAACCGGCGACGAGGTGAGAAGCAGTCATGATTTCCCGAGAGAGTCTCGTGGGTTGGTACCGGCACCGCTTGGTGTGGGTGGCGGTGATCCTGCTGGCGGTGTCGGCCGGCGCTGTCGTCCTCGTCAACCGGACCGACCCGGAGACGAAGCCGGCGGATCTGCAGACGCAGATCGTGGCCCGGATGCGTACCACGCTCGAACAGGTGGACCCGGGCCAGCACAACCACGCCGGGCACGATGCCCAGCAGGCGGCCACCGCGGAGAAGCCTCCGGTGATCTGCGGGGTGCGCGTGTACGGCTACGAGCCGGCCGAGGCGACAGCGCTCGCCGACGTGCGGACGGTGTACGGATTCCACCTGTGCGGGGTCGCCGAGCGGGGGCGTCCCTGGGACGTCGCGGTCAAGCTGGCCGGCCCGGTGATCATGGACATGTCCACCGATCCGCCGGGCATTCAGGTGGTCGAGGCGACCGCTGACGTCAGGTTCGTCGACCGGCTGCGGCAGATGTTCCCGGACAAGTACGAGGAGTTGGCGCTCAAGGAGGCGCTTGCCGAGTCGGAGATGGCCGACCAGCGCCGCCGGTACGACGCCGCGGCCGGGCTCTGACGCCGCCGGTACGACGCCGGGGTTGGGCTCTGGCAAAGCCGGGCGGTCACTCCCGCGCCCACCCGGGCGTCGGATCCGGGCCTGTGGCACCGCAGGCCGGCCCGTATCTGGCCCTTCGACAGTTGTGAACCGGTGCGCCGGTGCGGGCCCATCCGCGCGGCGCCGTCGAGGCGGGGGCCTTTGGCCGCGTCCGAAATTAGACAGATCAACATTGATATTTACAGACATCGATGTAACAGTTGGTTTGGGAGCGTTCCCATTGTGATCTTTAGTACCGAAGAGCGGAGGATGAACAGTGCGTCCACACACGTCCGATCTATCCGGCGGACGATCCCGGTCAACCGTCCGTCGATCCCTCCAAGCGCTCGTCCTGCTGTTCGCCATGGTGGTTGGCACGCTGCCCTTCACCGGGGCGGCCCAGGCGCACGGCACCATCATCAACCCGGCGAGTCGCGCCTATCAGTGCTGGAAGACCTGGGGCAACCAGCACATGAACCCGGCAATGCAGCAACAGGACCCCATGTGCTGGCAGGCGTTCCAGGCCAACCCCGACACCATGTGGAACTGGATGAGCCAGCTGCGCGACGGCCTCGCCGGTCAGTACGAAGCCCGTACCCCGGACGGGCAACTGTGCAGCAACGGCCTGTCCAGGAACGACTCGGTGAACCAGCCGGGTGCGTGGAAGTCGACGCCCGTCAGCCGTAGCTTCACGGTCCAGCTGTACGACCAGGCCAGCCACGGTGCCGACTACTTCCGGGTCTACGTCACCAAGCAGGGGTTCAACCCGAGCACCCAGCGGCTCGGATGGGGCAACCTTGACCTGGTCGCCACGACCGGGCGCTACGCGCCGGCGCAGAACATCTCGTTCAACGTCTCGACCTCCGGGCGCAGCGGAAACCACATCCTGTTCGTGATCTGGCGGGCGTCCCACCTGGACCAGACCTACATGTGGTGCAGCGACATCACCATCAGCTGATCGACAGGAGCGACAACCGCGGCACTGCCCCGGCCCAGGACTCCAACGCCCTGGGCCGGAGCAGTGCCGCTGACCGTTGGGTCACCAGGCCCCTACTGTCGTCGCTCTTCGGACGACCGCGGCGTCACCGCTCGAGGTGGAGTTCGCGGGCGAGCCGGTCCACCGCCTGCTTCGCCTCGACCAGGCTGGCACCGGTCTGGTTGCGGTAGGCGCGAACAGCATGAATCGTCTGGCCGCTCTTGAGATGCCGGACGACTTCCGGGTCCATCGGCTCGGCGATGCCGAGGTGGTCCATTATCAGATCGAGCTTGCGCTGGACGGCCGCGAGTTGCATCGCCGAGCGGCGCTTCTCCTGGGACGCGGCTCCGACCGCAGCCGCGACCGACCCGACAATGGCGATGACGAGAAACGCTACTTCCCACGGACCCATTGGCACATCCAACCACCGGCGCGCAATCGGGGCGCCAGGGCGGTCCAGTGCTACGCGACGACGAGCAGGCCGCCGGTCGGCTGGACAGTGCGTACCCCCGGACGGCGTTTCGCGAGGAGGAACGTCGGCGGCGGGTCGCGACCGATCCGCCATCGTGGTTGCCAGTGGCGTCGGAATCATCACGGCCGCACTGCTCCACCACAGTGGAGTGGATTTTTCGTCGGCGGTGGTCGGGGGAGGCGTGGCCGTCGGCGGGACCATGACACTCGCCCTGGAGGTGCTCAAGTACCTGCGCGGCCGGTGATCTCGATGACCGTGAGACCGGCTCCCGCACCTCCTGGAACCAGCCGTCCGGCCATCGGCGGGGCCGTGACCAGTGCTGTCGATCTCTACGATGTGGTGGTCGTACGAGAGCGGGGAGGGTCGGCCGTGAGCGTCTGCACCACCTGCCGGGTGGAGGATCGGGTCCTGGTGCGAATCGACAGCTGGGGCGTCCCGCACGGCACCTCCGGACACCAGATCAACCACCGCTGGACCAGCCTGTCCGCCTGTCCGCAGTGCGAGACCGGCCGCCTCGTGCGCTTTGACCATGACTGTTTCCACATGCCGTGGGAGGAGCCGTGGGACATGGCCTGGTCCTGGTGGGTCGCCGTCGACGGGGTGCGACGGTTGAAGGCCGCGCTCGCCAGCTGCCCGGACGCGCTGCGGCCGTCGTGCGAGTGCCCGGTGCACCGGTCGCTGCGGGACAGCACCGACAGCTCGCCGTCGCCTGAGGTGCAGGTGACGGTCATGGTGACGGCGGACGGGTTGCCCCAGGTGCGACAGGCACCCGTGCCGTGAGGGTTGTCGTAGGGACAGTGGTTCCGGATTCTGACGTTCTCCGGGCCTGCCGGACCGTGCTCGCCTTTCGAACGTCGGAAACCGCGAGGAACATGACAGGCAACGGGATCGTCGTGCTGTCCGGCCCACCGTGCTCGGGCAAGACCACTGCCCGACAGGTACTGGCCAAGGAACGCGCCTACTCAGGTCGGGTCCACCTGGAGGTGGACTCCCTGTTCGACCTCCTCTTCCCCGAATCCGACCGGAATCGTGACGACCGCATGCACGCGTACGCAGGCGCGCATCTCCTCGCCCGGATGCTTGTCGATCGCGGAGAGACCGTACTCCTCGAATGCACCTACGCTCGCCGTGACCAGCGAGCCAGCCTGGTGGAAGCATTGGCCGGCTCCGCCGCGCCGCTCTGGGTCGTCGAGTTCCTCGTGACTCCCGACGACGCTGCGAGCCGATTCCGGGAGCGCCACCAAGCCACGGATCTCGACGAAGCGCTCGTCCGCGAGCGCGCGGAGGCGTTCCGCTACTTCGACGGCGCACTCCGGGTGGAGTCGTCCGCGGGGACCCCCGAGGAGCACGCGCAGCGCATCAACACGTGGCTGCGTCAAGGCCCTACCCCGGTGGACCAGGACGCCTGGGTGCGGGCCGGAAGAGCCTGGACCTGAGCGCCGCGCTCACCTCGGCTCCCACCGTGCTGCCGAAGGGGCGTCCCGGCGGGGGCCACACCGCGGTCAGCTCAACGTGAACGTCACGTCGTCCACGTCGAAGGCGGTGGCGCCGTTGCCGGCGGTCTCGCTGGCGACGAAACTGACGGTCGCGGTGCGCTCGGTCGTCGCCGTCCCGGTCGCCATCGTGTACTGCCGCCACTGCGCGCCGCCGTCGAAGGCCAGCGAGAACCTGGTCTTCGGGGGGATCCCGGTGACAGCCAGCCCGACGTTCAGGTAGTCGCTGCGGCTGGTCTCGGTGGTGAGGGTCCGGACCCAGAAGCGGACCGTCAGGTCACAGTTGGCCGGCACCGTTGCGGTGGTGCGCAGCAGGTCGCCCCGCGTCACGTCCAGTCCGGCGAAGGTGGCGTACCCGCGTCCGGTGTGTGCGGGTCGGGTCGCGTCGCCGACCACGACGATGCGGGGGCCGGCGGTCCAGCCGGTGGCGCCGTGCTCGAAGCCCGGGTTCGGATGGATCTGGCCGGCGCAGGGCGCGTCCGTCGCCGGCCGGCCGCCGGACGCGCCGCCCGTGGTCAGGAGCAGCATGGCCGCAACCGAGGCGGCGGTGACAAGGGCCTTCATCAGTCCTCCCGAGTCGCGATACATCTGAGTCTGTCGATATATGTCGACCATGGCCGCTGGGCGACGGTGCGTCAAGTCCTTCCCGGCCCCGACCTGCCGCTGGCCCACTGAGGTACTGTCACGCCAGCTCAGCGGCTCGTTGAAGGTGCGTGAGCGGGCACACTGCCGCTGCCTGCGACGCCTCGACCCGCGTGGCCAGAGGAGTGGATGCCCGGATGACGGTAGGGCGGTCAGTGCCCAGCCGAGACGACGTGCTCGGCTACTTCGACACCCTGTCGAACTGGGGACGGTGGGGCGACGACGACGAGCGCGGGACGCTCAACCACATCACCGACGACGTCCGGCTGGCGGCGGCGCGGGCGGTCCGGCACGGCCGGAGCGTGTCGTGCGCGTGGGACATCACCGTGCCGCAGGACATGGAACGGTCGACGACGACGTGCCCCTGCGCCGCCGACATGCCGGGTGCCGAGAACATCCCGGTGCCCGCCTTCCACGCCGACCGGCGTTGGGGTTTCTCGTCCGAACGGCTCGGCCTCACGTTCCACGGCAACACCCTCACCCACGTCGACTCGCCGTGCCACATCTTCTGGGACGGCGCGATGTACAACGGGCGGTCGCATTCGTCTGTCGACGCCGCTGCGGGATCGGCGTGGGCAGCCGTCACGGCGGCGGCGGACGGGATCGTCACCCGGGGCGTCCTGCTTGACGTCGCGGCGGTCCGCGGTGTGCCGTGGCTGGAGCCGGGGGAGGGGGTTTTCCCCGCTGACCTGGAGGCCGCCGAGCGCCGCCAGGGGGTGCGGGTACGACCCGGGGACGCGGTGCTCCTACGGACCGGATTCGGCCGCTCGCGGCACGAGACCGGTGCGGCCATCGGTCTCACGCAGGCCGGCTGGCACGCGTCCTGCCTGCCGTGGCTGCACGAACGGCAGGTCGCGCTGATTGGCGCCGACACGCCCCAGGACGTTCAGCCGTCGGGGTACGACGACGTGTTGATGCCGGTGCACGCGGTGAGTCTCGTCGCGATGGGCCTGTGGCTGCTCGACAACTGCGACCTGGAGGCGTGCGCGAGCACAGCTGCCCAGCTCGGTCAGTGGGACTTCCACCTGGCGGTCGCGCCGGTCCGCTTCGCCGGCACCTCGGGCAGCCCGGTCAACCCCATCGCCACCTTCTGAATCCATCTCCCGGCGGGGGCCGCGAGCGGTCCTCGCCGGAGGCAGCGCGCACGTCGGACTGGCAGGTGCGCGACGATGGCACCGTGTCGATGAAGCGCGTGGAAGACCCAGCCGCCCTGTTGGCCTGGCTCGCCGGCCGGCCCGAGCACGAGACGCACACCGGCTACGCTCCCGCCGGGTGGGGGGCGTCGACGTGGATTCTGCACGCCATGTACGAGAACGCCAGCCACGCCGGGCGGGGCACGCACCATGAGGTGCGCCGCCGCGGGCTCGAATCGGGCGACCTCGCGCCGCTGATCGTCGGCGGGGTGGACCTCGACGATGGCACCATCGACACCGGTACGCCGCTGGGCTTCGTCGTCCGGCCGGGAAGCGCCTGGCGTCGCGTGCTCTGGTCGCAGCAACCGGGACAGGCACCAGATCCGCGATACCCGCCATGCCACCGCTGGTTCCCGCACCAGAGTTGGCCGGTCGCCGTCCAGCCGCCACCCGAAGGTTCCCTGGACGAGGAGAGCCTCACGGCCCTGCTGGACACCCTGTGCCGGCACTCGGTCGACGGGTCGGGCACTGACTGCGTCGCCTTCTTCGCGTCCCTGCCAGCCAACGACTACGACCACGTCCACGTGTGGCGCGGGCCGTTGTCGGCAGTTCCCGAACTGCTCGAGGAGCGCGGCGGCAGCTACCTGTTCTCCCCGACGAATCTGTGGCCCACCGACCGGTCCTGGTTCGTCTGGACGGACTACGACCTGCAGGGCACCAGGGTCAGCGGACCCACGCCCCTGATCGAGGCGGTCCGGAGCAATCCCGTCCTCGAGACGGTGGACTGGCCGGGGTGACGCCGGGCGGCGCTTCGCCGAGCACGGCACAGAGGCGATGAGGTAGCGACACTAGTCGATATTGCTGGATCGGCTGCGAGTGTGCTGGAATGGCTCGCATCGCCGCGGCACGGGGGCAACCGTGCTGGAAACGGGTAGCACGGGAGCAGTGCAGTGCCGGCGTCGCGCCACTTCGGCGCACGACGCCGCATCGCCGGGCCACTGTCACGACGACGGGCAGGTGCCGGTCGTACGTGTCCCCGCCCCGTATTCCCCCGACACCGAGACGCCCACCCCGCCGCCGTGCCGACGCATCGAGATCGGCGACGCGGTGAGCAGCGATCGGGATGTTCGGGGAACGCACTCTGGCCCCGCCCGCCCGCGGGAGGGCCCCACGTCATGGAGGATGACCATGCGCCGTTTCCTCGCGGTGTGCACCGCCGCCCTGATCCTCGGCACCGCTGCCGGCAGCGTCCCGGCCGCCGCGTCCGGTGTCTCCCCGCGTTCGTGTACCCGTGGCCTGCTCTTCTGCGAAGACTTCGAGCGGCTGCCGCCGGGCGGGGCCAGCACCCTGGACTGGGGCGTCGACACGCGCAACGGCACTCTCACCGTCGAGCGTGCCCGCCGCGGCAACCAGGTGCTGCACATCCACACTGTGGACAACGGGCGGGCCTTCCTGCGCGTCGACGATTTCGCCGCGCCGGGCAACCGCTTCTACGGCCGGATGCGGCTGCGCGTCGACGCCTTCCCCACCGCCCCCGACTGGGCGCACTTCACACTGGTGGAGGCGACCGGCACCGGCAGCCCGGAGGTCGTCCGTCCCGTCGGCGGTCAGTACGCACCCACTGTCCCCGGAACCTTCTGGGGGGTGGGCGCCGACGGCGGCCCGACCGGCGACTGGACAAACTGGCGGGAGTCCGCCCCGGTCACCGAGGACACCTGGCAGTGCTTCGAGTGGAAACTCGACCCGACGGACAACCGCGTCTCGGTGTGGATCGACGGCGTGGCGAACCCGGAGTTGACCGCTTCCACGACCGAGCATGGCGGCAACGACGTGCCCTTCGTGCTGCCGACGGTGAACACCGTGAAGATCGGTTGGCAGCTCTACCAGGGTGGCACCACTCCGGGTGAGTTCGACCTCTGGATCGACGACGTCGCGCTCTCCACCAGGAGGCTCGGCTGCTGAGTCCCGCGCAGGTGTCACGGCGGCCCGCTATCTGGGCCGCCGTGGCCGGCCGATATGAGCGGCTTCGGCAGCGGCGCGTCGTCCACCCCCAAGATCCTTTAAAGGCATCGCGAGCGGCACGCGGGAGATCGTTCTTGGCCTGGTCGCGCAGATTGTGCGAGATATGCGACTCGGGTAGGGCGGGAAGTTCGTTGGGTGTCTATGTTCGAGTGACTGTGGGTCGAGTTCACGGGAGGGGCTTCGGATGGGTGCGAAGTTTTCGATCACCGACAATGCGGTCAAT
>NZ_JBEZFA010000042.1:0-62968 GCF_040649215.1 Micromonospora sp. NPDC049044 | reverse complement strand
ACGGCACCGACCCTAATGTGGCATGCCCTGCTGGGTACGTCGGGTCGCCGCTAACCGGTTACGGTGACACCGGTCTGGCCCGCGTCACGATCAGCGCGCCGCAACGACGGGTGGACGTCGCCCTGCCGCCCGGCCCGCTGGATGCTCGGCTCGTCAGGACGGCTCGGCCGCCCTGACGTGCCGCAGCGTGTACGCGGCGTCGGTGAAGGCCCCGCCCTGCGGGGCGGCGGGGTCGACCGGGTCGCGCGAACCGGGCACCCGGTCGGCGAAAACCTCCGCGTCGTCCAGCGGCAAATAGCCGAGCCCTGCCCCGGCCGTGGTGTCCCAGAACGCCCGGGTGTTGGCGGACACGGCGTAGGCGGTCGCGAAGCGCACGTCGGGAGCGGTGAGCGCCGCGCGAACGAAACCGACACCGTCGCGCGGGCTCAACCAGGTCGCCAGGTAGCGGGCCTCGTCCGGCTCGTCCTCGAAGCTGCCGATGCGCAGGCACACCACCGACAGGCCGAACTTGTCGGCGTACAGGCGCCCGAGCGCTTCGACAGCGACCTTGCTCACCCCGTAGAAACCGTCCGGTCGGACCGGCTCCTCCGGCCCGACCACCTGGCCGACCGGGTAGAAGCCGGTGACACGGTTGCTGCTGGCGAGGACGACCCGCCCCACCCGCTGCCGACGGGCCGCCTCCAACACGTGGTACGTGCCCAGCACGTTGCTCTCCAGCAGGTCGGCCAGGGGCGCCTCGTCCGGCAGCCCGGCCAGGTGCACCACCGCGTCCGCGCCCTCCAGCGCGGCGGTCACGGCGTCGGCGTCCGCCAGGTCCAGTTGGATCGCCCGGTCTGTCGGCGACTGCGGCTGCGCGAGCACCCGATCGACCAGGACGAGGCGGCGAACCTCGTCGCGCAGGTGACGGCAGACCACTGAACCGATGCGACCGGCGGCACCCGTGACGACGACAGTGCCCAGACGTGAACCCATTGCGTCATCCTGCCCGCCCACCCCGACAGGATGCTCAGTCCAGGGCGGCCGTCCCGGGCCGGTCGAGCGGATCAGCCGGTCAGCATGCCGACCCGCTCCCACGGGCGGGGAGCACTGATCCTGGCCCAGCTCGCGCCGAAGGTCATCCGGCGTAGCGGTGGCGCGATGTCGCAGAGACTGAACCAGCCCCGGGTCAGACCCACGTTCAGCGGGTTGCTCATCATGCCCTGGTGCAGGGTCCGCATGGCCAGCTCGACGGCGTGGAATCCGTACTCGCGCATCTCGGTCTCGTATTCGCCGATCGTGTCCAGCAGCGGCAGGTGGCCGGTGCCGGCCAGAGACAACTGGCGGGTGAGCAGGGCGGCGTCGCGCAGTGCGGTGTTGGCGCCGTTACCGCCGGCCGGTGGCATGCCGTGCACGGCGTCGCCGAGCACGGTGACCCGGGACGGCGTCCACGGCGCGGGACGGTCGGAAGCCTGGAACGGGAACGCGCTCACGTCCTCTGCTGGGCACGCGGCGATCAGTTGGCGGAGCGCGGGGTGCCAGTCCGTGATCAGCCCGGCGATGTAGGCCTTCAACTGGGTGCCGTCGAGGCGCTCCGGACGCGAGGGGAACAGTTCGTTGCGGGCGACGAACGCGCACAGCAGATAGTCGTCCCCCACCGGCTGCTGGCGTTCGAACACCGAGGTGAACAGGAAGTGTGGCGCACCCGTCACGACCAGGTTCATGCCCTCGGCCAGCCGGGCGGGTAGCCAGGCGCGGGTGTCGTCGTTGAGCGGCAACTTCAGCCCGACGCCCACCGCGCCGGTGTCCCGCTGGGTGGCGGTCGGCAGGTACTGCGCGCGTACCCGGGAGTTGATCCCGTCTGCGCCGACCAGGACGTCGGCGGTGGCGCAGGTGCCGTCGGCGAAGTACGCGGTGGGACGACCTGCCGCGCTCAGCTCGTAGCGTTCGAACGTCTTGTCGTAGTGGACGGCGTCGTCGAGTCCGTCGAGCAGGACGCCGCGCAGCGTCTGACGGTCGACCGGGTAGGCCCGTTCGGCGGGGTCGGGATCGTCGGGATACATGAGCGCGTCCTCGACGAGGACCAACGTGCGCAGGTCCGTGCCCAGGAAGCCGAACCCGCCGCCGGGCCGGCCCGCGGTGTCCGTGAACGCCTGCCACTGTCGGTCCGGCAGGCAGGCGCGCAGCGACCGACTGCCGGCCGGGTTGATCGCGAGCCGGTAGCGGTCCACCCGGTCGTCGCGGTGCCGGTCACGCTCGTAGACCTCGGCGTTGATTCCGTTCTTCCGCAGCCCCTGGGCGAGCGCGAGGCCGCCGATGCCTCCGCCGACGATGAGTACGTCAGTCATGGGTGACTCTTTCTGGTGAGAAGAGGTCGCACAGTTGGTTGACAACCGACTCGGCCTGGTCGGGACGCAGGCGAATGCCCTTGACGGTGGCGATCACCAGCTCGACGCTGGCGGCGACGTTGAGGTTGACCGACCACACGTGTTGCGCGATGCCCTCGGTGAAGATCGCCGCGAGCGCGTCCCGCCAACCCTGTTCGTCGCGCTCGATGTCGGCACCTGTGGACGCGTCGCGTCGCGCGCGGAGATCGAGCTCGTCGAGCACCACGAACAACTCGGGCCGGTACGCCACGGCGGTGGCGATCTCCCTGAGGTGTTGCCGCAGTCGGGCGGCGGGCTCCAGGTCGTTGTGCATCGTCGCCTCGAATTGGCTTGTCACGTGCTCGAGCACCGCGGCGATCAGATCGGCCTTGGTCCGGAAGTAGTGGTGCAGTGTGGAGTGGTCGATGCCGGCCGCGGCAGCGATCGGTCGCAGCCGGAACCCCTCGAAGCCGCTCTCGGCGAGCGCCGAGAAGGCCGCGTGGACGAGCGCCTGTCGGCGGTCGAGCTGTTCAGTCATCCTCAGTCCGCCCCCAACCAAGTGGTTGGTTGATAGTTCAGCATCTGTGTGACCACCTGTCAACCACTTGGTTGGTGACCCACCGCGAGGCTGGGTCGCGGCGAGGGGCGCTGGCCGTCCGCGGAGCTGTCCGCCATGCGCCCCCACGCAGGTAGCCGACGGTCACCGTTGGCCGCCGGCTACCCCAGGGTGGGGAACTCCTCGTCTACGCGTAGCTGAACAACGGGGGAAAGACGAGGACCACGATCCAGGCCCATGCCGCGTACACCGGCAGGTAGCCGGTCTGCCACCGCTCCAGGGTGGTGAACGGCGTGCGCCGTCGGATGAAGGCCAGCAGGAGCCACGCCGACCAGGCGAGGTTGACAAGCAGGATCACGTTCTCGCCGAGGGCGGCAGCCCGGTTGGGCGTGCCGCCGTACTCGTCGGTGATGCGTCCGGTGATCTCCAGCAGCACCAGCACGTCGATGGCCAGGGCACTCACCACGAGCGCGAGTTGGAGTTTGTCGAACGCACCGGCCGGGGCCAGCGGATCACGGGCCGAGAGGGAGTAGAGCAGCAGCCCCAGTACCACGGCCAGCAACAGGTCGAACAGGATGAGCGCCTCGCGCTCGACGTCGATGCCGTGGCTGGTCCAGACCACCGCGACGAGGAAGGCGAGCAGGGCGGCGGTGAAGAGCGGGGTGAACAGCCGGGTGAGGACCGGCGCGATGTTCTCCACGACGCTCTGCTTGGCCTCGACCAGCCACCCGGCCACCACGACCGCCGCCGCGGCGCCGCAGGGCAGCAGCCACTGCGAGATGAACGCCTCCGGGACGATGCCGATGGCCGCGAAGGTGTTGAACAGGAACGCGGCGAGCACGCCGCCACCGAGGGCCATCAGCACGAAGTAGATGAACCACTCGCCGGTGAAGCGGATGAAGTCCATGCGTCGACGCGACGAGCGCCAGTCGTCGGCGACGTAGGCCAGGCCGACCACGAGCCAGAGGGCGATGGGCAGGTGGACGCTTGTGACGACCACGGACTGCGAGTCGTCCGCAAGCGGGTAGGCGTTGGCCGCCCCGACGCCGAGCGCGAACAGCGCCACCAGCACCGCGACCACCGCGGGTCGGGCTTGCCGACGCCACGCCAGGAAGGCCGCCAGCCAGGGCAGCGCGAACACTGTGGCGTTGCGCGCGTAGAACGAGCCGTCGTCGTCGAAGCTCAACCCGAACAGCGCTGGCACCTTGACGGAGACCACCGCGCCCGCCGCGCAGCCGAGCAGGACCCACAGGTCGCGGCGGGAGCGCGGCTCGGCGACCGGATTGCCCGGGTCGCCGGTCAGCACCAACTGCTTCCACAACCGTTCGGAATGTTCCCGGGCGAACTCGCGGGAGAGATCGTCGAGGCTACCCATCCGTTTCACAGCGACCAGGAACGCCTCATCCGGGCTCAGGCCAGCGGCGAGGAGTTCGTCGACGGAACCGCGCAGGTGGTCTTCCAGCTCGTCGGCGTCCACCGCTTGCAGTCCCCGGCGGCGCAGCACGTACTGGCGCCACTGCGCGAACTGCGCGGCCAACTCCGCCGGCCGATCGGGCGTCGTCATGCCAGGCCCTCCAGCGGGGGCGTCGTCAGGGGCGCCCGGTCGTGCCAGATCTCCTTGAGCGCGCCCACCACGGTGTCCCACTGCCGGCGCTGCTCGGCGAGCTCCGCCAGGCCCCGGTCGGTGATGCGGTAGTACTTGCGCTTGCGCTCACCGGCGACCGCCTGCCAGCTCGACTCCAGATAGGCGAGTCGTTCGAGCCGGTGCAGCAACGGGTACAGCAGTCCCTCGGTCCAGTCCAGCTCGCCGCCGGACAGCTCGTTGATCCGCCGGAGGATGGCGTAGCCGTAGCTCTCGCCCTCGGCCAGGATGCCGAGCACCATCGGTGTCGCCGAGGCGGCGACCAGATCCTTGGCGACCTTCATGAAGCCTCCCACCCCTAACCCTAGAAGTACGATGCATCGTACTTCTAGGTATGGGTCGGTGGGCAACGACTGGCGGCCGAATCGCCGGTACGGGCAGCTGTGGTGCCGCGAACCGCCCGCTCCGGGTTAGCCTTGGCGCATATGGCTACCTATCGCAGCGCCTCAGTGCTCCTTTCCGCGGACGGCACCAGGACTCCCGGCACCGCCGCGCTCTTCGCCGAGCCGGCCCGTAAGGGCGGAGTCCCGCCCTGGGCAGGCGACTTCCGACCCGCCAACAGCGCCGGCAACGGCCCGAAGAACGCGATCGGGAAGACCTTCACCCTCGAACTGCCCGACGGCAGCACCGGCAAGGTAGTGGTCCAGGGCCTCAAGAGCGGCAAGGGCGGCGTCGTGCTGGCGCTGATGGGCGAGGACGCCCCACCCTTCTGACCGTCCGCCCGACCTTCGTCGCCCCGGGTGCCCAGGGCTGGCCCGTCCGGAGTCAGCCCAGGGCACCTGGCCAAGCCCGCCACGTGTCCCACGCCCGGCTCAGTCCAGAGTGACCACCCAGCGGGCGCCCTCGCCCCGGGCCAGCCGCGCGAACGCCGTGGGCGCGTCGTCGAGCGAAACCGTGCCGCTGACCAACGCGCGCAGATCAAGCGCGCCATCGGCCAGCTCGGCAGCCAGCGCCGGCACCTCCCGGTCCGGGTCGGACGAGCCGTACACCGAGGAACGCAGGGTGCGGGCGGAGTGGAAGATGTCGAGCGCGCCGAGGCTGACCATGTCGTCCTTGGCGCCCATCCCGACCACTGTCACCACTCCCCCACGTCGGGTCAGCCGCCAGGCGGCGCGGATGGTGGCGGCGCGGCCGACGCACTCGAAGGCGTGGTCCACGCCCCGGCCCTCGGTGCGCGCCCGCACCTCCTTGGAGAGCCGGTCGTCGGAGAGCAGGAAGTCGGTCGCCCCGGCGGCGAGCGCCAGGTCCCGTTTGGCCTCGGCGACGTCGACGGCGAGGATCGTGGTGGCGCCGGCCCGGCGGGCGGCGGTGAGCACGGCGAGCCCGACCCCGCCGAGCCCGATCACCGCCACCGAGTCGCCGGACGCCACCCGGGCCGTGTTGTGGACCGCGCCGACACCGGTGAGCACCGCGCAGCCCAGCAGCGCGGCCCGCTCCGGTGGCAGACCTGCGGGGATCGGGATGACGGCGTTCTCGGGCACCACCACCGCCTCGGCAAGCGCGCCGAGGCCGAGGGTCAGGTGCAGCGGGAGGCCGTCGTCGGTCTCGCCGCGCGGCACCGTCGGCGCGGTGGTGTCGGCGCAGAGCCACGGCTCGCCGTTGCGGCACCACCAGCAGGCCCGACAGGCCGGTGCCCAGTTGAGCACCACCGGGGTGCCGACCCGCAGGGCACTGCCCGGCCCGACCTCGGCGATCACGCCGGTCGCCTCGTGCCCGAGCACCAACGGGAACCTCGCGGCGATGGTGCCGTTCACCATGGACAGGTCGGAGTGGCAGACGCCGGCGGCCCGGATCGTCACCCGGACCTCGCCGGGGCCGGGCGCGGACAGCCGGATCCGCTCGATTCGCAGCTCGGCGCCGGCCCCGCGCGCGACAAGCGCGCGGACCGTGACCGGCTCGCCGCCGCCCGGCCCGGCCGGGTTCGGCGCGGCGGGGCGCGGCGGCCCGGCCGGGAACGACTCGGGGGCGCTCATCGCTGGATCGCCTTCAGCTCGCAGAACTCGGCGAGCCCGTGCACGCCCAGCTCCCGGCCCAGGCCGGACTGCTTGTAGCCGCCGAACGGGGCGAGCGGATTGAACGGGGCGCCGTTGATGTCGACAGCGCCGGTGCGCAGCCGCCGGGCCACCGCGAGCGCGGCCTCGGTGTCGGCGGACCAGACCGCCCCGGCCAGCCCGTAGCGCGAGTTGTTGGCGATGGCGACCGCCTCGTCGGTGTCGTCGAACGGGAGGACGGCGAGGACCGGGCCGAAGACCTCCTCCTGGGCGAGCGCGCTGTCGGGGTGCACGTCGGCGAAGACGGTCGGGGCGACGAAGTGCCCCTGGGCCGGCACCGGGGCCTCGGGCCCGCCGACGACCAGCCGGGCGCCGTCGGCGAGGGCTCGGTCGATGTGGCCGCGTACCCGCTCGGCCTGCGCGGCGGAGACCAACGGGCCGAGGCGGGTGACGGGGTCGAACGGGTCGCCGAGCCGGTAGCCGGCCACCGCCGCGGCGACCAGGTCGAGTGCTTCGGCGTACCGGTCGCGGTGCACGAGCATCCGGGTCCACGCGGTGCAGGTCTGCCCGGAGTTGAGCAGGGCGTTGCCGACGCCCACCTTGACCGCGGTGGCCAGGTCGGCGTCGGCGAGGATCACGTTCGCGGACTTGCCGCCCAGCTCCAGCGCGACCCGGGCGATCCGGTCGGCGGCGACCCGCATGATCCGCGCGCCGGTGGCGGTGGACCCGGTGAACGAGACGAGGTCGACGTCGGGGTGTGCGGCCAGGGCCTCGCCGACCACCGGCCCGGTGCCGGGGACCAGGTTGAGCACCCCCGGCGGCAGCCCGGCCTCGGTGACCGCGTCGAAGAGCAGGTACGCGGTCAACGGGGTCAGCTCGCTGGGCTTGAGCACCACAGTGCAGCCGGCGGCCAGCGCGGGGGCCAGCTTCGCCAGCACCTGGTGCAGGGGGTAGTTCCACGGGGTGATCGCGCCGACCACGCCGATCGGCTCGCGGACCACGAGGGAGTTGCCGATGCTCTCCTCGACCGGCGGGCGCGCCGCGAGCGTGACGTGGTCGCGCAGGACGGTCAGTGGCAGCCCGACCTGCACCCGGGTGGCGAGCTTGAGCGGTGCGCCCAGCTCGACGGCGATGGTGCGGGCCAGGTCGTCGGCGCGGGCGGCGAGCGCGGTGTGCAGCCGGTCGAGGTGCGCGGAACGCTCGGCGGGAGCGGTAGCGGCCCAGCCGGGGAAGGCGGCGCGGGCCGCGGCGACGGCACGATCCACGTCGGCCGGGGTGCCGGCCGGCACCTGCCCGACAGGTGCGCCGGTGCTCGGATTCTCCACATCGAGCAACTCGGTCCCGGCGGGAGAGGTCCACTCGCCGCCGATGTGCAGGTGACGCCGGAGGCGCAGGGTGTCGGGCAACTGCGACGGCGGGGCGGCGAGGTCCATGGCGTCCCTTCGGGGGTGGGCGACGGGTGGGGGCGACGGGTGGGGGCGACGGATCGCGGCGGACGATGAAACTAGCGCTGGGAGTTTGGACGCTACCCGCTCGGCCGGGCGGACTCCACCGGCTCGACGGTGCGGGCGTACTCGGCGGCCAGGCCGTGCAGCAACGCGTCCAGGCCGAGGGCGAAGGCGCCCTCGTCCACGCTCTGCTGGTGCTCGGCGAGCCGGTGCGCGTCACGCAGGTGCGGGTAGTGCGCGGCGTACAGCTCGGGGTCCTCCACGAAACCGCGCGCGAACGAGCCGAGCGCCGACCCGGCCACGAAGTAACGCAGGGCGGCGCCGATGTGGGTGGCCCGGGCGGGCGGCCAACCGGCGCGGACCAGGCCGCCGTAGACCGCGTCGGCCATGGCGAGGGCGGCCGGCCGACGGCCCGGTCCCTGCGCCAGGTACGGCACGATGTTCGGGTGCGCGGTGAGCGCCCGCCGGTACGACCAGGCCCAGTCGCGCAGCGCGGTGGCCCAGTCCCGGCCGGCGAAGCCACTGGTGTCGACCGCGCCGGTGACAGTGTCGGCGACCGCGTCGAGGATCTCGTCCTTGGTGGCGAAGTGGTTGTAGAGCGAAGGGCCCTGCACACCCAGGGCGGCGGCGAGTCGGCGGGTGGAGAGCGCGCCGAGCCCGTCGGCGTCGATCAGCGCGAGCGCCGTCTCGACGATCCGGTCGCGGTTGAGCAGAGCCCGTCGGGGGCGCGGCACGGTCAGCCCTCCCCGGTCGATGGTGTCACAGTGACGCCCGCACCCGGGACCCCCGCCTCGGCGAGGATCCCCTCGATCATTTCGATGGGCAGCTTGCGGTTACCGGCTGCCGCGCCGGCTGTGGCGGGATCATCCAGCAACTCGGCCACCCGGTCGGGGCCGAGGCGGGGATCGGCGGCTGTCCAGGCCCGAACCCCGTCGTCTGGATCGCGGCTGAGTCGGTCGATGAGTTCCGCAGGGGCGTCCGGGTCGTACCTGACGAGCCTGCGTGCCCGAGGGTCGGCCGAGTCGGCCAGCCGGGCCAGCCCGACACGCGGGAAGTTCGGCCGCTGGATCAGCATGCCCGCGGTGATCACCCGTGCTTGCAGGTAGGTGGCGAGCAGCACCTCCCCCGGAACCGCGTCGTGGTTCTCGCAGAGCAGCAGCCGGACCGCGAAGTCCTCGTCGGCGGCGAGTCGCGCGACCTGATCCGGCCGCAGGTGCCGGCTGTACGCGGCGCTGCGCCGCAGCCCGACGTGGGCCGAGCGGACGGCCTCGTCGAGCGCCTCGGGGTCGTCGAGGTGGGCGAGCACCCAGCGGGCCGGGGAGATCCGGTCGGTGGGACGCACGCGGTAGTCGATGGCTCCACGTTCGGCCTCGGTCAACCCCGGACGCACTGACAGCCGCAGCCGGACCTTCGGCTCGGGATCGACGGCCAGGGCGTCGACGAGGTCCGGGGGGAGGTGCGGGTTCTCGGCCACCGCCGCGCGCACCATCGGGTCCTCGTGGCGGGCCAGCCGTTCGGCCGACGCCCGGTCCAGGGGCGCGTCGACGGCCACGGCGGCCAGGTGCCAGCCATCGGACCACGTGGTGTCGAGCACACCGGGCAGCAGGCCGGGCCGCCGCCGGCAGGCGTGCCGGGCCACCACCCGGCGGACGCCCTCGTCCGGGTCGGCGAGCAGCCGGTCGGTGACCTCCTCCGGCGGGTCGGCCCACCGGGCGTACGCGGTGCTCCGCACCACCGGGTCGGGGTCGTCGGCCAGCCGGGCCCGGACCTGCTCCGGGCACTGCCGGGAGTCAGCCAGCGCCTCCCGGACCCGCCGAACGGGATCCGCGGCGAGGCGGGCGTACGCCGCTTCGGGCAGCGGGTCGGGCGTGCCGCGGAAGAGATCCGGACCGGCGGCGAGCGAGGTGCGGATCGTCGGCTCGGGGTCGTCGACCAGCAGGGCACGCTGCTCCCCGGTGGCGGATCCACAGTCCGCCAGGGTCAGCCGGAGCTGCCTGTCCGGATGCGCCGCCACCGCGCGGCAGACCTCGTCGGGCAACGCCCCGCGGAAGATCAGGACTGCCAGACCGGCCGGGCGGTGATCAAGCATCCGCACCAGCAGGTCCGGCGGCGTCGCCGGGTTGCCGGCGATGCCGCGTACCCGTTCCCGGACCAGCTCCAACAAGCCGTCCTCCCTCGTCGGAATCACCTGTTCGCGCACCCTATCCGGAACCACCTGCGGTCACCGCCTCACCACGGGTGGCGGAGAAGGGTCTGGACGGATGAAAACTTACACCGCTAGTTTATGAATGACCGCTGTGCCCGCAGCGGCGCACCGTCACGCACAACCAAGGGGGAACCGTGGACTTCGCACTGTCCGACGAGGAACGCGCCGTCCGGGACACCGTGCGCGCGTTCGTGACCCGCGAGGTGATGCCCCTGGAAGCCGAGGTGCTCCGCCGGGAACGGGCGCACCAACCGGGCCTGGACCACTCCGAGGTACGCGAACTGCAACGCAAGGCGCGCAAGTTCGGCTTCTGGGGCCTGGCCACCCCCGAGGAGTACGGCGGGATGAACCTGCCGGCCGTACTCCAGTCGTTGATCTGGACCGAGCTGGGCCGCACGTTCGTGCCGTTCCGCTTCGGCGGCGAGGCGGACAACATCCTGTTCCACGCCACCGAGGAGCAGAAACAGGAGTTCCTCATCCCGACGATCGAGGGCGAGCGGCGGTCCTGTTTCGCGATCACCGAACCGGGCGCCGGCTCGGACGCGGCCAACATCCGGCTCTCCGCCCGCCGCGACGGCGACGACTGGATCCTCGACGGCGAGAAGACCTTCATCACCGGTGGCCACGACGCCGACTTCGCCATCGTGGTCGCGGTGACCGACCGGGAGAAGGGCGCCCGCAACGGCGGGGCCACCGCGTTCCTGGTGGACCGGTCGATGGGTTGGCGGTCGGAGTTCATCCAGACCATGGGTGAGGGCGGGCCGGCGTCGCTCATCTTCGACGGCGTACGCGTGCCGCACCGCAACATCCTCGGCGAGGTCGGGCAGGGCTTCACGCTGGGCATGGAGTGGATCGGCAAGGGCCGATACACCATCCCGTCACACGCCATCGGCATCGCCGAGCGGGTCCTGCAGATGGCCATCGACCACGCCAACACCCGGGAGACGTTCGGCACGAAGATCGGCACCAACCAGGCCATCCAGTGGATGATCGCCGACTCGGAGACCGAGCTGGAGGCGGCCCGCTGGCTGGTGCTGCGCTCGGCGTGGACCGTCGATCAGGGCCTCGACCCGCGGCACGCGTCGTCGATGGGCAAGCTCTACGGCGCCGGGATGGTCAACCGGGTGGTCGACCGGGCGCTCCAGATCCACGGCGGCATGGGCTACACCCGGGAGCTGCCCATCGAGCGCTGGTACCGGCAGGTCCGGCTCTACCGGATCTTCGAGGGCACCGACGAGATGCAGCGGCTGATCATCTCGCGGGACCTGCTGCGCGGCTACACGAAGATCGGTGGTCACCTCGCCTGATCGGGGGTCACCCCGTCAACGCCGTCAACGCGTCGTCCACGTCGGCCTCGGTGGAGTAGACGTGGAACGAGGCGCGGACCCGCCCGGCGCGGACCGCCGCGCGGATGCCGGCCGCCGCCAGGCGCTGCTCCGCGTCCGGCACGTCCACGCTGACGATGGCGCTCTCCCCCGGCGGCCGGCCCAGCCCGGTCAGGAACCGGTTGGCAAGTGCCACGTTGTGCGCCCGGATCGCCGGCACGCCGATCTCGGCGACCACCTCCATCGCGGGCGCCGCGCCGACCCAGCTGAACCAGGCCGGTGAGATGTCGAACCGGCGGGCGTCGTCGGCCAGCCGCAACGGCGGGCCGTAGTAGGAGGCGTGCGGGTCGCGGCCCGCGTACCAGCCGGCGGCGTCCGGGCGCAGCCGGTCGCGCAGCGCCGGGGCCAGATAGGCGTACGCGGTGCCGCGCGGGTTCATCAGCCACTTGTAGCCCCCGACGGCCACCACGTCGGCCCGGCTCCCGTCGAACGGCAGCCAGCCGCACGCCTGGGTCGCGTCCACCACCACCAACGCGCCGTGTGCACGGGCCGCGGTCACGATCTCGTCGTACGCCGCCACCGCCCCGTCGGCCGACTGCACAAGGCTGAACGCGACAACGTCGGTGTCGGAGTCGATCGCGTCGACCACGCCGCCCACCGGCACCGTCCGGACCTTGACCCCGCGCTCCTCCTGCACCAGCCACGGGAACAGGTTCGAGGTGAACTCGACCTCGGGCACCACCACCGTCGCCCCGGCCGGCAGGGCCGCCGCGACCGGCGCGAGGATCTGCGACACGGCAGCGCCGACCGCGACGTCACCGGCCGGCACCCCGATCAGGTCGGCGAACGCGGTACGGGACCTGTGCACCGCCTCGCCCCAGCCCTCCCACGACGTGCGGCCGACCCGCCACGCCCCCAGGGCATCCTGTAGTGCCGTCCACGCCGGCTCGGGCGGCAACCCGTAGGAGGCGGTGTTCAACCAGCCGGGCTCCGGCTGCCACAACTTCTGCGCCTGCTCGATCTCCATTACGCCGACGCTAGGCGAGGCGGCGTCGAACGGGCACTACCAATCCGCGAGCGGCGGCCTGTCAGATCCGGACACAGTCCTGGCCGAGCGCCGCCGCAACCTGGTAGACGCACGGGCGTCCGGCGTCTCGACAACGGAGACGTCCAGGGCGCCGCGTCGACCGCCTTTCGTCACCGCACCCCGCGCCGGTCGCCCGGCTCGCTGTCGCCGGGCGGGTGGATCCGCCCAACACTGTTCGCGAGACCGGTGAGCCACCTGTCGACCTCCACGAGGTGCCGGACCGACCGGGAGTCCTTCTCCCCGAGCAGCGGACGGATCCGGACCAGGTCCTCGGCGCAGCCCGTCGGGTCGGGCCTCGGGCCCGCGGCACGGTCGTGCGCCACCTCGCGGGCGACGTCGTCGTACGCCGAACGCAGGCGCGCGGTGGAGTCGGTCAGCACTGCCGCTGCCGCCGGCCAGCCGGCGAGGCAGCCGGGCGGGTTACGACGCAGCAGCGACTCCGCGCCGGGCAGCACGTGGTGCCCGGCGCTCAGCACGGCGTCCCAGTTCACCTGCTGTCGGTGCGGATGGTGCCGCTCCGCGTGGTACTGCCCGTACGACGAGGCGACCAGGGCCATTCGACGCCGGACCCGGTCGAAGGCCCGCTCGGGAGGCGCCCCGCCGCCGAGGATCGCCTGCACGGTCTGCTCGACGGCGTCCGCGCTGGCCGCCAGGTAGCAGGTCGCGTTGTGCCGCAGATCGTGGCTCGCGCCGCTCGGCCACATCGCCACCCCGGCGAGCACGCCGATCACCGCGCCCAGCAGCACGTCGATGAGGCGGGTCTCGGCGAGCCGCCACCCTTCAGGGTTGAGCTGGGCGAAGACGACAGTCAGCAGCACGGTGAACAGCGCCTGCTGCCACACCGGACCGAGCAGCTGACCGACGCCGAAGGCCAGCATCAGGGTCAGCGGCAGGACGATCGCGTACACGATCGGCTTGTCGATGACGAGCATCAGCGCACCGCTGACGACGGCACCGGCGATCGTGCCGAGCACGGCCGGCCGCAGGGCGGTGCGCGTGTCGGCGGCCGAGGTACGCAGGACGGTGAGGGTGGCAAGCAGCACCCAGAAGCCGTGGTTCAGGTGCAGCAACCCGGCGGCGACGCGGGCGATGGCGAGCGCCACGGCCACCCGGAGCGAGCTGTGCAGGTGGGCCGAGCGGGGTGCCAGGTGCGAGCGGAACTGCCACCAGTACAGCCGCCACGGGCCGTGCCGCGCGTACTCGAAGAGTCCGGTGCGGGCGTCCTCGGTGCCGGGCCGCGACCCGGTGGCCACCCGGACGCCGACGGCGAAGGCCCGGCTGTGGTCGGCGAGGGCCAACGCCGTCGCGTCCCGGCACAACCGGGGCACGTCCGGCGGGTCGTGGCCGTCGCCCGTTCCGGCGTGGTACGCCGTCTCGGCCCGCTCGATCGCGGCGTCCAGGTCGTCGAGACCCACCTGCGGGGCACCCGATGTCAGGGTCCGGCCGGCGGCCCGGGTGGTGTCCGCGCAGGAGCGCAGCAGACCCGCCGCCGCCAGGTCTCCCAGCGGTTCGGGTGGCGCGTCCGTCGCCAACCGGTCCGCCTCGGCGAGTGCCTCGCGGAGCGCGGCGGCGCAGATTCGCAGCGCCCGGTCCTGGACGCCCGCCGCGCTCGGTGCCCACTCCGGCGGGTTGCGGCCCAGTTCGGCGGCGGCCACCAGCTCGTAGGCCCGCTCCCGCCGCGGGTCCCGACCGGCCGGGGCGGCGTGTGGGTCGGTCAACCGCTGGGCGGCGACATCGAGGAACGCCGCGACGCCGTCCGCCGCGGCAGTGAGGCGTTGCCGGTAGGTGACCGGTACCGGATCGGGCCAGAGGAGCACCTCCGTCGCGGCGAGCAGCACGATGGCGAATGTGACGCCGCCGAGTCGCTCCGGCAGGGTGCCCGGCTCGTACGGTGGGAAGGACGCCAGGATGTAGAAGAGTTGGAACGCGCTGGCCAACCCCACCAGACGTGGGTTGCCAACCCCGGCGAACGCCACCACGAACCCGATGACCAACATGCCGCCGGCCGCCGACCACGTGCTCCCCGCCAGCAGGGTGCCGGCGGCGATCAGCACCCAGACCGCCGGCAGTGCCGTGACGAGGATCCGCGCCCGTTGCGGCGCCGGGCCGGGCAGCTGCGCGAACGCCCCGGCGGCGATCGTGCCGAACAGGCCGTAGGTGGCAAGCGTCGAACTGCCCGCACCGTAGCGGCAGACGTAGAAGACGACGGACGCGACAAGTGTCAGCCGGGCCGCCCGCCGCAGCACGGCATCTCCCGGGTCCCGGCGCCGGAGGCGGGCGAGGATGCTGGTTGCGGGCACGCCTGCACCCCCGGTTCGTCGCAGCACCCCTTCCCGACCAACCATTCTCGCCCGGAGCCCGCTGGTGGTGGTGGGTTTCGCGGTGAATCACCGCGGCGAGGGCCGACCGGACATAGACGCTGCCCCCTACTGTCTAGTCAGGGTTCTGTCGGGAGGTCAACGCCATGCTGAACGTCGAGGATCTTCCACCGTTCCAGCGGGCCGTGTCCGACGAGTCGCAGCGCGGGCAGCGGATGTCCGCATGGCTGATGGCCCTGCGGCTGTCCCTGCTGCTGCTGGCCGCTGTCGCGGGAGTCGCCACCTGGACACTCGACGACCTCGTCCTGGGTCCGGCGCTGGCGGCCGGCGCCTTCGCCGCCACCTCGATCGTCGAGGTCTTCCTGCTCACCAACCGTCCCACCGAGCGGTGGTACGTCGGAAGGGCCCTCTCAGAGTCCATCAAGTCCCTGACGTGGCGGTTCGCCACCGCCGCGCATCCGTTTCCGCAGTCGCGCGGCGACGCGGAATGTGTTGACGACTTCACCAGTCGCCTGTTGGGCCTGACCGGGGACATGTCCGCCGCCGGGCTGGCGGCCCCCGCCGTCTCCGGCCGGCAGGTCACCGACGGCATGCTGGCACTGCGCGCCGCCTCGCTCGCGGACCGCCGGGCCGCGTACCTCACCGGTCGGCTGGAGGGGCAGCGGGCCTGGTACGCCGAACGGGCACTGTCGAACCGGGCCCGCGCGTCACGGTGGTCGGTAGGCATGCTCGTGCTGGAGATCGTGGGCGTGACCCTGGCGACGTCGAAGGCCGCCGGGCTCATCGATGTCGACCTGCTGGGCATAGCCGCGGCGGCGGTCGCCGCCGGTGCGGCCTGGACCCAGCTGCGCCAACACGGTGCGGTGGCGACGGCGTACGCCCTGGCCAGCCAGGAACTCGCCGCCATCGGGTCACTCGCCAGCCGGATCGCTTCGGACGCCGACCTGTCGCAGTTCGTCAACGACACCGAGACAGCGATCTCGCGGGAGCACACGATGTGGCGGGCCCGCCGCCGCTGAGCCCTACGCGGTGGTGCGTCGCCATTGTTGGCTGGTGCCGGTGCCGCAGGTCCACTGCACGGTCTGAGCCCCGTCCGCGGTGGCGGCGTTCAGCACGTCGAGGCACTTCCCGCTGTGGCGGGCGACGAGCCTGACGTAGCCGGTGCCGAGGTCCTCGACGCGCCACTGCTGGTTGGTGCCGCCGTTGCAGGCCCACTGGATGACCCGGACGCCGTCGGCGGTGGCACCCGCGCCGCCGTACACGTCGAGGCACTTGCCGCTGCTGATGCTTGTCACGGTGGCGTAGCCGTCACCGGTCTCCTGGAACCGCCAGCGCTGGTTGGGCTGGCCGTTCGCGCCCCACTGCACCACGTTGGCACCGTCCGCGGTGGACGCGTTGAAGACGTCGAGCAGCTTGCCACTGTGCCGCGCGGCCACCGTGTAGGTGGTCGGCGTGGGGGTGGTGGTGAGCGGCGCCAGCCGGTACAGCCCGCTGCCGTGGGCCGGGAGGGACCGGGTGAGCGTGCCGGTGGCGGTGCCGAGGCCGGTGCCGGACCACAGGTCGGTGACGGTGGCCGAGCCGATGCCCAGATCGGCCAGGTTCACCGAGACGTTGGCGGTGGCGCTCTCGCGGTTGAACAGGGCCACGTACCGGTGGTCGCTGCCGGGCACGTCGGCGGTCCACACCTGCCGGGTGCCGCCGACGAGCTGGCGGTTGTTGGCGCTGTTCTGGTCGACGGCGAGCACCGCCGGGTTCGTCATCAACGCCAGCTCGGCGGCGCGGTTCTCGACCAGGTTGCCGCCCCACATCAGCGGTGCCCGGTTGATCGCCCACAGGGTCATGAGCGTGCGCTGCTCGTCGGCGGTGAGCGCGGAGTAGCGGGGTGAACCGACCGGGCCGTACTTGGACAGCCGCCCGATCGGAATCATGTCTGGATCGGGCCAGGCGCCCGTCGTCCGGTACGGCGTCCAGTTGCGCAACTGGTCGAAGAGCGCGTCGAGCGACGACCAGTTGTCCCACAGGTCGTTGACGATCCGCCACATGTGCGCGTTGTCCCGCACGTGCCCGCCGCTGGCCAGCGGCGTCGCGCCGGGCGAGAGGCTCAGCACCATCGGCCGACCGCTGCGCTGGATCGCCGTCCGGTAACCCTCGACCTCGGCCTGCCGGTAGGTGGGCGCCGCGATGTCGTCCACCTTGACGTAGTCGACACCCCAGCCGGCCAGGAGTTGGAAGACCGAGTCGAGGTACGCCTGCGCGCAGGCGTTTGACATGTTCAGGCCCCACATCAGGTTGAGCCAGGCCGCGGTCGTGCTGTTGTTGATCTGGTTGGCTCGGCAGTTGGTGCCGAGGATGGGCACGTTGTCGGCGACCGCCTGCCGTGGGATGCCGCGCATCAGGTGGACGCCGAACTTCAACCCCTGGGCGTGCACGTAGTCGGCGAGCGGCTTGAACCCGTTGCTGCCCGCCGCCGAGGGGAACCGGGTGGTGTCCGGTAGCAACCGACCGTTGGCGTCCATCCGCAGTCGGGGGTTGAGGTTGGCGTCCTGGTTGGGGCTGTTGTTGTGCTGGCCGGGGTAGTACCAGGCCCAGTCGATGACGACGTACTGCCAGCCGTGCTGGCGCAGGTTGTCGCGCATGTAGTCGGCGTTGGCCCGCACGTCCGCCTCGGTGACCCGCCAGTTGAACGAGTCGTAGCTGTTCCACCCCATCGGTGGGGTGTCCGCCGTGCCGTTGTCCCAGGCCGCCGCCGGCTTCGGGGAGATGGCCGAGAGGCCGACGCTGAGCACCACGATCAGAGCCGTGAGCCCGGCTATCCGCCGTGCGGTGCAACGCGCGAGGACGAGCGTCATCGGACCTCCAACGGGAGCGCCGACCAGTGCGGCAGGTAGTGGTGGTTGTCGATGTTAACGCTCACACATCGCCTGTCAAGTACAGCCGACACCCGGGCTCCGCCGGTCAGCCGTGGAGGGCCGACCGGCGGAGCCGTGGATCACGATGAGTCGGTGCTCACCGGCGCTCGACCGGATCGCGTCATGCTCGGGTAGACGCGAACGGCCGACCGCTTCCTACCATTCGATCCACCCGAAGTTGTAAACGGCGTAGTAGTAAATCGATGCGTTGGATTTGCACTTCCCTACATCCCGCGCACGCTGGGAACAGAGTGCGTTCATGTCATAGCGGAAGGTGCTGTCGATGGCCTCCTTGTTGCCCCAGGTGGAGTGGTTGCGGTACCCGAAGTCATGCCGCTGGCAAGCCTGGAAGAAGAAGTCGTCCCCATACGTCAGGTCCGGGAGCCGATCCGGGCTGCTGCAGCCGTTGTCTTCCCAGTCGAACCCGTACGGCATCTCTGGGCCCGGGTTCGCGTTCGCCTTGTGGAATTCGCTGGAGGATTCGACGGTCGGCTGGGTGAAGTAGTGATATTGATCAGCCTTGTGACGTTTGGGGACGACCCCCACCACCGCACTCGACGTCTGACCGGTGAAGTTCAGCGCTATCACCCGGAGGTCGTATCGGTCACCACCCTTGAGCCGAATGGTGTTGTGGAACAGATCGGTTCCCGAGTAGAGCTTCGTCCACGAACCCGACGCCGACACGTTGCGATAGTGGACCTCGTACCAGACCGCGGTGTTTGTCACCTTGCTCCAGGACAGGCCGACCCAGCTGTACTCGCCACCGTCGGTCACCCAGGTATTGACAGCGAGGTTCGTCGGCGCGTTCGGAAGCGGCGCCATGGGCTTGGCGGAGGCGATGTTGCTGCCCGACGCGGTGCCGGCCACATTTGTCGCCAGCACCCTGAAGTCGTATGTCGCCCCGTTGGTGAGCAGGTTGAGCGTGAAGGAGCAACATCCGACCGGGTAGGGCAGTCGCTGCCAACCGCCACCGTTGGCGCGCATCTCGATGTAGTACTGCACGCCACTCGTCGCGCTCGCGGTCCACCTCAGGCTGACCTTGGCGTCACCTGCGGTGGCGGTGAGACCCGACGCGTTCGACGGGAACGGCGGCATCGGCCGGGCCGACGCGACGTTCGTGGTCCCGGACTCCCCGGCCAGGTTGGTGGCCCGAACCCGGAACTCGTACGTGGTGCCGTTTGTCAGCAGCGTCTGGGTGAACGTGCAGCAGGTGGTCACCGGGTACGGCAGCCGCTGCCAGGAGCCCCCGACCGGCCGGTACTCGATCAGGTACCAGACATTGCCGGTGTTACTGGCCCCCCAGTACAGCGAGACCTTTCCGTCGCCGGCGACGGCCTGGAGGCTGGTCGGCGCCTGCGGCACCGGCGGCATCGGTTTCGCCGAGACCACGTTGGAGGGGGAGCTGTCTCCGGTCAGGTTGTTCGCCCGGACCCGGAACTCGTAGGTGTGTCCGTTGTTCAGATAGCTGATGGGCATGGCCGTCGCGTCGACCGGGTCCTTCAGCCTGGTCCAGCCCTGCCCCGCAGTGACGTCACGCATCTCGATCCAGTACCACACGTTGGCCGTGGCGCTGGCCGTCCACCTGAGATTGACCTTGCCGTCTCCGGCGGTGGCGGTCAGCCCGGAGGGAGCCTGCGGTGACGGCGGCATGGGCTTCGCCGACGCCGTGGCGGTGGGTGCGCTCTCGGCACCGGCGTTCGAGGCCGCCACCCGGAACTGGTACGTGTGCCCGTTGGTCAGGTATTCCATCGCCTGCGACGTCGCGGTGGTGGGATACGGCGTCCGCTGCCAGGACTGACCGTTCGTGGCGTCGCGGTAGTACACGACGTACTCCACGTTCGCCGTCGGGCTGGCGGCCCAGGCCAGGGTGGCCCGACCGTTGCCGGCCGTGGCGGTCAGGTTGGTCGGCGGCGCGGGCACGCTGTATCGCGCCGTGACCTGGATCGATGCCGAGGTCGGCCCCTCACCGCCGGCGGTGAGCCCGGCCACCTTGTACTCGTAGACGTGGGCGTGCTGGAGGTACTCCATGGTGATCGACGTCTCGGCGGTCAGGTATTCCACCCTGGTGAAGGTGGTCTGGCCGGCGGTGACGTCACGCCAGTAGATCGCGGAGTAGGCACCCGCCGCGGGTGCGTCCCAGCTGAGTCCGATCTTGCCGTCGCCCGCGGTGGCACCCCGGAGGTTGGTGGGTGCCGAGGGCGCCGCGATCCTGGCAGTGGCCCGAGCCGCCGCACTGGACGGGCCCTCGCCGCCGGCATTCGTCGCGGCCACCTTGAACTCGTACACGTGCCCGTTGGTCAGGTACTGGGCAAGCGCGGTGGTGCCCTCGGTGACCGGCAGCGGCCACTTGGTGAAGGTCGACTCGCCGGCGGTCACGTCCCGCTGGTAGATCACGAACCACACATTCGGGCCCGGCGCCTGCCAACTCAGCCCGATAGTGCCGTCGGCCCGCGCGGTGGCGGTGAGGTTGTTCGTCACTGCCGGCTTCGGCGGTACGGGGGTGACCCGGACGGTGTTGCTTGCCGTGCCCTCACCGGCCTGGTTCGTCGCGGCGACCTTGAACTCGTACTCGTGCCCGTTCACCAGGAGGGTGGCCGTCGCGCTGGTGCCCGTGGTCACCGGGTAGGGCCACGCGGTGAACGTCGTCTCCCCTGCCGTCACGTCCCGCTGGTACACCCGGTGCCAGACGTTCGGCTCGCCGGCGGTCCAGTTGAGGGTCACCTGGGCGTCACCTGCGGTCGCGGTCAGCCCGGACGGCGCCCGCGGCAACTGGTAGCCGGCGGTCGCACGGGCGGTGTTCGATGCGCTGGACTTGCCCGCGTAGTTGCTGGCGACCACCCGGAACTCGTACTCGTGCGCATGGGTCAGGTATTCGGCCACCGCACTGGTGCCCTCGGTGACCGGGTACGGCCAGGCAGTGAACGTCTGCTCTCCGGCGGTCACGTCCCGCTGGTAGATCTCGTGCCATACCGGGCTGGCGGGCGACGCCCAGGCCAGCTTGACCGTTCCGTCGGACTGCGCGGTGGCGCTCAGGCCACTCGGGGCCGCCGGCACCGGGTGTGTCGACGTCGCACGGGCCAGGCCGGAGGCCGCGGACTCGCCTCCCTGGTTGGTGGCGGTCACCTTGAACTCGTACTCGTGCCCGTGGGTGAGGTACTGAGCCACCGCGGTCGTGCCCTCGGCCACCGGCAACGGCCACGCGGTGAACTGCGTCTCCGCGGCGGTGACATCCCGCTGGTACACCCGGTACCAGACCTGACCGGCCTGGCCGGTCGGAGCTGTCCAGGACAGCTTGATCGAGCCGTCGGCCTGGGCCACAGCGGTCAAACCGGACGGCGCACCCGGCAGGGCGTAGCTGGCGGTGGCGCGCGCCAGGTTCGACGGAGGCGACTCCCCACCCAGGTTGGTGGCAACGACCTTGAACTCGTACTCGTGGCCCGAATCGAGGTACTGAGCCACCACTGAGGTGCCTGCGGAGACCGGGAACGGCCAGACGGTGAACTGCGCCTCGCCGGCCGTGACATCCCGCTGGTACACCCGATGCCAGACCTGACCGGCAGGGGCCGTCCAGGACAGCTTGATGGTGCCGTCGGCCTGGGCGAGGGCGGTCAGGCCGGTCGGCGCAGCCGGCACGGCGTAGACCGCAGTCGCGCGGACCAGGCTCGATGTCGCACCTGGCCCCGCACCGCCCACCGCCCGGACCCGGAACTCGTACACATCTCCGTTGACCAGTTGTGTAACGGTGAGGTTGGTCTTCGACCCGTTCGGGTGGGCGACCGGGGAGAACTCGGTCTCTCCGGCCGTGACGTTGCGCTTTTCCACCTCGTAGTACCAGGCCAGATCGACGGCACCCCAGGTCAGGCGCACGTCGCCGACCGTGCCGGCGGTCGCGGTCAGGTTGCCGGGCGCTGCGGGCGGTGGCACCGAGGCCGTCGCCGAGGCCACCGCCGAGGCAGTGCCTTCGCCAACCGCGTTCTCTGCCCTGATCTGGTACTGGTACACACGCTGATTCCGCAGCCCGGTCAGATCTATCGAGGTCTGGGCCGTCGACTGCGGCAACCGCGCCCACTGCATCTGCCCGGCCGTCGTGTCCTTCTGGTAGACCCAGTACTTGAGGTTGGCCCCCGACGGGGCGGTCCAGGAGAGCCGGACGCCGCCCACCTGGTTCGCGACAGCCGCCAGGTTGCCGGGTGCCGACGGAAGTTGGGACTGGTCCGGTTGCGGGCGCGGCCAGTCCACCTCGATGAACCGCGGGCGGTAGATCGAGGCGTCATCCAGATTGTCCTGGAAGTTCAGGCTGTTGACGTTGTAGGAGATCAGCAGCTTTCCGTCACGCGCCAACTCCTGGTGCAGGTCCGCGTCATAGACCATGATCGGCCGGCTGTCGTTGACCTCGGGCGCGCGGGCCAACTCGATCGGCCCGCCGAAGGGCCCGGTCAGGGCACTCGCCGTGTAGGCGACCACAGCGGAGTTGAAGGGCAGGTGCCCCTCGACAGTGACCAGGAGGTAACGCCCATCGATCTTGTGTACGGCGAAGGCCGTGCCGACACCGCTGGCGATCCGCGTCGAGGCGCCCTCCTGGCTGGACCAGCCCGAGCCCGTCCAGAATTGCCACTGCCCGGCCAGGCCACCCTCGGGCACCCTGGCCAGGTGCACGAACTTCATGTCCTGCGCGTGCTCTGATCCGTAGATGTAGGTGAACCCGCCCTCATTGACGAGCTCCTGCCCCCAGGTGATCGACGCGCCCAGCGGCAGTTGCTGGACGCTCTGCACGGACAGCGCGGGAAGGGACAACGTGACAAGCGCGGAGCCGGTGGGCTTGACATCCAACGCACCCGGGCCGGTCGACGCGTAGTTGTTGACCAGGACCCGCACGGTGGAGCCGTCGACTATCGCGTCGGCCACCCAGCAGCCGAGCCCCACGCTGTCGTCACACATGAACGATGTGGGCTCCGTCGGCGTGCCGCCGTAGCGGGTTTCGACAAGCCCGCTGTCGTCCTGCACCACCAGAGCGTTGTGGATCATCGCGCTGGGCGGGCGGGAGCCATCCCCGTTCACAGTGCCGAGGTAGGTGTCCGAGAAGAGCCAGGCCACCCGCCCGTCGGGCAGTGCCACGGAAACGGTGCGGTCACCACCGGTCCAGTGGCGGCCCACCGAGTTGCCGTAGGCAGTCCACATCGCGTTGGCCCCGGCTGCCGACATCGGCGCGACGGTCGACACGGCCCGGGCCGGCGCCGCTGCCGTCAGCATCAGCACGAGGCTCGCCACCACCGACGCGGCGGACACCCCTCGCCCCAGGCCACCGCGCGTCCAGCCGCGGCGTCGACGACCGGTCAACCGACGACGCCAGGCTTGGGAACCACGTCCGGATGCGAAGGGCGGCATCAGGTCTCCTAGATCAGGGCACGGCAGTGCGACCGCTCCCGGGATGGGAGACGACGTGAGGCGGGAACAGGAAGACGTTGGTCCATGATGGACAGTGATCTTTCTAGGGCCATCGTAACTGTCGACGCCGGACGTAGCTGCCCCGTTTACCTGGCTCTTTTGCGGACACCTGGGCAACGCGCCCGGGATTGACGGGGATCGGCTACTTGCCTCGTTAGCCGGAAGTGGACGGCTTGCAGCCGACATAAGCCGGCGAACGGGACGCTCAGGTCACAGCGCGCCCCATGACAATTCGTGTGCCACCAATCCGTCCGGGTCCGGCTGTTGTGGTCGATAAATGGCACCCGCCCTCCTGCTGGGCTATCCGCGCGGTGTGGCGCTCTCCGTGCCGGCGGGGTGGTGGGTCGGTTCGCCAACGAGTCGCCCCCTGCCCCGCGACAGGGGGCAGGGGGCTCGGCGTATCCCCGGCTCGGTCGCCGCCGTACCTCAGGCGGACGACCCGGCCGGCGCGGGCGTCTGCGCACCCGAACGCGGCGCGTCCGCCTCACTCTCGTCGCCGTGCTCGTCCAGCATGGTGGCCTCGTCGAACGGGTCGTCGCCGCGCATGACGCCGAGCGCCCGATCCCTGTCGAACTCGCCGGTCCACGTGCCGACCAACACGGTCGCCACCGCGTTGCCGGCGAAGTTGGTAAGCGCCCGCGCCTCCGACATGAACCGGTCGATGCCCACGATCAGCCCGACCCCGTCCACCAGGTCCGGCCGGTGCGACTGAAGGCCACCGGCCAGGGTCGCGATGCCGGCGCCGGTCACGCCCGCCGCACCCTTCGACGCGATGATCATGAACAGCAGCAGCGAGATCTGCTCGCCGATGGAGAGCGGGTTGCCGAGCGCGTCGGCGATGAACAGCGACGCCATGGTCAGGTAGATCGCCGTGCCGTCCAGGTTGAACGAGTAGCCGGTCGGCACCGTGATGCCCACCACCGGCTTGCTCACCCCGAAGTGTTCCATCTTCGCGATCAGCCGGGGCAGCGCCGACTCCGACGACGAGGTCGACAGGATCAGCAGGAACTCCCGGCCCAGGTAACGCAGCAGCGAGAAGATCGAGATCCGGGCCACGAACCAGAGCAGCGCGCCGAGGAACACCAGCACGAAGATCAGGCAGGTCGCGTAGAAGCCCAGCATGATCTGCGCGAGGCTCTTGAGGGCGTCCACGCCGGTCGCCCCGACCACGGCGGCCATCGCACCGAACGCGCCGACCGGCGCCAGCCACATGATCATGGCGAGGACCTTGAACACCACCCGCTGGATGACGGCGATCGCGCCGAGCACCGGCTCACCGCGCCGGCCCATGGCCTGCACCGCGAAGCCGACAAGCAGGGCCACCAGCAGCGTCTGGAGCACCTCGCCCTCGGTGAGCGCGGAGAGCATCGTGGTCGGGATGATGCCGAGCAGGAACTCCGCCGTACCGGCGGCTTCGTCGCCGGCGGCGGCCTTGCCCGCGCCCGCGAGGTCCGCGCCCAGGTTCAGGCCGGAGCCGGGGTGGATGAGGTTGCCGACCACCAGGCCAATGGCGAGCGCGACTGTCGACATGGTGAGGAAGTAGCCGAGGGCGAGGCCGCCGACCTTGCCGACCTTCGCGGCCTGCCGGACGGAGCCGACGCCGAGCACGATCGTGCAGAAGATGACCGGGCTGATCATCATCTTGATCAGGTTGACGAAGCCGGTGCCGATCGGCTTGAGTTCCTTGCCGAAATCGGGGGCGACCAGGCCAACCACGATGCCGGCGAGCACGGCCACGATGACGGCCAGGTAGAGGTAACGGGTACGGTCCCGGCGGACCGCCGGTGCCGGTGTGGTGGCGGATGCGGTGGTGTCCATGTCGACAATGTGAAGCGCATCTCATCCGTTGACAGCCTTGCGGTCATTCTGTTCACCGCGAACGACAACGGCAGCGACGCACGAAGGAGGTGGTGGAAGGTGGTCCGACGGCAGTGGAGCATCGCGGGGCAGCTCTTCGCCCTCCAGGCGATGGTGGTGACGCTGCTCGTGCTGGCCGGAGCGGCGGGCGCGTTCTGGCTGGCCCGTAGCGACTCCCGCCAGGCCGCCCAGGAGGAGGTACTCGCGGTCGCGCAGACCGTGGCCGGCTCCCCCGACGTCCGCGCGGCCCTCACCACCGCCGACCCGACCAGCATCCTGCAGCCGTACGCCGAATCGACCCGCGAGGCGACGGGCACCGACTTCGTGGTGGTGATGGCCCCCGACCGCACCCGGTACTCCCACCCCACCCGGGAGCGGATCGGCGAGCCGTTCGTCGGCGACATCGGGCCCGCCCTGGCCGGCCGTCCGTTCACCACCACGAACGTCGGGACGCTCGGCGAGTCGGTGCGCGCTGTCGTTCCCGTGTACGACGAGCAGCGGCGGATCGTCGGCCTGGTCTCTGTGGGCATCAGGACCCGCGCGATCGACCGTAAGTTGCTCGGCCAGCTGCCGGTGCTGCTGGGCGTCGCCGCACCGGCGCTCGCGCTCGCCGCCACCGGCTCCTGGCTGCTCAGCCGCCGCCTGCGCCGCCAGACACACGGTCTCGGTCCGGCGCAGATGACCCGGATGTACGAGTACTACGACGCGGTCCTGCACTCGGTGCGCGAGGGTCTGGTGGTGCTGACCACCGACCGGCAGGTGGCGCTTGTCAACGACGAGGGCCGCCGCCTGCTGGGGCTCGACGCGGACGCGCCGGTCATCGACCAGCCGGTCGCCGGGATCGACCTGCCGCCCGCGGTGGCCGAGCTGCTCGACTCCGGGCGCGACGCCCGCGACGAGCCGATCCTCGCCGGTGACCGGGTGCTTGTCGCCAATCAGCGGACCACCCGTTTCGAGGGCGCGGTGCTCGGCACCGTGTTGACCCTGCGCGACCAGACCGAGCTGCGCACCCTGGCCAGCGAGCTGGACTCGGTGCGCGCGCTGACCGAGGCGTTGCAGGCGCAGACCCACGAGTCGGCCAACCGGCTGCACACGGTGCTGACGCTCGTGGAGTTGGGCCGCCCCGACGAGGCCGTCCGGCTCGGCACCCGGGACCTGGCCCTCGCCCAGCAACTGACCGACCAGGTGGTCGGCGCGGTGACCGAACCGGCCCTCGCCGCGCTGCTGCTCGGCAAGTCGGCACAGGCCGGCGAGCGTGGGGTGGACCTGGTCGTCGAGCCGGACTGCCGCCTCGACGACAGTCCACTGCCGACCAGCGACCTGCTCACCGTCGTCGGCAACCTGGTCGACAACGCCCTGGAGGCGGTGGCGGGCACGCCCGCGCCACGGCAGGTACGGGTCTTCGTCGGCGAGGTCGACGACGAGTTGCTGGTCCGGGTGGCCGACAGCGGCCCCGGGCTGGCCCCGGAACGGGTGGCCGACGCGTTCCGGCGCGGCTGGTCCACCAAGAGCACCGGCCGGGGCCTCGGGCTGGCGCTGGTCGGGCAGGTGGTCCGGCGGCACGGCGGCAGCTACGACGTGAGCCGCTCGGACGACGGCGGCAGCCTGTTCACAGTCCGTCTGCCGAGTGGAGGTGAGCGTTCGTGACCGGAATCCGGGTGCTCGTCGTCGAGGACGAGCCGCTGCTCGCCGAGGCGCATGCCGCGTACACCGAGCGGGTTCCCGGTTTCGTGGTGGTCGGGATGGCGCACACCGCGCGGGCGGCGATGGCGGCCCTGCGCGCCAACGACGGCGGCGACGTGGACCTCGTACTCCTTGATTTTCGGCTCCCTGACCTGCCCGGCCTGGACGTCTGCCGGGCGCTGCGGGCGGCCGGCAGCAGCGTCGACGTGCTGGCGGTGACCTCCGCCCGGGACCTGGCGGTGGTGCGCACCGCGGTGTCCCTCGGGGTGACCCACTACCTGCTCAAACCGTTCACGTTCGCGGCGTTCCGCGACAAGCTGGAGCGCTACGCCGACTACCGCGCCCAGGCGCTCGCCGACGGTGAGGTGGCCGCCCAGCACGACGTGGACCGGATGTTCGCCACCCTGCGCGGCACCGCCGGAAACAGCCTGCCCAAGGGGCTCGACGCGCAGACCCTCAATCGGGTACGCGCGGCGCTGGCCGACGGTTCCGACCCGCGGGCGGGGTTGTCCGCGACCGAGGTGAGCGTGGCGACCGGCATCTCCCGGGTGACCGCCCGCCGCTACCTGGAGTATCTGGTCACCATCGACCGCGCCGTCCGCAACCCCCGCTACGGCACCCCCGGCCGCCCCGAGGTCGAGTACCGTCCGCGCTGAGCCCCCTACCCCGTCGATCATGGAGTTGTGGTGCCTGACGAATGGTGCGTTCAGGAACTTATCGACCGCCAGAACTCCATGATCGACGGCGTGGGCCGGGAACCCGGTGGCGGGGTGAAGATCCGTTGTTAGACTTGGCGCGTTGGGTTAGCGGTGCGACAAGGGAGACCAGACATGGCGGGTGACGACGACATCTCCGGGTGAGACCGGACATGTTCGGCCATCGGTTCGGCGCGTGTAGGCGCCGCCACCGTGGCCATGCCGTCGTTCCCCAGGTCCCCGTGTCGTCGGGCGGCTTAGGCACGCCCACCCCACCCTCTGAGGTCACTCGCATGTCTGATGCGTTCATTGTCTGCTCGAACCTGTCCTTCTCCTGGCCGGACGACACCCCGGTCTTCTCGGAGCTGTCCTTCACCGTCCCGGGCGGTCGCACCGGGCTCGTCGCGCCCAACGGCGCCGGCAAGAGCACCCTGCTGCGGCTGATCGCCGGGGAACTGCGGCCCACCGGCGGCAGCGTCACCGTCGACGGACTGCTCGGCTACCTCCCGCAGACCCTCCCCCTGGCCGGCGACCTGGCCGTGGCGCAGGTGCTCGGCGTCGCCGAGCGGATCGCGGCGCTGCACGCCATCGAGGCCGGCGACGCCAGCGAGGCGCACTTCGCCACCATCGGCGACGACTGGGACATCGAGGAGCGCACCGGCGCCGAACTGGACCGGCTCGGCCTCGGCGACCTGGAACTCGACAGACGGCTGCACACCCTCAGCGGCGGCCAGGTGGTCTCCCTCGGGCTGGCGGCGCAGCTGCTGCGCCGCCCGGACGTACTGCTGCTGGACGAGCCGACGAACAACCTGGACCTGGCGGCCCGGCACAAGCTCTACGACGTGCTCACCGACTGGTCGGGGTGCCTGCTGCTGGTCAGCCACGACCGGGAGCTGCTGGACCGGATGGACCGCATCGCCGAGCTGGAACGAGGCGAGATCAACTGGTACGGGGGCAACTTCACCGCGTACACCGAGGCGGTGCAGGCGGCGCGGGAGGTGGCCGAGAGCAACCTGCGCAACGCCGAGCAGGAGGTCAAGCGGGAGAAGCGGGAGATGCAGCAGGCTCGCGAGCGTGCCGACCGGCGGGCCAGCAACGCCGCCAAGAACCTGAAGAACGCCGGCCTGGCCCGGATCGTGGCCGGCGGGCTCAAGCGCAGCGCGCAGGAGTCGGCGGGAAAGGCGCAGGAAACGCACGCCGGCCGGCTCGGTCAGGCCAGGGCCCGACTCGACGAGGCCGGGCGGGCGGTCCGCGACGAGGACCGGATCACAGTGGATCTGCCGGACACCACCGTTCCGGGCGGGCGCACTGTCTTCTCCGGCCAGGGGATGCGGGCCCGCTTCGACGACCGGGAGCTGTTCGGCGGCGACGGCGCTGACCTGGTGATCCGAGGGCCGGAACGGATCGCGCTCACCGGGGCGAACGGCGCCGGCAAGTCGACACTGCTGCGCCTGATCAACGGCGACCTCGAACCGTCCGGTGGCGAGCTGAAGCGCGGCGACGGGCGGATCGCGTACCTGTCGCAGCGGCTGGACCTGCTGGACCTCGACCGCTCGGTGGCGGAGAACTTCGCCGCGTACGCGCCGAGCCTGCCGGACGCCAAGCGGATGAACCTGCTGGCCCGGTTCCTGTTCCGGGGCAGCCGGGTCAACCTGCCGGTCGGGGTGCTCTCCGGCGGGGAGCGGCTGCGCGCCACGCTCGCGTGTGTGCTCTGCGCCGAGCCGGCGCCGCAACTGCTGCTGCTCGACGAGCCGACGAACAACCTGGACCTGGTCAGCGTCGCCCAACTGGAGAGCGCGCTGTCCGCGTACCAGGGTGCGTTCGTGGTGGTCAGCCACGACGAACGGTTCCTCGCCGAGATCGGCGTGCAGCGCTGGCTGCGGTTGGCCGACGGCCAACTGCGGGAGATCAGCGCCCCCGACCGGGCCTGAGCCGCAAGGCCCCCACCAGCTCCGTCGATCATGGAGTTGTGGTGCCCGTTAAGCGCAACGATGGGCGCTTTGTCACCCACCACAACTCCATGATCGACGAGGCGCGCCGGCGGCGACGGGCCGGGCCGTGGCCTGGCCTGGTCAGCCCACGTTGGCAGGGCCGAGGACGCTCTTCAGGTCGCCCATGAGCGCTGTCGTCGCCGCCACCCGGAACGGACCCAGCCGCAGGGTGGTGGTACGGCCGCCGTTGAGCAGCTTGACGTGCACCTCGGTGTCGCCGGGGTGCAGCACAAGCGTTTCCTTGAGCTTCTCCATCAGCGGCGGCGTGCAGCGGTGCACCGGGATGGTGAGGGTGACCGGCTTGTTGGTGGCGCTGGTGCTGACGTCCGGCATGGACATGTCCATCGCCATGATCCGCGGGGTGTCGTCGCGGCGGTCCACCCGGCCCTTGACCACCACGATGGCGTCCTCGGCGATGTACTGCCCGATCACCTCGTAGGTGTTGGGGAAGAACAGCGTCTCCACACCACCGGCCAGGTCCTCCAGGGTGGCCGACGCCCAGGCGCGGCCCTGCTTGGTGACCCGGCGCTGCACCCCGGAGAGGATGCCGGCCAGGGTGACGACAGCCCCGTCGGGCACCGCGCCGTCCTCGGCGAGGGACGCGATGGTGGTGTCGGCCGCCGCGCCGAGGATGTGCTCCAGGCCGAACAGCGGGTGGTCGGAGACGTACAGGCCGAGCATCTCCCGCTCGAACGCCAACTTGTCGCGCTTGTCCCACTCGCTGTCGCCGATGGTCGGCATCACCGTGGTGCTGCCGGTGTCGGCGTCACCGAAGCCCGCGCCGAACAGGTCGTACTGGCCGACCGCCTCCTTGCGCTTGACATCGGCGTACGCGTCGATGGCGTCGGCGTGCACCGCGAGCAGCCCCTTGCGGGGATGGTTGAGCGAGTCGAACGCGCCCGCCTTGATCAGCGATTCGATCGTCTTCTTGTTGCAGACCACCGCGTCCACCTTGGACAGGAAGTCGTAGAAGTCGGTGTAGTCGCCCTTCTCCTGGCGGCACCGCATGATCGAGGCGACCACGTTCGCGCCGACGTTGCGCACAGCGGCCAGGCCGAAGCGGATGTCCTTACCGACCGGGGTGAACGGCCCGGCCGAGGTGTTCACGTCCGGTGGCAGCACCTGGATGCGCATCCGGCGGCACTCGGACAGGTAGAGCGCCATCTTGTCCTTGTCGTCGCCGACACTGGTGAGCAGCCCGGCCATGTACTCCGCCGGGTAGTGCGCCTTCAGGTACGCCGTCCAGTAGGAGACCAGACCGTACGCGGCGGAGTGCGCCTTGTTGAAGGCGTAGCCGGCGAAGGGCACCAGGACGTCCCACACCGCCTGGATCGCCTCGTCGGAGTAGCCGCGCTCGCGGCAGCCGTCCCGGAACGGGATGAACTCCTTGTCGAGGATCTCCTTCTTCTTCTTACCCATGGCCCGACGCAGCAGGTCCGCCTGACCGAGGGTGTAACCGGCGAGGATCTGCGCGGCGCGCTGCACCTGCTCCTGGTAGACGATCAGGCCGTGGGTGGGTGCCAGGATCTCCCGCAGCGGCTCCTCCAGCTCCGGGTGGATCGGGGTGATCTCCTGGAGGCCGTTCTTGCGCAGCGCGTAGTTGGTGTGCGAGTCGACGCCCATCGGACCGGGCCGGTACAGGGCCAGGACGGCGGAGATGTCCTCGAAGTTGTCAGGCTTCATCAACCGCAGCAGCGAGCGCATCGGCCCACCGTCGAGCTGGAACACGCCAAGGGTGTCACCGCGGGCCAGCAGCTCGTACGCGGCCGGGTCGTCCAGCGGTAGGGCCAGCAGGTCGAGCTTCAAACCGTGGTTCAGCTCGATGTTCTTGACGGCGTCGTCGATGATCGTCAGGTTGCGCAGGCCGAGGAAGTCCATCTTCAACAGCCCGAGCGACTCGCACGTCGGGTAGTCGAACTGCGTGATGATCGCCCCGTCGGCGTCCCGGCGCATCAACGGGATGTGCTCGATGATCGGCTCGGCGGACATGATGACGCCGGCGGCGTGCACACCTGTCTGCCGGATCAGCCCCTCGATGCCCTTCGCGGTGTCGATCACCTTGCGGACGTCCGGGTCGGAGTCGTACAGGCCGCGGATCTCGCCGGCCTCGGCGTAGCGGGGGTGCTTGGCGTCGAAGATGCCGGTGAGCGGGATGTCCTTGCCCATCACCGCCGGCGGCATCGCCTTGGTGATCCGGTCGCCGACCGCGTACGGGAAACCGAGCACCCGAGCCGAGTCCTTGATCGCGGCCTTCGCCTTGATCGTGCCGAAGGTGGCGATCTGGGCGACCTTGTCCTCACCCCACTTGTCGGTGACGTACTTGATCACCTCACCGCGCCGACGCTCGTCGAAGTCGATGTCGACATCCGGCATCGAGACCCGCTCGGGATTCAGGAACCGCTCGAAGATCAGACCGTGCTGGATCGGGTCGAGGTCGGTGATGCCCAGCGCGTACGCGACGAGCGAGCCGGCGGCCGAACCACGGCCCGGACCCACCGAGATGCCCTGGCTCTTGGCCCACTGGATGAAGTCGGCGACCACGAGGAAGTACGACGGGAAGCCCATCTGGTTGATGACGCCCAGCTCGTACTCGGCCTGGACGACGTGCCCCTCCGGGATGCCGTTCGGGTAGCGGCGGCCCAGCCCGGCGAAGGTCTCCTTGCGGAACCAGGACTCCTCGGTCTCCCCCTCGGGCACCGGGAAGCGCGGCATCAGGTTGTGGAACTCGAACATGCCCTTCGGGTCGACCTTCTCGGCGACCAGCAGGGTGTTGCGGCAGCCCTGCTGCCACAGCTCGGAGGAGTCGACAGCGCGCATCTGGTCGGCGCTCTTGACGAAGTAGCCGCCACCCTCGAACCGGAACCGGTTGGGGTCGTCGATGTTGCTGCCGGTCTGCACGCAGAGCAGCACGTCGTGCGCGGTGGCCTGCGCCTCGTGGGTGTAGTGCGAGTCGTTGGTGACGACCGGTGGGATGTCCAGCTTGCGGGCGATCTCGGTGAGCCCCTCACGGACCCGGCTCTCGATGGAGAGGCCGTGATCCATGATCTCCAGGAAGTAGTTGTCCTTGCCGAAGATGTCCTGGTAGCTCGCCGCGACCTTGAGCGCCTCGTCGAACTGACCCAGCCGCAGCCGGGTCTGCACCGCCCCGGACGGGCAACCGGTGGTCGCCATGATCCCCTCGGCGTGCTCGGCGATCAACTCCATGTCCATCCGGGGCCACTTGACGTAGTGCCCCTCCATGGACGCCCGCGAGTTGAGGGTGAACAGGTTCTTCAACCCCTGCGCGTTCTTCGCCCACATGGTCTTGTGGGTGATCGCGCCGTTACCGGAGACGTCGTCGCTCTTCTGTTCCGGCCGACCCCACTTGACCCGCGCCTTGTGATAGCGCGACTCCGGCGCCACGTACGCCTCGACGCCCAGGATCGGGGTGATCCCGGCGGCCATCGCCTGGTTGTAGAAGTCGTTCGCGCCGTGCATGTTGCCGTGGTCGGTGATCGCCACCGCCGGCATGCCCAGCCGGTTGGCCTCGGCGAACAGGTCCTTGAGGCGGGCCGCTCCGTCGAGCATCGAGTATTCGGTGTGCACGTGCAGATGCGCGAACGAATCGGCCATGCCTGGCGCCCCCCGGCGGTGTGGATCTTGGTGGTCGGAGCCGACCGGGACCTACCCTACCGAGGTGATCTCGACGGCTCCACCGGCCGCGCCGAGGGTCGTGGCCCGCGTCTCGTCCAGCGATCTTCACGGCCGCTCCCGGCTCGCCAGCACGAACCCTCGGACGGCTCCGCGGCCCTGACGGCAGACGTTCGGCCATGATCGATTAGGGTGCGACCCTGGCGACGTGGCAGCGCACCTACGGCGGTACGGGTGGCAGGGGCCGCGTCCGTCGCGCCCGGTCGTATGTTCGGCGAACTGCGCTGAGGAGCGGCAATGAGCGGTTGGGACATTTCGGTCCATGCGGCATATGCGGGCGGGCTCGCCACGCGCGTAGCGGAGCTACGGAGACGCTTCCCGGACGCTCTGCTGACATGTGACCTCCACGACGAGCGTCCCGGCCCCGAACTCATCTGTTGGGACGGGCATCCGCAGGAGATCTGGGTGTGGATCTTCGAGCCCGATGACCCGGCGGGGGCGCGACGTGCCCAGAACCGGCTGGAGCAACTCCTCGCGAATCCGTACGAGCTGGCCCGCATCGTGAACAAGCCCGTGGTGGCCGGTCCCAACAGCATCTTCGAGCAGGATTGTGTGACGGCGTCCAGCTACTTCGACGTGGACGGGCGGATCGAGGTCCGCAGCGGCCCTGACGACGGCATCCAGCTGTACCGGGCGTTCGGCATCGACGGCGAGGATGACTTCGAGGAACGACTGGCGATCAACCTGGCGCTCGGCGCCGCCCACGAGGCGGACCGTGACTCCCGAAAGGCGCTGGGTTTCCAGGACGAAAGCGAAGACGCTGCCGACCAGCCGTCCTCGCCCAGGACCAACTCGGATGGTCGGCCCTGGAAGCGGCCGGAAAGCGTCGACCTCCTGCTCACCATCGACCTCCCCGACGGCGACAACGAGAAGGGACGCGTCGTCCAGGAATGGTTTGAATCAGCTCGGAACTTCTTTGCCGAAATCCTGCCATCCGATGCGCTCGCCGGGGCAGCTCGCGGAGGCACCTGTGGGATCGAGGCGGTCATCGGGGCGGCGGACGGCGACGAGCAGCGATCATGGCAACTTCCCTTCTTCAACGACGAGGAATGGCGGTCGTTCGTCGGGCAGGTCGACTGGCGGACGCACGACTTCCAGTACCTGCGTGTCGGTGCTGCCGACGGTCAAGGGACCCCTGGGGTGGCTGTGCTCGACGAGGGGTCACTCGAGGTGGAGTTCTGGCAGTACCCGATGGACGGCCGGCGACGAGCGGTGCTCGGAATCACGCTGCCCCGGGCCGTCTTTGTCAGGTTCAGCGAGCGGGCGCACGCGTTGCTGCGTCGGGCCGCCGAGCACGGTGCGCTCTTCGGCATGGTCGGCATCAGCTACGGCGTGAGGCTCAAGACCGGGCTCGAGTACGCGCTCTATCTGCACTCGTCGGAGACGGTGCGATCCGTGGAACACACTCTGCCTGGCTATTCGTGGATCACGATCATTTCCGAGTCGATGGCACGGCGCCTGGGTGGCGCCGAACGACTGCGCAAGACCGGCGCGTTCGTGCGGGTCGACCATCTCGCCGGTGGCGGCTGGTGGCTGCAGGCAGCGGAGACCTTCGATGACTACACCGACGTCGCAGCCGAGCAGGTCTACTCAGCGCTGCGCCCGGCACTGCCCGAGGGCACCTACCCGTCCACCTTCAAGGACGAGTGGCGCGACTGAGCGCGGTCACGGCATGTCAACTCTCGATCATCTGGGCAGGACTCCGCGGACGGCCTCGGTGGCCTGGCACACCACTTCGGGCCAGGGCTTCACCACTCCTCCTCCGGGAAGTGGGTCGAACCGAGGAACAATCCTTCATTCAGCAGAATTAGTTGATACTCACCAGATCCCTTCATGACTTCGTAGAGACGGACCGCAATTGACTTTCCGTCCACATCATCGGCCGCGTCGACGATGATCTCGTAGGGATGACTCTGGTAAGGCTCGGTGGGCTCGTCGACGCCGTTCACATCGAACTCGTCGTTCACATAGACGCGGTGATCACCCAACTCGCCCCAGAACCGGCGACTACCCTCGGGCATCTCCCGAAGGCGGACGCCCAGAGTCTCCCCCACCTCCTCAAGCAAGCGAGGCAGATCGACAGCACCCTCCACCCGACCCACCAGAATCCCGAAGTCGCTCATCGGTCACCGACCCATCCATCCACGACCTGGCAGTGCTCGACGCTGGGATCGCAAGATAGCGCTTCCTTCCGGCTTCCTGGCGGGCACCGGTCGCCTACCGCGAACCCCGCTCAGGATCCACCCCGGGCCCGCGTCCGGTCCGCACGAAGAATGCGCCTAGGCTCGCAACATGGCCAGGTACTACGACGTTCACCCGGAGAACCCGCAACCCCGGATCATCGGCCAGGTCGCCGACCTGATCCGCGGCGGTGGGCTGGTCGCCTACCCGACGGACTCCTGCTACGCGCTCGGCATCCAGCTGGGCAACCAGGACGGGCTGGACCGGATCCGCCAGATCCGCCAGCTCGACGACCGGCACCACTTCACCCTGGTCTGCCGGGACTTCGCACAGCTCGGCCAGTTCGTCCAGATCAGCAACTCGGTCTTCCGCCTGGTCAAGGCGTCCACCCCGGGCAGCTACACGTTCATCCTGCCGGCCACCCGGGAGGTGCCGCGCCGGATGCTGCACCCGAAGAAGCGGACCGTCGGCGTCCGGGTGCCCCGGCACACCGTCACCCAGGCGCTGCTGGCCGAGCTGGGCGAGCCGCTGGTGTCCAGCACGCTGGTCCTGCCCGGCGACGACGAGCCGATGACCCAGGGCTGGGAGATCAAGGAACGGCTCGACCACCAGCTCGACGCGGTGCTCGACGCCGGCGACTGCGGCAAGGAACCGACGACCGTGATCGACCTGTCCGGGCCCGAGCCGGAGATTCTGCGCCGGGGCGCCGGGGACGTGTCGCGCTTCGAGTAGCGCGCCGGTCCGGGTCGGGTGCCGGACCGTACCGGGGCACACCGGCCGCGCCGGTCGTACGCTCGGGGATCGGCACCGGCGAGCATTGGACACCCGGCATGCCCGACGCGAACGATATCGACGCGCTGGCCTGGTCCGCCGCACGCGGCGACCCGGCGGCTCTGGACGCCCTGCTGCTCGCGGTACGCCCCGAGGTGTTGCGGCTGTGCGCCCGGTTCCTGCCCAACCGGGAGGACGCCGAGGAGGCCTGCCAGGACACCCTGCTGGCGCTGGCCAACGGCATCACCCGGTTCGAGGGACGCTCCTCGTTCCGCACCTGGCTGCACCGGCTGACCGCCAACCGGGCCCGCTCGACGTACCGCGCGCTGCGCCGCCGCTGCCGGCTGGAGGCCGGCGGGGTGCCCGTCCCGGACCGGGCCGACCCGCGGCGGACCAGCGTGGTCGCCGGCACCCGCCTCGACCTGCTCGACGCCTTCGACGCGGTCCACCCCGAGCTGGCCGAGGTGGTGGCCCTGCGCGACGTCCTGGGGCTGAGCTATCCCGAGATCGCCGCACTCATCGACGTGCCGGTGGGCACTGTGAAGTCCCGGCTGCACCTGGCCCGCCGGCAGGTGCGGCAACGGCTCGGCGTCGACCAGGGCTGAGCCGGTCGGTCGGCGGTGATGACCAGGGAGCGGGCCGCGATGATCTCGCTGCGCCGTGCCGTCACCGGTGCCGTCATCGCGGTCGCGGCCACCGTGGCGGTCACCGCCTGCGGCAGCGACGCGGTCTCGCCGCTGCCCGTCCAACCCGGCCGGCCGCCCCCGTCGACGTCAGCGTCGACACCACCGAAACCGGCGACGCCGATGACGACACCTCCGGCGACATCCCACCCCGTCGGGTCGCCGTCCCGGCCGCCGTCGACAGCCGGGCGGCCCGTGCCGATGCCGCCCACACCGACGATCGGGAGGGGTACGCCCCGAACGACTCCCCCGTCGACCGACGCGCCCGCCGCGTGTCAGGGCGCGGTCCGCTACGACCTGCCACTTGCCGAGACCGAGCTCAGCCTGTTGGGCTCGCTCTGCTTCGCCACCGGCGCGGTGCTCCGGATCCAGGGCATCGGCCCCGGCCTGGTAACTGTGGACCGTCCGGAACTGGTCAGCCAGCACTACGAGGCAGGGGTGGTGGACATCAGGTTCGTCCGCCCCGGCACTGTCGACGTCACGATCCCGCAGCCGGACCGGGCGTACACCATCACGGTGGTGGTCCGCTGACCCGGGGATGGTGCCACCGGTCACCGGCTCATGATTCTCCGCCACCGGGACAGCTACACACCTGCGGCGGCCGGGCGCGTTCAGCCGCACCTACCGCAGGCGTACGCCGGCGAGCAGAACGTCCACGAAGTCGGGTGCACCGTCCACGGGTGGCACGATCTGCGCGTACAGCAGAGCGGCGCGGCGGGGATGCCGCCCGGCGGCCTCGACGATCCGCGGCCGGCCCCGGTCGCAGCGGTAGGTCACCACTGTCCACTCGACGCCGGCCTGCCGGGTGGTGCGCGCCGCCGTGTCGGCGCAGTCCCCGTGCGTGCGTTCGGCCAGGAACCCGGCGGGTGTGGTGCGCGCGGCCACGCTGACGGAGACGCCGACGAACGCGCCGGGCACCCGGGGATCGGCGGCCCACCGGCGGGGCTGCGGCGACATCACCAGAGCCGGATCCGCTTCGCCGTCGGCGCCGTACTGACCGGCCCAGGCCGTACCGGTCGCCGACCAGCCGTCCGGCAGTGTCACGCTGAGCGGTCCGGCGGTGTACGTGCCACCACCGGGCGGCCCGGCCCCGACGCCGCCCGGCTCGGGACCCACCACCACGACGGCCGCCACCACCGCCACGGCCAGCGACAACCGGTGGCGGCGACGGGTCACCGGTACCGGTCGCGGCGACTGCCGCACCGGGTTGGTGGCCCGGTTCAGCGCGGCGTGCAGCGCTGCGGCGTCCGGGTACCGGTCGGCCGGCCGGTGGGCGGTGGCCCGCAGGAGCACCGCCGCCACCGGTGCCGGTACGCCGGCGCGCAGTCGCAGGACGCCGCCCGGTCGGGGCGGGTCGGGCGGGACGCCGTGGGGATCGGCGGCGAGCAGCCGGATGCCGAGCCGGCCGAGCCCGTACACGTCGGCGCGGGCGTCGACAATCGCGCCCGGATCGTCCTGCTCCGGTGCCATGTAGCCGGGGGTACCGGCCGGTGCGGTGAGGCCGGAGGCCGTGGCCAACGCCTTGGCGAGACCGAGGTCGGCGATCAGGACGCGCTCGGTGCCGGTGCCCGCGCCGGTGGAGTGGAACAGGATGTTGCCCGGGGTGAGATCGCGGTGGACGACGCCGTGCCGGTGCAGCACTGTCACGCCCGCGCAGACCTCGCCGAGCAGGCGCAGCGCCGTCGGGCCGGGCATCGGGCCGCTGGCCAGCCGGTCCCGCAGGCTGCCCCCGTCCGCCCAGGCCAGCACCGCGTACGGCCGGCCGTCGGGCAGTTCACCGACGGCGTGTACCCGGACCAGCCGCTCGTGCTCCAACTGCCGCAGCAGTCGGGCCTCGTCGCGGAAGCGTTCCCGGACCCGCAGGTCGTGGCTCCAGTTCTCGGCCAGGACCTTGATCGCCACGTGCGCGTCGAGCGCCGGGTCGTAGCCCAACCAGACGGTTGCGAACGAGCCGACGCCCAGCAGCCGTTCGACGGCGTAGGGCCCGATCCGCAGCGGAGCGGTCACCGTGTCACCCCCGCCGCACTGTCGGTAGGCGTTTCTCTGCACAGTAGACCGGCTCGGTCGGCAACCCGACGAACCATTGGCCACCGCGCGGTGACTAACAGGGCAGGAGACCCATCACCGAAGGAGCCACCATGAACCGTCTCTGGATCGTCCTCACCGCCACCGCCGCGCTGGCGTCCGGCACACTTACCGTCGCCGGTCCGGCCCCGGCGGCAGCGGCGGCCGGCAACACCGCGCCAGCCTCGGCGCGTGCCCCGTACGCCGCCGCGATGACCACCGAGCACGGTCACCCGCGGGTGCTCGGCGTCGGCGGCGCCGGGGTGTACCGGATCGGCGCCAGCCTGGCGGCGTTGACCGCGGCCGGGCGGATCGACTGGACCGCCCCGGGCTGCGCCGGAGTGGTGAACGCCGGCGTGGCCGGTTCCTGGGCCGGCGTGCTCCTGCTGGCCTTCCGCGACGGCCGACTGGTGGAGGTCGGCACCGCCACCGCGCCGCCGCGCTCCCCCGCCGGGGCCTCGGTTGGTATGTCCTTCGACGAGTTGGAGGCGATCTACGGATCGCGGGGCGCGCTGATCCGCAACGACGCGGGGACCGCCGAGGCGTACCTGGTCCGGCTCGGTTCGCGGGTGGAGCTGTTCACCGGGCACCCGATCCGGCCGGGTGTGGGCTACTTCCAGGTCGGTCTGGCCAGCTACGTCGAGCGGAACTTCCGGCAGGGCGGGACCTGCTGAGCAGCGTCTGGGGCGGGGCGTCCGGTGTCGACCGGGCGCCCCGTTCGCGCATGCCGCGCCAGATACGTTGTTATCGGCGTAGACAACACTGTGTGGCACACAGTATGGTGTGACACATGGTTAGCGAGGACGTTCTACGGACGCACCTGCAGGAGTTGCGTCGAGGCACCGTCGTGGTGGCCAGCCTGGTCGCGCTACGCCGACCGGACTACGGCTACGCACTACTGCAACGGCTCACCGACCACGGCTTCCCGGTGGACGCCAACACGCTCTACCCGCTGCTGCGCCGGCTGGAGGACCAGGGGCTGCTGACCAGCGAGTGGAACACCGAGGAGAACCGGCCGCGCAAGTTCTACCGGACCAGCGACGAGGGCGAGTCGATGCTGAGCCGGCTGCTCGACGACCTCGCCACCGTGCAGGCCTCCATCGCCGGGCTGATCCAAGGAGTGAACCGATGAACACCCTGACCAACCGCTACCTCGCCGCCACCCTGCGCTCGGTGCCCGCCCAGCGTCGCGACGAGATCGCCACCGAGCTGCGGGCCTCCATCGACGACATGATCGAGGGCCGGACCGACGGTGGCGCGGACCCCGCCACCGCCGAACGGGAGGTGCTCACCGAGCTGGGCAACCCCGACGTGCTGGCCGCCCGGTACGCCGACCGCCGGCTACAGCTCATCGGCCCGACCTACTACCTGCTCTGGCTGCGACTGCTGAAGCTGCTGCTCAGCTTCATCCCGGCGCTCGTCGGCACGATCGTCACAGTGGTCGAGGCGGCCGAAGGAAAGGGCTTCGGGGCCATCGGGCCGGGCATCGTCGCGGCCATACAGGTGGCCGTGCAGATCGCCTTCTGGCTCACCCTGACCTTCGCCATCATCGAGCGCACCCAGACGGCGGTGGACCTGCCGGAGTGGACTGTGGACCAACTGCCCGACGCCCCGGCGCACCGGCGCATCCCCCTCGCCGACACCATCGCATCGGTGGTCATGTTGGTGCTCACCATCGGCTACCTGCCCTTCCAGCACTACAACTCCTGGGTGCACGAGACCGACGGCGGCAACATCCCGATCCTCGACCCGGCGCTGTGGTCCTTCTGGCTGCCGGCGCTCATCGTCGTGCTGGTCGCCAGCGTGATCTTCGAGGTCGTCAAGTACCGGATCGGGCGCTGGACCTGGGCCCTGTTCGGCACCAAGCTGCTGCTCGACCTGGCGTTCACGGTGCCGGTGGCGTGGCTGGCGCTCTCCGACCGCCTGCTCAACCCGGCCCTGGCCGAGCGCCTGAGCTGGGTGGCGGAGGCGGACAACCGGCACTCCCTCGGCCTGGCCATCGCGGTGGGCGCGGTCGCGATCGTGGTCTGGGACCTGGTCGACACCGCCCGGAAGACCCGCCAGCAGACGACCTCATGAGCGACACCAGAGCAGGCGGCCCGGCGCGTACCCGCGTCGGGCCGCCGCCCGCTCACCGGACCCGCCGGCACGGGTCGCCCGCTCGACCGGCGGCGCGGGCGGCGTGGCATCGTTCCTGGATGACCGTGGCACCGCGAGACGACTGGCGCCGACCGGGCCCCACCACCCAGCAGCGCCGCAACGACCTGTGGATCGGGCTGGCGGTGACCGGGTTGGCCCTGGTCAGCCTCACCCTGGCGCGCAGCACGGGGGCGTTCCTGCTGGGCCCGCCGCCGTCCGGGCCGGAGCAGTTGTTCTGGACCGTCACGGTGACGCTGCCGCTGGTCTGGCGACGACGCTGGCCGGTCGCCACCCTGCTGGTCGTCGCCGTGGTGTTCATCGCCGCGCAGGCACGCTCGGCCCCGGAGACCCAGTTCTCCGCCTGGGCGCTGTTCTGCGCGCTCTACACCGCCGGTGCCTGGGGCACGGATCATCAGCGGGCCCGCCAGGTGCGGCTCGGCGTGATCGCCACCATGTTCGCCTGGCTGGGCATCTACTACGCCGTGATGATCGACCACATTCCCGCCGACGCCTTCGACGAGGCGGTCGGTCCGGTGCCACCCGTGCTCGCCGCCATGGTCACCGGAGTGCTTGTCAACCTGCTGACGCTCGGTTTCGCGTACTTCTTCGGTGAGACCGCCTGGGTGGCCGCGCGCCGCGAACACGAGCTGCGTACCCAGGCCGAGGACCTGCGTCGGTCGCAGGCCGAGTCCCGGGAACGGGCGGTGCTCGGCGAACGGGTCCGGATCGCCCGGGAGCTGCACGACGTGGTCGCCCACCACGTGTCGGTGATGGGAGTGCAGGCGTCCGCCTGCCGCCGGGTGTTCGACCGCGATCCCGGCAAGGCCCGCACCGCGCTCAGCGCCATCGAGCAGAGCGCCCGCACCGCTGTCGACGAGCTGCGCCGGATGCTCGGCGTGCTGCGGACCCCCGGCGCGGCCGACGCCGGGCCGCCGGCCGGCGGCGACGTCGACCGGATCGGTGAGCTGGTCGAGCGCGCTCGGGCCGCGGGCCTGACGGCAACCCTCGGGGTGTACGGCGCACCCGTCACGCTGCCCGAATCGGTCTCCCAGGCGGTGTACCGGGTCACGCAGGAGGCGGTGACCAACACCCTGAAGCACGCCGGCGCGGACCTGCTGGACGTGCGGGTCCGCTACCTGGCCCGGGAGGTGGAGGTCGACGTGACGGACAACGGGCGAGCCGGCGGCCGGGTCAACGCCGTCGGGCTGGGCCTGATCGGGATGCGCGAACGGGTAGGCGCGCACAACGGCGACCTGGAGGCCGGGCCCCGAGCCGGCGGCGGATGGCGGGTACGCGCCCGCTTCCCGCTGGCGACGGCCGAGCCGCTGGCCGACGCGGAACGGGAGCCGCACCACGACCGGGAGCCAGCCGTCGTGCGGGAGCCAGCCGTCGGCACGGGACACGCGGCATGAGCGCCACGCCAGCCCACCAGAGGTCGGGCCCGGGTCAGCCCATCCGGGTGCTGCTCGCCGACGACCAGCACCTCGTCCGCACCGGCTTCCGGGTCATCCTCGAGGTGGAGGACGACATCGAGGTGGTCGGCGAGGCCGCCGACGGTGAACGGGCCGTCGCCATGGCCCGAGCCACCCGCCCCGACGTCGTACTCATGGACGTGGAGATGCCCCGGATGGACGGCCTGGAGGCGACCCGGCAGATCACCGCCGACGGGCCCGGTGGGCCGGCGGTGCTGATCCTCACGACCTTCGACCGCGACGACTACCTGTTCGCCGCGCTGCGGGCCGGGGCCAGCGGGTTCCTGTTGAAGAACGGCACACCGGAGGAGCTGATCGAGGCGATCCAGGTGCTGGCCAGGGGCGATGGTCTGCTCGCTCCGGAGATCACCCGGAGGGTGATCTCCACATTCGCCCGACCCGGAGACCCGGCGGGCACCGCCCACCGGGGGCCGGAGGCGGACGCCGCGCTGGCCGGGCTGACACCACGGGAACGGGAGGTGCTTGTGCTCCTCGCCGCCGGATCGAGCAACGCGGAGATCGCCACCGCCATCCACCTGGGCGAGGCGACGGTGAAGACCCACGTGAGTCGGGTGCTTGCCAAACTCGGCCTGCGCGACCGGGTGCAGGCGGTGGTGTTCGCCTACGAGAACGGGGTGGTCCGGCCCGGCGGCTGAGCGCCGTCCGTCGCGCGGCGGACCCGCCGCTCACCCACCGGGCGGACGGCGGGGCCGGAGATTCGATCTAGCGTGGGTGCGTGACCAGAACGCTTCGTCTCGACGGCATCGACCGCAGCTTCGGCGACCGGCAGGTGCTCAAGAACGTGTCCTTCGAGGTGGCCGCCGGCCGGATGACCGGCTTCGTGGGCGCCAACGGCGCCGGCAAGACCACCACCATGCGAATCATCCTGGGCGTGCTCGCCTCCGACGCCGGCGAGGTGAGCTGGGGCGGTGCCCCGCTGACCCGGCAGGACCGGCGACGCTTCGGCTACATGCCGGAGGAACGCGGCCTCTACCCCAAGATGACCACTCGGGAGCAGGTGACCTACCTGGGCCGGCTGCACGGCCTGGACGCACCCGCCGCCCGGCGGGCCACCGACACCCTGCTGGACCGGGTCGGTCTCGGTGAACGCGGCGACGACCTGCTGGAGACGCTGTCGCTGGGCAACCAGCAACGCGCGCAGATCGCGGCAGCGCTTGTGCACGACCCCGAGGTGCTGGTGCTCGACGAGCCGTTCTCCGGCCTCGACCCCCTCGCCGTCGACACCGTCGTCACAGTGCTGCGGGAACGGGCCTCGGCCGGCGCACCGGTGCTCTTCTCCAGCCATCAGCTCGACGTCGTGGAACGCCTCTGCGACGACCTGGTGATCATCGGGGACGGGGTGATCCGGGCCGCCGGCAGCCGACAGCAGCTACGTGACTCGTACACAGTGCCCCGCTACGAGCTGGTGGTGGCTACCGACGCCGGTTGGGTACGCGACCAACCCGGGGTGACCCTTGTCGAGCTGGACGGCCCGCGGGTCGTCTTCGACCTACCGGCCGACGCCGACGAACAGACAGTGCTACAGGCCGCCCTGGCGCGCGGTCCGGTCCGCGCGTTCCGCCCGGTCAGCCCCTCCCTCACCGAGATCTTCCGAGAGGTCACCCAGTGAACATCACCCAGGCCACCCGGCTCGTCGCCGAACGGGAGATCCGGGTCAAGCTGCGCGACCGTACCTTCCTGTTCGGCACCCTCTTCTTCCTGCTGATCGCGGCGGCGGGCACCATCCTGCCGCCACTGCTCTCCGGTAGCCCGGACACGGTGGCGGTCACCCAGCAGGCCGCCGGGCCGCTGCGGGACGCCGGACTCGACGTCCGCGTGGTGGCCGACGACCGCGCCGCCGAGCAGGCCGTCCGCGACGGTGACGTGGACGCGGCGGTGGTCGCCGGTCCGAAGGTCCTCGCGATGGACGAGCCCCCCACCGACGTGGTCCAGGCGTTGAGCAGCTCGCCGCCGGTGCAGTTGCTCGACCCGGACGCGGTGGACCCGGTGGTGGCGTTCCTGGTGCCGTTCGTCTTCGCGTTCGTCTTCTTCATCACCTCGCAGACGTTCGGTCTGCAGATCGCGCAGAGCGTCGTCGAGGAGAAGCAGACCCGGATCGTGGAGATCCTGGTCGCGGCGGTGCCGGTGCGGGCGCTGCTGGCCGGGAAGGTGGTAGCCGGCGCCATCCTGGCGTTCGCGCAGATCGCGTTGATCGCGGTGGTGGCGGTGATCGGGCTCCAACTCGGCGACAGCGGCGGTCTGCTCACCCTGCTCGCCCCGGCGATCGGCTGGTTCGTGCCGTTCTTCCTGCTCGGTTTCGTGCTGCTCGCGGCGATGTGGGCGGCGGCCGGGGCACTTGCCAACCGGCAGGAGGACATCTCCGCCGTCTCCACGCCGGTACAGCTCGCTGTCATGCTGCCGTTCTTCGCGGTGATCTTCCTGAACGACAACGACACGGCGATGCGGGTGCTGTCCTACCTGCCGTTCTCGTCGCCCACGGCCATGCCACTGCGGCTGTTCACCGGTGACGCGGCCGGCTGGGAGCCGTTCGTCTCGCTTGTCATCCTGCTGCTCGCCGCCGGGGCGTTCGTGCTCGCCGGGGCTCGGGTGTACGAGGGGTCGCTGCTGCGCACCAATGGCCGGACCTCCCTGCGGACCGCCTGGCGGGAGCGGGAGACGATCGGCTGAGCCGACGGTTCGGCCGCGGGCGTCGGTGTCCTGATCGGACGCCGACGCCCGTTCGGGCTCAGCGGGCGGGCGGCACCCGGTCCCAGCCGGCGGGCAGCGGCGGCGCCGACCAGGAAGGGTCCGGCTGCCACTTCGCCCACGCCGGGTCCCACCAGCGCTCGCCCGCGTCGAGCAGCGCCGCGATCCGGTCACCCTCGGCCCGGATGGCGTCGCCCATGCCCGGGTAGCGGCCCTCGACGAGACGCTGGGCGAAGATCTCCACGTCCTTCCAGACATACCGGTCGGCATCCGCGCCCCACCACAGGTCCAACTCGTGGTCGAGGGTGTCCACCCCGATGGCCGTACGCCGTACCGGGTCCTGGAGGTTGAAGTACCAGCCGGCGAAGTCGCGCCCGGGGCCGGTCCAGAAGACGTCGACGGAGTGCGCCTCGCCGGGGCGTTGCAGCATCAGCTTGCCGTGCCCGGACCAGGAGCGGTGCCCAGCGGTCTCCCACGGGTGACGCCCGCACGGGAAGACACCCGCCGTCGGGAAGCCGAACTCGGCCCCCGGTGGGAGGTAGAGGGCGAGCAGGTCGGGTGAGTCCTCGACGACGATCGTCGGGCAGCCGAACCACACCTCGCCGCGCAGCACCTCCCGCCGCACTACCGCGTCACCCGGCGCGAACCGGTGCACCACCATTTCCGCCGGCACGTCCTCGCTCACCGAGGCAGCGTACCCGCTGGCGGGGTGCCGACCCGGCGTGGGCGCTCGGGCGGGATGAGTCGGAATTCCGGGGACGACCGTGCGACATCAGCTGTCATAGCATCCCCGGGTGACAGCCCATATCGTGCCCGAGGGCCGGTCCGCACGATCCACGAAGGAGGCCTGGTGGAGCCGATGCGCGACCCTCGGGCGGCGCTCAACCACATCACCGAGGCGCTCGTCTTCGGCTACCGATGGGACCAGCAGCGCCGGACGTTCATCCTGGTCACCGAGTTTCCGGTGCGGTCGGCGGGCAGCATCCGAGAGTTCGCCGCGTTCGTCTTCACGGACGTCGACGTCGAACGCCTGGCCGGGGACCTTCCCGCCTACCAGCGGTTTCAGGAGGCGTACGACGGTGTCGGGCCCGGCGGCATGGTCGTGCAGGACGTCCAGCAGCGCGACGTCGAGCCGGATCGGCACCAGGTAGAGCTGTGGTTCGGCGACAACTTCGGCGGCGTGGTCGTCGTCTTCAGCGCGCTGGCCGGCTACACCCGCGGGTCGACGGCCGAGCAGGTCGGGCCGCGCCAGTGGGTCTACCGGGACGTCCACACCGACGAGCGCTTCGACATCGACTTTCCGTTCCCGGCCCTGGTCGGCCCGACAGCGCGCGGCGGGGGCCGCTGACGTCCACCGGACGCCCGGCCCGGCGGACGGCAGCGGCAACCGCGCGGGTCAGGCGTCGACCGCCGCCATCACGTCGTCGCTGACGTCGAAGTTCGCGTAGACGTTCTGCACGTCGTCGCAGTCCTCCAGGACGTCGATCAGCTTGAAGATCTTGCGCGCGCCCTCCTCGTCCAGCGGGATGTTCATGCTGGGAACGAGAGACGACTCGGCCGACTCGTACTCGATGCCGGCGTCCTGCAGCGCGGTCCGCACCGGGATCAGGTCGGTCGGCTCGGACACCACCTCGTACGCCTCACCGAGGTCGTTGACCTCCTCGGCACCGGCGTCGAGGACCGCCATCATCACGTCGTCCTCGCTGGTGCCCTCCTTGGGCACGATCACCACGCCCTTGCGGGAGAACAGGTACGACACCGAGCCGGCGTCGGCGAGCGAACCGCCGTTGCGGGTCAGCGCGGTGCGCACCTCGGTGGCCGCCCGGTTGCGGTTGTCGGTGAGGCACTCGATGAGCATGGCCACGCCGTTGGGCCCGTAGCCCTCGTACATGATCGTCTGCCAGTCGGCGCCGCCAGCCTCCAGGCCGGAGCCGCGCTTGACGGCGCGGTCGATGTTGTCGTTCGGCACCGAACTCTTCTTCGCCTTCTGGATGGCGTCGAAGAGCGTCGGGTTACCGGAGGGGTCGCCACCGCCGGTCCGCGCGGCCACCTCGACGTTCTTGATCAGCTTGGCGAACATCTTGCCGCGCTTGGCGTCGATGACGGCCTTCTTGTGCTTGGTCGTCGCCCACTTTGAGTGGCCGGACATCTTCTACCTCCGTTGCTACCCGCCGTCTGCATCGACCGCACCGCGCACGCCCCGCTTCCGCCGGCGCACGCGGAGGCGCCGGTCAGCCCTGGTGGAAGCCGTGGCGGGCAGATGGCCCTGCCGAATCTCCGCAATCCTACCGACGTCCCCGGGGTCGCTGTCATGCACCGCGCGCCACCGCTTTCCCCACACCCGCCCGAAACGGGCAGAAACGAGGAAAAGCGAATCAGACCGCGAAGCCGTACGACCCAGCACCGTGCACTCGACCACCGAGCGCTCGTCGCATCGGTCATCCAGCCCGGCCCGGTAGCGCTGGAACGACTCCATTCCGGGCAGCGGGCCGGGCAGGTCCGGGCCGGTCGGCCGAGCGAAGTGCTCGGGACCAGGTCACGACCTCGGCGAGCATCCTCGACAGCTCCGCCTCCCTGCCGTCACCGGGCGCGAAGCGGCCGGCGTTGCGATCACCAGGGTCGGCCCCGGAGAAGTCGAAGTCGGTGAAGATCGACAGTGCCACTCCCGTCGGCACCACCACGCAGCGCACCTCGGTCAGAATCGCCCCAAGGTGGTCGGCGGCCCGGTTGCCGCCCTGCACGCCGTAACTCAGTACCCCGGCCACCTTGTCGGCCCACTCCGCGTACAGGTAGTCGATGCCGTTCTTGAGCGCGGCCGGTATCGAGCGGTTGTAGTCCGGGGTGACGAAGACGAAGGCGTCGCAGGCGTCCACCACGGCCGCCCACCGCCGGGTGTGCGGACGCCGGTAGTCGCCGAACAGCGCGGGCACCGGCTCGTCGAGCAGCGGCAACTCCTGCTCCGCGAGGTCGACTAGCGTGACGACGGCGTCCCCTGCGCGTACCATTTCGTGCCGCTCGGCCACCTCCATCGCCCAACGGCCGATCGCGGCGCCGCGCCGGCCAGGACGGGTGCTGCCGACGATCAGACCGATCCGCAGTGGTCCTGCGCTCTGTGCGTTAGTCATGACCACGATCCTCTGGGCGACGGGACGGGCCGGGGAGACCGCGGCGAGGATGGCCTTGCCAGGGCCACCCACCGGCCGGTGCCGACTGCCAGACTGGGTCGATGATGGACGGAGAGCTGGGCGCGTTCCTGCGCAGTCGCCGCGAGGCACGACGGCCGGCCGAGGTCGGCCTCACCGAGGGACCCCGTCGACGTACGCCCGGGCTGCGCCGGGCCGAGCTGGCGACGTTGGCGCAGGTCAGCGTCGAATACCTGACCCGGCTGGAGCAGGGCCGCGACACCCGGCCGTCGCCGGAGATCCTCGCCGCCCTCGCCGACGCCCTGCTACTGGACAGCGCCGACCGGGCACACCTGCGGCAGCTCGCCTCGGCCCAGCACGCCCGGCAGCTCTGCTCGGGCGACCGGCCAACGGTGTCCCGCACCGTCCGGCCGACCGTCCACGCCGTGCTCGACGCGCTGCGCGACACCCCGGCGTACGTGCTCAACCGGCTCGGCGACGTGCTGGCCTGGAACGAGCCGTTCGAGCTGGTGGCCCGCCCACTGGGTCTCCTGGACGGGTCGCGACCGAACCTGGTCTGGTACGTGCTGACCGACGCACGCGCCCGCGAGCACTACCCGCAGTGGTCGGCGCTGGCCGACCAGCAGGTCGCGGACCTGCACCTGCTGCGCCATGGCGACTCCGCCACCGACGTCTTCGCCGAGCGGCTGGCCCGCACCGTGGGCGCGCCGTTCACCGACCGGTGGCAGCGGCGACCGGTGGGCGCCACGCGTACCGGACTGTTGCGGATCCACCATCCGGCGGTGGGTCTGCTGAGCCTCAACTACGAGACGGTGGAGCTGGCCGAGGCCGACGCGCAACGGTTGGTCGTACACCTGCCCGCCGACGCCGCCACCGCCACCGCGCTGGACCGGTTGGCGGGCCGCCGCCCCGGCCACCTGCACGCGGTCGCCAGCTGACGGACCGTCACCTGGCGGTGCGGACCAGGTCCACGAAGTACGCGTGCACGCGCAAGTCACCTGTCAACTCCGGGTGGAACGAGGTGGCCAGCAGGTTGCCCTGGCGGACCGCCACGATCCGGTCGGCCGCCGGCCCGCCGGTCACCGACCCGATCACCTGAACGCCGGCACCGACCCGCTCGACCCACGGCGCCCGGATAAACACGGCGTGGAACGGCTCCCCCGGCACCCCGGTGATCTCCACCGGCGCCTCGAATGAGTCGACCTGCCGGCCGAACGCGTTACGCCGCACTGTCATGTCGATGCCGGTAAAGCCCCGCTGGTCTTGTCGCCCGTCGAGCACCTCAGCCGCCAGCATGATCATGCCCGCGCAGGAGCCGTAGACCGGCATACCGTCGGCGATGCGTTTGTCGATCGGCTCGCGCATCTCGAAGATGTCCGCGAGTTTGCTGATGGTGGTGGACTCGCCGCCGGGGACGACCAGGCCGTCCACCGCGTCCAGTTCCGCCGGCCGGCGGACCGGGCGGGCGTCCGCGCCCGCCGCGGACAGCGCCGCCAGATGCTCCCGGACGTCCCCCTGGAGCGCGAGCACACCGATCACGGGTACGGCCATCCGTCGGTCACCAGCCCCGCTCGGCCAGGCGGTGCGGCTGCGGGATCTCGTCGACGTTGATGCCGACCATGGCCTCGCCGAGACCGCGGGAGACCTTCGCCAGCACGTCCGGGTCGTCGTGGAAGGTGGTGGCCTTGACGATCGCGGCGGCCCGCTGGGCCGGGTTGCCCGCCTTGAAGATGCCCGAGCCCACGAACACGCCCTCGGCGCCGAGCTGCATCATCATCGCCGCGTCGGCCGGGGTGGCGATCCCGCCGGCGGTGAACAGCACCACCGGCAGCTTGCCGGTCTCGGCGACCTCCTTGACCAGCTCGTACGGGGCCTGCAACTCCTTGGCCGCGACGTACAACTCGTCGGCCGGCAACGACGACAGCCGGGCGATCTCCTGGCGGATCTTGCGCATGTGGGTGGTGGCGTTGGAGACGTCGCCGGTGCCCGCCTCGCCCTTGGAGCGGATCATCGCGGCACCCTCGGTGATCCGGCGCAGCGCCTCGCCCAGGTTGGTCGCGCCACACACGAACGGCACGGTGAACGCCCACTTGTCGATGTGGTTCGCGTAGTCGGCCGGGGTCAGCACCTCGGACTCGTCGACGTAGTCCACGCCCAACGACTGCAGGATCCGCGCCTCCACGAAGTGGCCGATGCGGGCCTTGGCCATCACCGGGATGGAGACCGCAGCGATGATCCCGTCGATCATGTCGGGGTCACTCATCCGGGAGACCCCGCCCTGCGCGCGGATGTCGGCGGGCACCCGCTCCAGGGCCATCACCGCTACCGCGCCGGCGTCCTCAGCGATCTTGGCCTGCTCGGCGTTGACCACATCCATGATCACGCCGCCCTTGAGCATCTCGGCCATGCCACGCTTCACGCGGGCGGTGCCGACGACGGGGGCGCTACCGGTGTTCGAGGCGGTGTTTTCGGGCACGGGTCATCGCTCCTTGGACGTGCGCTGGGGGTGACAGCGAAAATGCTACGCGTGCGACAACGCCGCACCGACAGCCAATCAGACCCCCGGTGGCCTGCCCTGTGGCCCTGATCACCGGCCCGTCCGACGGGCCGCGCCGGGGGCCGCGCGGAGTGCCGGGTCAGGTGGCGGGGACGTCCGCCGGGACGGTGAGTGTCGGGTCGTCGATGTCGAAGTAACGCGGCCACTCCCGGCCCCGTCCCATCCGGAACAACCGCACCAGCGGCCGGCTCCGCGCCGAGCGGGCGTCGCGGACCAGGTCGGTGTGCACCTGCCGGGACAGCGCGAGCCGGCGACTGGCGGCGATGACCGCCGCACAGTCCGCGTCGCCCGGATCCAACTGCACGCCCCGCAGCTGCCGGGTCAGGTCGTTCTCCGCCGCCTCCCGCTCGTCCGGGCCGGCGTCCAGGGCGATCCGGGCCGCCGCGTACAGCTCCACACCGAAGCGCCGCTCGGCCAGCACGGCAGCCGCCGCGGCCCGGCGCAGCAGGTGGGCGTCGAGGGCCCGGGCCGCCAGCTCCGCACGGCCCTGCAATCGCTCCACCCGGCCGGCGGTCCAGACGAGGTACGCCGCGACCAGCCCCAGGACCACGATCGCGGCCACCACCCACCACATGTGCGGCATCGTAGTGCTGCTCCGTTTCGCCTCCGATTGGGCGCGGCCCCACCGGTCACCCCGGTCGTCGTCCGCACCATCCGTCACCCCGGCTCAGCCCAGCCCCACCCACTCCTGGTCGATGACCCGCCCGTCGGTCGCCTCGATCGCCGCTGCGTATACCTCCAGAACACGGCGAGCAACCACCGGCCAGTCGAAATTCGCCACCACCTGATCGCCGCACGCGCTCAACGCGGCCCGCCCGGCCGAGTCGTCGAGCAGCTCGGTCACCGCGTCGCGCAGCCCCACCGGGTCACCTGTGGGAAAGAGCCGACCGGCCCGGCCACCGTCCAGCACCCGCCGGAACGCGTCCAGGTCGCTGGCGACCACGGTGGTCCCCGCGGCCAGCGCCTCGGTGAGGATCATGCCGAACGACTCGCCGCCGGTGTTCGGTGCCACGTAGAGGTGCACGCTGCGCAGCATCCGTGCCTTGTCCGGTTCGGTGACCAGGCCGAGGAACGTGATCCGCTCGTGCAACTCGGCCGGGAACTGGTCGAACAGGTCGTCCGGGTCCCCTGGGCCGGCGACGAGCAGCCGCAGCCCGGGCCGGGTCGCGGCCAACGCCACGAACGCGTCACGCAGCACCGGGAAGCCCTTGCGTGCCTCGGTGAAGCGGCCCAGGAAGCCCAGGGTGCCGCCGCTGCCCGGGGCGCACTCCCCCGGCCAGCCCGGCAACGGCTCGGCGTCGGCGAACTTGGCCACCGCCACCCCGTTGGGGATCTCCACCGCCCCGCCGTCCATGTGCTCGACCTGCACCTTGCGGGCCAACGCGCTGACCGCGATGCGGGCGGTGATCCGCTCCAGCACGATCTGCAGCACGCCCTGGGCGGCGGCCAGCACCCGGGAACGGGTCATCGCGGTGTGGAAGGTGGCCACCACCGGGCCGCGCGCCGAGAGCACGGCCAGCAGCGACAGGCTCAGCGTGAGCGGCTCGTGCACGTGCAGCACGTCGAAGTCGCCGTTGATGATCCAACGCCGGACCCGGGCGGTGGAGACCGGGCCGAACGCGATCCGGGCCACCGAGCCGTTGTACGGCAGCGGCACGGCCCGACCGGCGGACACCACGTACGCCGGCAGCGGCGAGTCCTCGTCGGCCGGGGCGAGCACGCTCACCTCGTGGCCGAGCGCGATCAACGCCTCGGCCAGGTCCATCACGTGGTTCTGCACCCCACCTGGCACATCGAAGGAGTACGGGCACACGATGCCGATCCGCATGCGTCAGCGCCCCCTGTCCGTGATCGTGGGACACCATCCCACAGTGCCCATCACCCCTCAGGCTGGCCGGCGGCCGGGGCTGGCGGCGTCGTGCCGTCCCCCGACCTCCGCTGGTCCAGCCACATCCGCTGCAACATGTGCCAGTCTTGCGGATGTCGGGCGATACCCGCCGCCAGACGGTCGGCGATCAGCTGGGTCAGCGACCGGACCCGCTGGTCCAGCGGCCCGGACTCGGGCCCCGGCACCGGCAGCGGGCCGGCGAGCGACGCGCACGCCGCATCCGATTCGTACCACATCGAGGCCACGTAGAGCGGCGCACCGGTGTGCAACGCGAGCAGCGCCGGCCCGGCGGGCATCCGGGTCTTCCCGCCGAAGAAGTCCACCTCGACCCCACGGGCGGACAGGTCCCGGTCGGCCAGCAGCGGCACCACCGCACCGGCGCGTAACCGGTCCAGCAGCACGTCGAACGCCGGACGCGCCCCACCGTGGGTCGGCAGGATCTCCATGCCGAGGACCTCGCGGAACGCGAAGAAACGCTTGTACACGCCCTCCGGTTTGAGCCGCTCCATGACCGTGGTGATCGGCCAACCGGTGGCCGCCACCCAGGCGCCCGCGGCGTCCCAGTTGCCGGCGTGCGGCAGCGCCACCACGGCACCCCGACCGGCGGCCACGTCGGCGGCGAGCAAGTCCGCGCCGTCGAGTCGGAAGCCGGCCAGGATCTGCGCCCGGCTCAACGTGGGCAGCCGGAACGCCTCCATCCAGTACCGGGCGTACGAGCGCAGCCCCCGCTTGACGAGGTCCTCCAACTCGGCGTCGGGCAGCTCCGGCCCGACCACCCGGCGCAGGTTCGCGCGCAGTCGGGCCGTACCCCCGCCCGGGCGGCGATAGGCGCGGTCCGCGCCCGCCTGGAACGCCGCTGCCACCAACGGCCGAGGTAACGCGCGGACCACCCGCCAGCCGGCGACGTAGCCGAGCTCGGTGAGGTTCACGCGGCCCGGCCGCCGATCGCCACCGCGGCGCTCACGCCTGACCGTCCGGCTGGCGCTGCTGGGCCTGGCGGTAGACGTGCGCCATCCGCTGCGCCACTGTGAAGATCGACACCGCGGCGAGCAGCCAGAGCGCGATTTCCAGCGCCGGCTTCACGTTCAGGCCGGTGAGGATGCCGCCGACCCCGACGATCAGCAGCCGTTCGGTGCGCTCGGCGATGCCGACGTTGCAGGTCATGCCGAGCCCCTCGGCCCGCGCCTTGACGTAGGAGACCAGGCTGCCGGCGGCCAGGCAGATCAATGCCGCCGCCACCCCGGAGTGGTCACCCTGGGTGGCCAGCCAGTACGCGACAGCGCCGAAGACGGCGCTGTCGGCGACCCGGTCCATGCTTGAGTCGAGGAACGCCCCGAACCTGGTGGAGCCGCCGCTCATCCGGGCCATCGTCCCGTCGAGCAGGTCGGTGAGCGCGAAAACGGTCACGATCAACGCGCCCGCGACCAGGTGGCCGCGGGCACCGAAGCCGAGCGCGCCGACGAGCACACCAACGGTGCCCGCGACGGTGACGGCATTGGGGGTGACGCCCGCGCGCAGCAGGGCGCGGGCAATCGGCTCGACGACGCGGGTCATCCCCGCGCGGGCCGACACTTGGAAGATCTTCGCCATGGCGGTCCCCACGATAACGGTCCGCCCAGGTCCGGCGATACGGCCGCCCCTGCGACCCGCCCGGGAGAGGCTTGTGCCTACCCGACAACGGGTGTGAGATCGAACCGGAAGGTGAGCCAGCTCACCCGCCAACCCGTCCCGTTCCCGTTGTGCACGAGACCACCGGAGGATACTGCCGCGCACTCGCCCCGGGCCGCTTACCGTCGCGCGGCGGTCGCCACCCACCACCGGCTGAGGGAGGTGCGCCCCATGGCGCAGAAGCATGAGAAGGGTTCCACCGGCGGCACGCCGGTGGTGACCGAACCCGCGCGGGTTCGCAACGTGGTGCTCGTCGGGCACTCCGGAGCGGGCAAGACGACACTTGTCGAGGCCCTGCTCGCGGCGACCGGCACGATCGGCCGGGCCGGCGCCGTGGTCGACGGCACGACTGTCGGCGACCACGACCCCGCGGCCGTACGCCAACAGCGGTCGGTCAGCCTGTCCTGCGCGCCGCTGCTGCACAACGGCATCAAGGTGAACCTGCTGGACACCCCCGGGTACGCCGACTTCGTCGGCGAACTGCGCGCCGGACTACGGGCCGCCGACGCCGCCCTCTTCGTCGTCTCCGCCGCGGGTGGCATGGACGCGGCCACCGTCGCGCTCTGGGAGGAGTGCGCCGCTGTCGACCTGCCCCGGGCGGTCGCGGTCTCCCGACTGGACCAGCCCCGCGCCGACGTCGACGAGACGGTGGCGCTCTGCCAGCGCCTCTTCGGCGACAACGTGATGCCGCTCTACCTGCCGATGCTCGGCGACGACGGGGTGTCCACCGAGGGCCTGCTCGGTCTGATCACCCGCCGGGTGTTCGACTACAGCGCCGGTCTGCCCGCCGACGTCCGCGACCCCGACCCGGAGCACCAGCGGGCCATCGACGAGTCCCGTGACGAGCTGATCGAGGGGATCATCGCCGAGAGCGAGGACGAGACCCTGATGGACCGCTACCTCGACGGCGAGGAGATCAGCGACGAGGTGCTCATCGACGACCTGGAGAAGGCCGTCGCCCGGGGGCACTTCTACCCGGTGGTGCCGGTCTGCGCGCAGACCGGGGTCGGGTTGGACGTGCTGCTGGAGGTGCTCACCGCCGCGTTCCCGTCGCCGCTGGAGCACGAGTTGCCGGCGGTGACCGGCGTGGACGGCTCGCCGCGTCCGCCGCTGACCTGCGACCCGGACGGGCCCCTCGTCGCCGAGGTCGTCAAGACCACTGTCGACCGGCACGTCGGTCGGGTCTCACTGGTCCGGGTCTTCTCCGGGACGCTGCGCCCCGAGCAGACGGTGCACATCTGCGGGCACGGGATGGCCGAACGCGGCCACCCCGATCACGACGCCGACGAGCGGGTGGGGCACATCTACACCCCGCTGGGCGCCAGCCTGCGGGAGGTGCCGCTCTGCGTGGCAGGCGACATCTGCGCGATCACCAAGTCGGGCACCGCCGAGACCGGCGACACCATCGCGGCCAAGGACGACCCGCTGTTGATCGCCCCCTGGGAGATGCCGGAACCGCTGCTGCCGGTGGCGGTCGTCGCCCACAGCCGCGCCGACGAGGACGCCCTGGCCCGCAACCTGGCCCGGCTGGTCGCCGGCGACCCCACCCTGCGGCTGGAGCGCAACCCGGAGACCCACCAGCTGGTGCTCTGGTGCATGGGCGAGGCGCACGCCGACGTGCTGCTCGACCGGCTGCGTGCCGGCGGTGTCGAGCTGGACACCGAGCCGGTCAAGGTGTCACTGCGCGAGACGCTCACCGTCCCCGCGAAGGGGCACGGCCGGCACGTCAAGCAGTCCGGCGGGCACGGCCAGTACGCGGTCTGCGACATCGAGGTCGAGCCCCTACCGCAGGGCGGTGGCTTCGAGTTCGTCGACCGGGTCGTCGGTGGCGCGGTGCCGCACACCTACATCCCGTCCGTGGAGAAGGGCGTCCGCGCCCAACTGGAGCGCGGCCTGGTGGCCGGCCACCCGGTGGTGGACCTGCGGGTGACCCTGGTCGACGGCAAGGCGCACAGCGTCGACTCCTCCGACGCGGCCTTCCAGACCGCCGGCGCGCTGGCCCTGCGGGATGCCGCCGACCGCGGTCAGCCCGCGCTACTGGAACCGATCGACGAGGTCACCATCCGGGTGCCGGACGGCTCGGTGGGTCCGGTGCTCGGCGACCTGTCCGGCCGTCGCGGCCGGGTGCTCGGCACCGAACCCGACCCGGACACCGACGGCCGCACCCTGGTCCGCGCCGAGGTGCCGGCCACCGAGCTGCTGCGCTACGCCGTCGAGCTGCGCTCCCTGACCGCCGGCATCGGCACCTTCCGCCGGCAGTTCGTCCGCCACGACCCGATGCCCGCCCACCTGGCCGACCAGTTCCGCAAAGAACAACTCCCGTAACCCCGCCCTCCCCGCCCCGCCCCGCCCGCCCCTCCCCGGTCGACCCTCCCCGGTCGATCATGGACTTGTGGTGGGCGGTACAGGAGGATGTGACCCTTTTGCGGGCACCACAACTCCTTGATCGACCGCGGGGGGGGGGGGGGGAAGGGCGGGAAGGGCGCGGGGTGTTGGGGTGGGGCAGGGGTGGGTGGGTCAGGGGTGGATTTTGGGGTGGGTGGGGCTGGGCCAGTGTGGGCGGTCGGCGTCCCGTAGGGCGGCGGTACGCAGGGCTGCCAGCTGGCGCTCCACCTCGACGAACTGGTCCGCCGGCAACGGACCCCACCGCAGCGCGGCGGCGTTCTCCTCGACCTGGGCGACAGTACGGCAGCCGGGGATCGGGATGGTGCGGCCGCTGCGGGCCCAGATCCAGCCCAGCGCACCCTGGGCGAGGGTGCGCCCGTCGGCGGTGAGCGCGGCACGGACCGCGGCGACCCGACGCAGCCACTCCGGCGCGGGCCGACCGCCACGGAACCACTCCAACCAGCCGGGGGTCAGCCCGCGGACGTCGTCGCGGGGCAGCACCGACCCGGCCACGTACTTGCCGGTGAGCAGCCCCATGCCCAGCGGGCCCCGGTTGACGCTGGCCAGGTCGTACTTGTCGCAGACGGCGAGCAGCTCCGGAGCGTCCCGCAGCACGGACAGGGTGTGTTGCACGGCGGTGCCACAGGTGGCGGAGTGCCCGAACGCGGTGGCCCGGTCGGGACGGTCGGTGCTCCACCCGTACGCCCGGATCAGGCCCTCGGCGACCAGGTCCTCACAGGTGCCGATCAGTGCCTGCGCCCGCGGCACCGACAGGTCGGCGAGGTGCAGCTGGTAGAGGTCGATCCGGTCGGTGCCCAGCCGGCGCAGCGAGTCGGTCACGGCCCTGCGCAGGTACCCGGGCGACGCGTCCTCCCCGGTGGCCTGTCGGCTCGCCTCGTCGAAGGTGTAACCCCACTTGGTGGCGATCACTGCCTCGTCCCGGTGGCCGGCGAGCGCCCGGCCGAGGACCCGCTCACTGTGCCCGGCGCCGTACGTGTCGGCGGTGTCGAAGAGGGTGACGCCCTCCTCGAGCGCCCGGCGGACCGTACGCACCGACTCCTCGTCGTCGACAGCACCCCAGCCCAGCGGTTGGGTGCCCTCCGCCCAGGGGCCGCCGATCGCCCAGCAGCCCATACCGAGGGCGCTGACCTCGATGCCGCTGCGTCCCAACGTCCGTGTCGTGACTGCCACCGGCCGATCGTGCCACCTCCACGGGCCCGGACGTAGCAGATCCCGAGGCCGAAATCGCGGATGCGAGCCGACCGGCCCGTGCGGCATGATCGGCCGCATGCGGAGGCTGGGCGTGGACATCGGTGGCGTACTCATCGAGCCGGCCGACGAGGACGCCGACACCTCGTTCTTCGGGGCGCACTACCTGCGTACACCTGCTGTCGACGGGGCGTTCGACGCGCTCGCGGCGCTCGGCCCGGCGTTCGACGAGGTGCACCTGGTGTCCAAGTGCGGGGAGAGCACCGAACGCCGGACCCGGGAGTGGCTGGCCCACCACGACTTTCCGGCGCGCACCGGCATCCCGGTGGAGCGGGTCCACTTCTGCCGTACCCGTCCGGCGAAGGCACCGATCGCCCAGCGCCTCGGGCTGACCCACTTCGTTGACGACAAGCTGGAGGTGCTCGGCTACCTGGAGTCGGTGCCGCACCGCTTCCTGTTCCGGCCCCGCCCGGCGCAGGTCGCCGCACGCGCGGCGCTGCTGCCGCTCGTACACCGGGTGGAGAGCTGGCCGGAGCTGACCCCGCTGCTGCGCGCCGACTAGCCGGACCGGCGCGGGCCCCGCGTGTCGCCGACGGTCAGGACGGCCAGGCCCGGGCCAGCAGGTCGCGGGTGTCGTGCAGCAGTTGCGGCAGGACCTTGGTGCGGCCGATCACCGGCATGAAGTTCGCGTCACCGCCCCAGCGGGGCACCACGTGCTGGTGCAGGTGGGCGGCGATGCCCGCGCCGGCCACCCCGCCCTGGTTCATGCCCAGGTTGAAGCCGTGCGCGTTGCTGACCTTGCGGATCACCCGCATCGCGGTCTGCGTGTACGACGCCAGCTCGGTGGTCTCCGGCAGGTCCAGGTCGGTGTAGTCGGCGACGTGCCGATAGGGGCAGACCAGCAGGTGCCCAGGGTTGTACGGATAGAGGTTGAGCACCACGAACACGTGCTCGCCGCGGGCCACCACCAGGCTCTCCTCCGGTGGCAGTTGCGGGGCCCGGCAGAACGGACAGCCGGTCGGCTGCTCGTAGCCCTCGGCCGGGCGGTCCTCACCGGAGATGTAGGTCATCCGGTGCGGCGTCCAGAGCCGCTCCAGGCCGTCCGCCATGCCGCCGCTGTCCGTGTGCCGTTCCGCCCCTGTCACGAGCCGATCCTACGGAGCCGGCCAGGCGGGCCGCGACACCCGTCGCCGGGAAAACCCGTTGCTGCAAGTTCTTGACGGATCAACACCGAAACATGAAGATTCTATGCATCCAAGAACTTCCATGCATTGATGGAGGGCTCCATGATCCGACGGCTCGGCCGGCTTCTCGCGGCACTAGCCCTGACCGCCGCCACCACAGTGGCCGGCGTCACAGTCACCGCCGGCGCCGCACAGGCGGACGGCTGCTACACCTGGGGCCGGACCCTGGCCCAGGGGGCGTCCGGCGAGGACGTCCGGCAACTCCAGATCCGGGTCGCCGGCTATCCCGGCTACGGCGCGGTGCTCGGCCTCGACGGCGCGTACGGCGCGGCCACCCGGTCGGCGGTGATCCGCTTCCAGCAGGCGTACGGGCTGCCCGCGGACGGGATCGCCGGACCGCAGACGTTCAACCGGCTCTACGCCCTCCAGGACGACGACTGCACACCTGCCAACTTCAGCTACGCCGAACTGAACAAGTGCAACAGCGACTGGTCCGGTGGCGCGGTCTCGGCGAGCACCGCACGGTTCAACGCGCTCGTCTCGATGTGGAAGCTCCAGGCCATGCGACACGCCCTCGGTGACGTGTCGATCGCGATCAGCAGCAGCTTCCGCAGCTACTCCTGCAACAGCGCTGTCGGCGGCGCGTCGAACAGCAGACACCTCTACGGCGACGGGGTCGACCTGGTCGGGTCCCCGTCGTTCTGCCGGCTGGCCCAGCAGGCCCGCTACCACGGCTTCGGGCAGATCCTCGGCCCCGGCTACCCGGACCACAACGACCACACCCACGTGGCGGCGGTCGGCGGCTGGTCGGCACCGAACTGCGGCATCTGACACCCGGCGTCGTCGCCGCCACTGGGTGATGATCGCGCTCGAACATGGAAGTAGTGGCCTCCCGGCGTCGGGAGGCCACTACATCCTGGATCGAGCACGATCAAGCGGGCGGGGAGCCCGTGCGGGCTACTCCGCGGCGGCCGAGGGGCCGACGTTGGTGCGGGAGCTGACCACGTCCAGGATGTGGGTCACCGCCTCGGCGACCGGCACCCCGTTGCGCTGCGAGCCGTCGCGGTAGCGGAAGGACACCGTGCCGGCGGCCACGTCGTCGTCACCGGCGATCACCATGAACGGGATCTTCTGCTGCTGCGCGGTACGGATCTTCTTCTGCATCCGGTCGTCACCCGCGTCCACCTGGGCCCGGATCCCCTCGGCGCGCAGCGCCGCGACGAAGCCGTGCAGGTAGTCGGTGTGGTCCTCGCGGATCGGGATGCCCACCACCTGCACCGGCGCCAGCCAGGCCGGGAACGCCCCCGCGTAGTGCTCGGTGAGCACCCCGAAGAACCGCTCGATCGACCCGAACAACGCCCGGTGGATCATCACGGGTCGCTGCCGGGTGCCGTCGGCGGCCTGGTACTCCAACCCGAACCGCTCCGGCTGGTTGAAGTCGACCTGGATGGTGGACATCTGCCAGGTCCGGCCGATCGCGTCGCGCGCCTGCACGGAGATCTTCGGGCCGTAGAACGCCGCGCCACCCGGGTCCGGCACCAGGTCCAGGCCGGAGGTCTCGGCGGCGGTCCGCAGCGCCTCGGTGGCCTCCGCCCAGTCCTCGTCGGCGCCGATGAACTTGGGCGAGTCGTCCCGGGTCGACAACTCCAGGTAGAAGTCGTCCAGCCCGTAGTCGCGCAGCAGGTCCAGCACGAAGCTGAGCAGCGTGGACAGCTCACCGGCCATCTGCTCGCGGGTGCAGTAGATGTGCGAGTCGTCCTGGGTGAGGCCGCGCACCCGGGTCAGGCCGTGCACCACGCCGGACTTCTCGTACCGGTAGACGGTGCCGAACTCGAACATCCGCAGCGGCAGCTCCCGGTACGACCGCCCGCGCGCCCGGAAGACCAGGTTGTGCATCGGGCAGTTCATCGCCTTGAGGTAGTAGTCCGCGCCCTCCAGCTGCATGGGCGGGAACATGGTGTCCGCGTAGTACGGCAGGTGACCGGAGGTCTGGAACAGCTGCGCCTTGGAGATGTGCGGGGTGTTGACGAACTCGTACCCCGCCTCCTCGTGCCGCCGCCGCGAGTAGTTCTCCATCTCCCGACGGATGATGCCGCCCTTGGGGTGGAAGACCGCCAGGCCGGAGCCGATCTCGTCGGGGAAGCTGAACAGGTCGAGGTCCGCACCGAGCTTGCGGTGGTCGCGGCGGGCGGCCTCCTCCAACAGCTTCAGGTACGCCTTCAGCTCGTCGCGGGTCGGCCACGCGGTGCCGTACACCCGCTGGAGTTGGGGGTTCTTCTCCGACCCGCGCCAGTACGCGGCGGCCGAGCGCATCAGCTTGAACGCGCCGATCAGTCGGGTGGTCGGCAGGTGCGGGCCCCGGCACAGGTCCGACCAGCAGACCTTGTCCTCCTTGGCGTCGAGGTTGTCGTAGATGGTCAGCTCGCCGCCGCCCACCTCCATCACCTCGTCGGTGTCCAGGCCCTCGCCCTTGACCTCGATCAACTCCAGCTTGAACGGCTCGTCGGCCAGCTCGGAGCGCGCCTCGTCCAGGCTGCCGAAGCGGCGACGGCGGAACCGCTGCCCGGACTTGATGATCTCCTGCATGCGCTTCTCGAGCTTGCTGAGGTCATCGGGCTGGAACGGCTTGTCGACGTCGAAGTCGTAGTAGAAGCCGTTCTCGATGGGCGGGCCGATGCCCAGCTTGGCCTCGGGGAAGACGTCCTGGACGGCCTGGGCGAGCACGTGCGCGGTGGAGTGGCGCAGCACGTTGAGCCCGTCCGGCGAATCCAGGCTGACCGGCTCGACGGTCGTCTCCTCGGCCGGCGCCCAGTCCAGGTCGCGCAGCTGACCCTGCGGGTCGCGGACCACGACGATCGCCTTGGGGCCGTTCGCGGGCAGTCCGGCCGCGGCCACCGCGTCGGCCGCCGTCGTCCCGGCGGCGACGACGACGGGGTCGGCCACGGCGGGGGTACGGGGTGCGGACACGATGACTCCTCCAAGCGGTACGAAACGGTGCCGGTCCTCGGCTCCTGCCGATGCTATCGGTCGCGGCGTCGCCGCCTTCCGGACGGCTCGCGTTGAACCTTTCGCGCCCCGCAGCCGAACTACCAGGTGTGGCCGGAAACCGGTGCCGGCCACGCGGACACGGATGGGGGCACGAGATGGCGAGCAGGCACGGTGGCGGACGTCCGCGGCGGATCGCGGCGGTGACGGCGCTGACCGCCGCCGGGCTGCTGCTCTGGCCCGGCGCGGCACGGGCGGCGGACGTGAGCACCACCCCGACGGAGGCGCGGCAGGGCGACGCCGTACGGCTGGAGTTCACAGTTCCGGAGGAGCGGGCCGGCACCAGGACCACCCAGATCGAGGTCCGGATGCCTGTCGACGCGCCGATCGGCGAGGTCTACCCGATGTCCGTGAACGGTTGGGCGCCCCGGATCAGCTCCCGCACCCTGGACAAGCCGGTGGCCGGCATCCACGCCTCCGGGGTGAGCACTGTGACCACCGCGGTGACCTGGGTCCGGGTCGGCGAGAGCGACCCCGGCCCGGCCCGGTTGGCGCTGTCCATGGGACCGATGCCGCAGACCGAGCGGCTCACCTTCGAGGTCGTCCAGACGTACGCCGACAAAACGGTGGTCCGGTGGGCGGACGCCGCCGGACCGCACCGGGCTCCGACGCTGACGCTGCTGCCGGCGGCCCCGGGCGCCGCCGGACCGGCAGCGCACGGCGGCGGCCACGGTGCCCCGGGCGCCGG
>NZ_JBEZFA010000041.1:0-63392 GCF_040649215.1 Micromonospora sp. NPDC049044 | reverse complement strand
CGGCCGTCGGCCGGCACCGGCGCACGCCGCCGGTCGACAGCCGGTCACCGTCGCCGGTTCGCCGCTGGCGCACGTCGCTGGTCGGCAGCCGGTGGCCGTCGCCGGTCGGCAGCCGGCGCGTGCCGACCGGGAGTCACGGTGAGCGCCGGTCCCGGGTCCCGGCTGCCGGCGGGCGACGGCGAGCACCAGCCGGCGCGGCTGGTGGTCGGCGGCACGGAGGTGGCCCGGTACGTTGTCGACCCGGCGCTTGACGTGCGGCACGGACCGCGGCCGTACCTGCATCCGGTCCGCACCCTGGGCGGCACTGTGGTCACCGACGCGCTGCCCGCCGACCACGTCTGGCACCTCGGTGCCTCCCTGGCCGTGCCGGACGTCAACGGCGCCAACCTCTGGGGCGGGCGCAGCTACGTCCGCGACGTGGGCTACACCTGGCGGGCCGACCACGGGCGGATCGTGCACACCGGTTGGTCGCAGCGGTCCGCCGACCGGCTGGCGCACCGGCTCGAATGGCGCGACCCGCAGGCGTCGGTGCTGCTCACCGAGGACCGTCGGCTCAGCGCGGTCGCGTTGACCAGGGACGTGCCGGCCTGGCGGCTGGACGTGGACTACACGCTGCGGGCCCCGGCCGGGCAGGACGTGCGGCTGGGCAGCCCGACCACAAACGGCCGCCCGGACCGGGCCGGGTACGGCGGGTTCTTCTGGCGGGCGGTCTCGGCCCGGCCCGCCTGGGTGTTCAGCGCCTCGGCGACGGGGGAGGAGGCGGTGAACGGGTGCGCCGAACCGTGGGTCGCCCTCGCCGGCACCGGGCCGGACGGGCGGGCGTACACCCTGGTCTTCACCGGTCTCGGCGACGGCGACAGGTGGTTCACGCGGACCGCGATGTACCCGGGCGTGGGGGTGTCGTTCGCGTTCGAGCGGCCGGTCACCATCGCGGCCGGCACGAGCCGGCGGGGCCGGCACGCGGTGGTCGTCGCCGACGGGGTGCTCGACCGCGCCGCCGCCGCGGCCCTGGCCGCCAGCGTCGACCCTTGTCGCTCGGACGGTGCTACTCCTTCGTGAAATAGGCGGCGCTCTCCGGGTCCGCCGGGTAGTAGGACTCGATAGCGATCTCGTCGATCGTGATGTCCACCGGAGTGCCGAACGTGGTGATGGTCGAGAACAGCCGCAGCTCACGTCCGCCGATCCGCAGGATCATCGGGATCACCACGTCGGCGTCGACCCGTTGGCCGTCCGGGTCCTCGGGACTCAGCAACTCCTCGTAGAGCGCTGTCAGCTCCGGGTCGGGAGCGTTGGCGAGCTGCCGCGAGATCCGGCTGCGGAACACCGCCCGCACGTCCGCCAGGTTGACGACCAGGGGAGCGAACCCGCGTGGGTCCAGGCCCAGCCGCACCAGGTTCACCGGTGGCCGCAACAGCTCGGGGGCGACCTGCGCGAAGAACGGGTCGATCGCGCTGTTGGTCAGCACGATGTTCCACCGCCGGTCGAAGACCAGTGCCGGATACGGCTCGTGCGCCCGCAGCACCCTGCGGACCGAGTCGAGGGCAGCCGACAGGGCGGCGTCGTCGAGTGGGCGCTCCGGGTAGCGGGGTGCGAAGCCGGCGGCGAGCAACAACCGGTTGCGCTCACGCAGCGGCACGTGGAGCTGATCGGCGAGCCGGAGGATCATGTCCGCGCTCGGCGTGGACTTGCCGGTCTCGACCAGGCTGACGTGCCGGGCCGAGACATCCGCGGCGATCGCCAGGTCGAGTTGGCTGAGCCCCCGGCGTCGCCGCCACTGCCGCAGGAGGTCCCCGACCGCATACACGATCATGAGGGTACTCAGCTTCGCGCCGAACACCATGAAGTGCGATGTCATCGACAACCGTCGGGGCCGGCGAAACACTTGCGGCCATGAGCACCGAAAACAAGATCATTGTCCAGCGGGCCCTGGCAGGACTGGCCGAGACGGGCGACGTCGACGCGCTCGGCGCGCTGCTGACCGAGGACTTCGTCCACCACCGGCCAGACTCGACCCGCTCCAGCAAGTCGGAATGGCTCGCCGCGGTCCGCGCCGCGCTGAGCCCGACCGCAGGCATGCGGGTCGAGGTCCTCCACCTGCTGGCCGACAGCGACCACGTCGTGGTGCACTCGCGACGTCGGCTGCCCGACGGCGGACCGGAGATCGTGGTCGTCGACGTCCTGCGGATCGCCGACGGGTCGATCGCCGAGGTGTGGGAGATCATCGAACCGGTCGCCCAGGCGACCGCCAATCTGACGTGGTGGGATCCGGCTCGGCAGTGACCGGGTGTCCACGCGGCCCACGACGCACGCCGCCACGTCGGGTGCCGCCCTTGTCGGTCATCTCCGCCCCGGACCGGTCGGTGGCCCCATATCCTCGAGCGGATATGCCAACCGGAGCGGGTGCCGTCTGCGCGACGGCGTACAGGGGGCCGTGGTGAGCGGAGGGGATCGACCGAAGGGCATCAGTCCGACAGCGGTGGAGGGAGCACCCGGGTTGTGGCGCGTCGACCTCCAGCGACACGATCTCAGCATTCCCGGACGAGAGGTCATCCAGAGCCGGGTGGAGTTCACCCCGGACTCGCCGCCGTTCAAACACTTCCACCCCGGCGAAGAGATCATCTGCGTTCTCCAGGGCACCCTCGAATACACCCTCGACGGCCAACCACCGATCGTGTGCGACGTCGGTGATGCGCTCACCGTGCCCTACGGCGTCCACCACCAGGCCCGCAACGTCGGCGACGGCATCGCTGTCGAGTTGGCCACCTACGTCGTCGAAAAGGGCAAGCCACTGCTCACCAAGGTGGAGTGAGCCCCGGACGGGGCCGGCCGCCAGGTTCTGGTCACCGGGCCGGCAGCGCGGCGGTGACCCGGATGGCCTTCACCATCGCCGGGATCGACCCGATCAGCAGCACCAGCCCCCAGATGATCGCGATCACCGCGAAGATCAGTGCCGCCACGTCGTCGACGATGCTGACCAGGATCACCGGCACCAGGTGGTGCAGAAACTCGAGCACGACAGTGCACAGCAGGGTGGTGAGGATCAGCAGGACGAGGCCCTTGTTCTGCAGGAAGCGCGGCTGGGCCAGCACCAACAGCCCGGCCCACACCAGCTTGAGCAGCAGCACCAGCCCCAGCAGCACTGCCGCCTCGCCGACCGGGAAGAACCCCCACAGCGCCAGGTACGCCACAGTGCCGAACGGGACCGCCAGGAACAGCGACACCATGATGGACAGTTCCACGAACGCGACGACAAGCGCGACCAGGCCGACGATGATCAGGATGATCGAGAAGATCAGGCCGGCCACGCCCTGCACCCGGCCCTGGACGCGTTCGGGCAGCAGCATGCCCAGGCAGAACAGCCCGGTGCTCCAGACCGCCACCGCGTCGATCAACGCCAGGTAGCCGGTGGCCCGGCCGGACGGCTCGCTGACCTCGGACACGTCGTCGAGGTTCACCTCCAGCGCGCCCGCGCTGTCCGCGAGAGCCGCGCCGGCGTCGCCGCCGCCCAGCAGCAGCCCGGCGCCCAGCTCCACGCCGATCGCCAGGACGATGGCGAGCATCGCCAGCAGCAGGAATGGTTTACGCAGGTCACCCACGGCGACGCCTTCCTCTCCGGCCACCACGTGGCCACGGTGATCGGGCCATTACGTGGCCACGGTGATCGGGTCAGGAGCTGGCCACGACGACCGTGCAGCCACCGAGGCCCGGGCAGCTCAGGCCCACCTCGGTGGCCTTGTCGACGGCGACCTTCGCCACCGCGCCGGTGCCGTCGGGCGCCGGCTCGACCTCGTCGCGGATGGTCAGGTCGGCGTCGCCGGGAGCCGGCGCGACGACAGTGAACCGTGCCGCGCTGCGCAGCACCAGGGTGCGCAGCCCACCCGGGTCGGCGACCCGCACCACGCAACTGCCGGAGAACGTCAACCGACCCGTCCCGTCGGCGCAGTCGGCGTCGACGGTGGCCGGGTCCACCGCCGCGCGCTCACCGCCCAGCGCGGCCAACCGGTCGACGAACCCGTGCCGGGCGCCCGGATCACCCCGGTCGTCGCCGCCCACGCCGACCGCCACCGCGAACAGCGCCACCAGCAGCACGGCGACCAGCCCCAGCACCGCCTTCTGCCGGCCGCTCATCGGGCGGCGGCCGGTGACACGACCTCGCTGAACCGGATCAGGTCGACACCCGCGAAGTAGCGGTTGGTGCCCTGCGTCTTGCCCACCACCAGCAGCGTGACCTGGTGCGCGCCCTTGCTGAGCTGGACGGTGCCGACGTCCAGCAGCTCGGTCTTGCGCACCGTCGGCGTGAAGCCGAGGAACGTGCCGCCGACCTGGTTGCCGTCGATGGTGAAGACGGTGTTGGCGAAGTCGAACGAGGTGGTGCGCACCGCCGCGAAGCGCCAGGTGCCGTCGGCCGGGATCTGCACCGTCACCGTGACCTTGTCACCGATCGCCAGCCCCTGGAAGAACAGCTGCTTGTCCCCGGACCACACCACCGCACAGCAGTTGGGCTGCGCCTCCACCTTCGCCCCGCTCTTCTTCGGCGACTCCACTGTCGCGCCGCCGACCAGGCTCTCCGCCTCCACGGTCACCACCCGCGGGTCGGCCGGACCCGGGTCGCGGGTCAGCAGGACCACCCCCACGGCCACCACCACCAGCACCAACGCCGCCGCCGCGGCGATCCACAACCACGGGGTACGCCGGGGCGGCGCGACCGCCCGCACCTCGTAGGTGACCCGACCGCTGGACCGGGAACTCTCCTCCGGCGCGGTGTTCGCCGAGTAGGCGAACCCGGTCATGTCGTAGCGCCGAGGCGCGGTGCCCGCCGGCACGGCGAGCTTGACCAGGAACGACACCGAGCCCTGCCCGGGTACCACCCGCTGGGGCTCGGCGACGGTGAACCACGCCCGCTGGGAGCCGTCACCGGGCGCCACGTCGAACACCACGGTGTCCGGGGCGTTGCCCGGGTTGGAGACGGTGAAGGTCAGCTCGCCGCTGTTGAGCGGGTCGAGAGTGAACTGCTCGGCGGCGGCGACGACCGCCCATTCGGTGGTCATGACGACTCCTCTTCCAGAACGATCTCGACGGTGGTCGAGGCGGGCTTCTCGGCCTCGACGATGCGGGTGATCACGGCGAGTTGGTCGGCGGCGGCGGCCGGGACGCGCACCACGACGTGGAAGGGCCGCTCGGTCGGCTCGTCGATCGCGAAGCCCGGCATCCCGGTGGCCAACTCCAGGGCCCGCCGCATGCCGTACGGGGTGCCGCGCCACCGGGCCAGCACTGCGGCGTTGGCCACCAGGTCGCGCAGCCGGCCCACCGGCAGCGGCAGCGGGGCGTCCGGTCGGGGCGAGGCCACCACGTGGTCCAGCGCCACCCAGCGGGTCAGCCGCACGACCAGCCCGTCCGGCGCCCGGTACGGGTCGAACAGGGCGTCCACCTCGGCGAGGATCGCCTCGTCCGGGGCGTGCAGCCCCTCCATCACGTCCAGCAGCGCCCAGAGCACACTGCCGGGTACGCAGGCCCGCTGGTAGGCGGCGGGCAGCAGCCGTTCAATCGCCGAACGTCGCATCCTGGCGCACCACCTCGATGTCGTGCTCGCCGGAGCAGAGCAGCCAGGTATCCGGGACGGTCACCACGTCGGCGGTGGCCTGGTTGGCGCTCGGCGACCAGTCCACCGCGTTGGCGCTGCGGTGCACGCCGCGTTCGCCGCCGGCCAGGAAGAGCCGCTCCGCCGGCCCGGCCGCCGGGGCGCCCGCCGCACCGTCGGCCGGACCACCCACGGCGATGGCGTCCACCGGCACGAACCGGGTCCGGTCGCGCAGCGGCAACCCGCAGTTGACCGACACCGACTGCCACTGCGGCTGGGCGCCCAGGGTGTCCAGCCGCAGCACCCCGCCGCTCTGCGTCGCCGCCACCGCGAGCTGGCCGGCGAACGCCAGGTCGCGACAGGTCCCGCCGATCCAACCGGCCTGCATCGGCTGCCACTTCACATCGGACTCGAACAGCCGGGTGCGGTGGCATCCCTGGCCGGGCTTCTTCGGGTCCGGCTCGCCGGCGCCGCTCCACAGCAGCGTCGCCGGGCCGTCGTACTGCACGGCGAGCACCCGATTGTCCACGTTCGCCAGACCCACGTGGACGAAGCTGCCCGGTCGGCCGCCGGCGGTCGACAGGTACACCCCGAAGCTGGCCTGCGCGGCCACCGCCACCCCCGGCGCACCCCGCTCGGAGACGAACGCGCGCACCGCGTAGAACCCCCGGTCGGCGTCGGACGGGTCGACAAGGATCTGCAACGGCACCGCCCCGGGCAGCAGCGACACCTCGTACAGGCCGGTGTCGGTGGCCACCAGCAGCGCGCCGGCGCCGTCGCGGTCCAGCCAGGCCACGTCGGAGATCCGCGAATCCAGGTCGGTCAGCAGCGACCACGTCTCACCCAGGTCGGTGCTCAGGTGCACCCGGGAGCCACCGGAGGCGCGCAGCGTCACCACTGCCACCGAGCCGGGCCGCGCGACGATGCCGGGCCGCACCGGCGCGGGCGCGGGCGCCACCCGCAGCACCGTCTCGTCGTCGAACCGGCCGGCCGGCTCCCACCCCGCAGCGCCGTTGCTGGACCGGAACAACACCGGGCCGCGCCCGGCGTACCAGGTGCGCGGCTGGTACTTGTCGACGGCGAGGGCGCGCACGTCCGCGTCCGGGGCCTCGTCGACAACGAACCGGACCGACTCGACGTAACGCACCCCCGGCTCGGCGTGCTCCAGCAGCCGGTACACGTTCGACGCCCGCAACGGCTCGCCGAACGGCCAACCGGTCGGGTTGAGCGCTGTCGGCAGCGGGCTCAACGTCTGGTGCAGCCGGTCGTGGATCCGGCGGCGGACCGCGTCCACGTCCTCCTCCCGGCGGACCACCACCCGGGCCCGGACCGACACCGCCTTGAACCGGGCCCAGGTGGCCCGGGACCGGATGCCGACCATCCGGCGTTCCTCCAGGTCCGCCTCCACCCGCAGGCGGGCCTCGGGCACCTCGTGCTCGCGCAGCACCGACACCGGCAGCCGGCCACCGGGGCGGGCGGTGGGCGGCACGTACGGCACCAGCACCACCTCGACCTCACCGGGCCGGGCGAAGCTGTACACCGCCGCCCGGGTGAACGCCCGAGCCCGCGCCACCGCGCCGGAGCTGGTGGCGAGGACCTCGAAGTCGCGGGCGGTGACCGCCCGTTGCTGGGCGAAGAACTCGTACGGGCCGCGTAGCAGCACCGACTCCAACGCCTCCACCTCCCGGCCACCGGCCGCCGGTGCGGGGTTGTCCACGCGTACCCCGGGTAGCGGGTCACGCAGGCTGGTCAGGGTGCCCGCCGCCACGTTGCCGGTGGGCCCACCACCGGCGCGGTACCAGAGCCGGACCTGCCGCCCGGCCGGCGGCACGGCCGCCACGCTCACCGGCGTGGGGGCGCCCGCCGGGGTGGCCTGCCCGGCGGGCGGCCGCAGGTCGAGGGCCGGGGCGAAGGTGACGGTGCCCGAGCAGCGGTCCACCAGGTACGCCTTGGCCTGCGCGCCGAGCCCGGCGAAGCTGTCCACCGGCCGCCAGATCTCGAAGGTGCGGCCGTCGTGCTCCCGGGCCGCCGCGCCCAACTCCACGCTGCCGGCCGGCACCTCCACACCGAGCAGCAGGTCAAGCGGCTCGGCGGTGTGCGCAAGCGGCGCGTTCGCGGCCCGCAGCACCTGCCCCGGCTGGCCGGTGCCCATGCCCAGCAACTCCGCCTCGACCGGTTCGCAGTGGTGCATCCGTACCGTCACCGACGTCTCGTCGGCGGGCAGCAGCGCCGGTTCGGTGGTGACGAAGACGACCGGCCGGGGATCCGCGCCGCGCGCCGCCGCGACCCGCAGACCGGCCGGGATCCGGATCGCGGCCTGGTCGCCGCCGGTGCGGGTGAACCGGACGTCCGCCCAGGCCGCGCTCGGTGCGTGCCGGGTGACGCCGAGCAGGTTCAGAAACGAGACGTACGCCTTCTCCGGCAACTGGTTCAACCGGTAGATCATCACCTCGGTCAGGTGGGCGAACGCCTCCACGAGCGCCATCCCGGGGTCGTGCGCCGACAGGTCGGTCCACCCCGGGCAGGACTGCCGGATCCGTTCCCGGGCCTCGGTGACGAGGTCGAGGAAACCGCGATCGTCCAGGTGCGGCACGGGCAGCGTCATGACTGTTCTCCCTGCACGGGCTCGTCGGCGGGCAGCAGGTCCACGGAGAAGATCAGTTGCCCGGGTGTCAGGCTGGCGCGCACCCGGTAGTCCAACCGGATCACCAGCCGCCACGCGTCGTCCGGATCCGGCCCGGCGTCGACGTCGATCACCTCGACCCGCGGCTCCCACCGGACGATGGCCTGCCGGACGTAGTGGATGGCCAGGCCGGCGGTGGTGTCGTCGTTGGGCGCGAAGACCAGCCGGTGCAACCGGGAGCCGTACCCGGGGCGCATCAGCCGCTCGCCCGGGGTCGTCGACAGGAGCAGGAACAGCGCCTGCCGTACGCTCTCGTCGCCCTCGGTCATCGCCAGGCCGCCGGCCGCGGTGAGGGCCGGGCCGCCGCCGCGCCCGGCGTCGAAGCCGGCCCCGACGAAACGGAACGCCCTCACCGGTCCGCCCCCAGGAACCGCTGGCGGGGATCCCGGACGGTGTGGTGGACCAGCCCCGGTGGGGTGCCGTCGGTGAACCCCTCCAGGTGCGACAGCAGGATCCGCTGCCCGTCCACCCGCAGCCAGTCGCTGTAGCCGACCCGGACGCTCACCGTCTTGCCGCACGGCTTGATCGTCGGCCCGTAGTTGGGGCAGGCCGTGATGTCGCGGCCCTGCGGGTCGTCGTCGACGAGCACGGGTACCCCGGTGATGGTCACCCACCGCTGCGAGGGTCGGTTCTCGACCCGACCGTCGTGATCGCAGGTGATCACGGAGTCACTGTGGATCCAGCGCATCAGCCGCCTCCTTCGTGGTGGGCGCGGGCCAGCGCACCGGCCTGCCGCGCCGCGGTGGTCGGGTCCTCGCTCGACTCGGCACGCAGGAAGTCCACGCTGCGGGCGCGGACCACCATGGCCCGGCCGGGCGCGGAGATCACCAGGTCGGACGCGGCGTGCAGGGTGGCCAGGTCGGGGGTCAGCTCCAGGAAGCTGCCACCCTCGGTGGCCAGCCGCAGGCTGCGCCGCACGTCGTCGACGACTATCGACTGCCCGCCGGCGGTGCGCATCGTCCAGCGGCGGGCCTTCCCGTCGTCGATGCCCGCGTCGTACGGCTCGACGGCGCCGAACAGCGAACCGAGCACGATGCCCGAGGCCGGTTCGCCACCGGGGAGCACCACGAGCACCGTGTCGTCCGGATCCGGCAGCGCCACCAGCCCCTTGCCCCGCCCCGCGCCGGGGCAGAGCACGGCGAGCCAGCCGACGTCCAGGTCCCCGTACGTCGGCAGGGTCAGGCGGACCCGACCCAACCCGTCGGGGTCGGCGACGTCGGTGACGGTGCCGAGGGTCACCACCGCCGCGCCGGGCGGGGCCGCCGGGATGGTCGGCGGCACCGTGGAGAACCGGGTCAGATGTCCGTTGCCGTCGACCGTGTGCACCACCTCGGTCAGCACGTACGTCCCGGCGACCGGGTCGGGCACACCACTCAACTCGACCCGACGGCCCGGCCGCAGCGCCGGGTCGCCCTCGGCCACCCCCTCGGCGGTGACCAGGGTGGCCGCCCGGCTGTCCAGCCGCGCCTGGGCCAGCGCCGCCAACTCGTCGTCGCTGCGGCCGGGCTGGTCGACGGCGGTGCGGACCCCGCCGGCGCCGACGTCGGCCGGGTCCGGTCGGTCGAACGCCGGCCGGCCGCACCGCGCCTCGTCGACCCGCTGGCTGATCACCTCGGCCCGCTGCGGGTGCCAGCCCAACGCGGCGCTGGCACCGCTGGCCTGGTCGGCGTTCGTGGCCAGGCGCAGGGTGTGCACGCTGGTACCGAGGGCCAACGCGACAGGGTCTCCGTAGCCCGCGAGGGTGACCAGCCGGAGCGTGTCGCCGTCGGCGGCCAGGTGCAGCCCGGCCCGGCCGGCCACCTCGCACAACAGCTCCAGATCGCTGTGCCGGTGCTGTGCCAACCGGTCCAGCCGTGGCCCGTCGACCTCCGCGCTCACCGTCAGCCCCACCGCGTCGCACAGCTCACGGGCCAGCTCGACGGCGGTCACCGAGGTGAAGACCCGCAACCCCTGCCGCTTGCGCAGCCGGTGCAGCGGGTCGTACGCCCGCAGCCGCAGCACTGCCGCGCCGTCGCCGGCGTACTCGACCTCCACGGCCGTGACCTCCCCGCTGAACAGGGTGTCGGCCTGGTCGGCGAGCCGGACGTCGAGTGCCGTGCCGGGGCGTACCGCCGGCTCGAACGCGCCGACCCCGACGGAGGTGGCCAGCACCAGCTCCGCCTGCGTGGGTTGGTTCAGGCGGGCCGCCACCCGCAGCGAGCGGATCCGTTGACGAACCGCGCCGGTCAGCTCGGCGCCGTCCAGCAGGACGATCAGGGCCCGGGGTGCGAGGCTGGTCACGGCGTACCCCCGGGGTTGCCGGGACCACCGCTGGTCGTGACCGGTGCTGCCGCCGGGTCGGTGAGCGCGGCGCCGACGAACGAGGCTCCCGTGCGTACCGCACCGGCCACCGTCCGAGCCATCCCGGCCACCGTGCCGGCCAACGTCGACCCGACCCCCGGGGGACCGCCGGTCGGGCTGCCACCGGTCAGACCGTCGCCGGCCCGGGTCGCGGCGGTCGGCGGTACGGCGAGGGTGGTGCCCGGCGGCACCGCGAGCGGGTCGGTGATCCGGTTGTGTTCGGCAAGCAGACGCCACCGCAGCGGCGAGCCGAGCGCGTCGTTGGCGAGCAGGTCGAACCGTACGCCGGAACGGCCCGGCTCCGCCGCGCCGTCGCCGGCCGCGATCACCGCGGTGCCCGGGGCGGCGGTCGGGGTGCTCGCCGCGGCCAACTCCTCGGCGAACCCCGCCTCGGCCTGGTCGGCGGTCTCGGCGGCGCGGACCAGCTTCATCCGCAGCCAGGAACGCCGGGGCGAGCCGGTGCCGGTGAACGCGTCGAACCGCTCCGCCACCGCGACGATCACGCCGGGCACGTTCCAGGTCTTTCCCCACACCAACCGGACCAGCGGCGGACGCAGCCAACCATGCTCGACTGCCGAGTTCTCGGCGAGCATCCACAGCGGACGGGTGAGCACCCGGACGTCGGCCGGACGCACCTGCGCCTGGACGAACTCGACGTCGAAGAGCAGGTCGAGTACCAGTTCGGTCCGGCCGCCGCCGGTGAAGACAAGCGGGTCGTCGGCCAACTCGGACCCGGTGAGCTGCCCACCGCCGGCACCCCGGTGGCGTACCCCGGCGAGCCGGGTCACCTGGACGGTCTCCGGGTTGAGCAGGCAGTCCACCCGCTCGCCGGAGGAGTCGATGAGGAACGCGACGCGCTCCATCAGCCACCCGCCTGTTCCCGGTCGAGTCGACCGAGTTGGGCGGTGTCCAGCGCGTCGGCCGGCACGGTCCACAGCGTCGCGTCGTCCGGCAGCGCCGGCCACCGGTCGGGCACCGGCGAGCCGACCGGGGTCGCCGCCCGTGGTTCGGTGCCGGTCGACCGCCCACCGTCGCTCGGGTCGTGCCACCCGCCGCCGGTCCAGGTCCGGCCGCCGGGCGCGGCGCTCTGGTCGACGTACCGTCCGAGCGGTGCTCCGCCCGGTGGCCGGGGCCGTGCCGCTTCGTCGGGCAGTGCCGGCCAGGGCCACTCGCCGGTGGCGGGTCCGTCGATCGTCGTGCCCCGGACACCTGACGGCACTGTGGAGCCCGCCGACCCGGGCCACGCCGTGTCCTCGTCGGCCGGGTCGGGTGCCGGCCCCGAACCCGCCGCGACGCCCGGTCGCGACGTCCGGGCCCGGCCCGGTGCCGGGCCGGCCGGAGACCCGCGTCGGTGGTCCGCCGACCCGGGTCGACTCCGGAACTGGCCGTCGCCGGAGCCGGCCGGGTCCGCGGGGACGGGCCGCGGAGCACCCGGTCCGCCACCGCCGGTGGGGTCCGACCATCGGGAACCACGGGGTACGCGGGCGGCGCGGCGCGGGGTGCGGGCGGGCGCGGACATGCCGTCACCCCACCCGTCCGGTCGCACCGACCCCTCCGGCCCTGTTGCTGCGCCCGGCCCGCCACGCCCGAACGAGGTGTCCGGCAGCGCCGGCACGCGAGGCGCCGAGCCGCCGACCGAGCCGCCGTCGCCGAGCCTCGTGCCGGCCGGGTGAGCGTCGCCGGTCCCGGTGTGGCCCGGTCCGGCGTTGCCGGTCCTCGTCCTGGCCAGGCCAGCGTCGCCGACCCCGGTGCCGCCCGGTCCGGCGTCGCCCGTCCCGGGGTCGGTTGGGAAGGCGTCGCCGGTCCCTGTGCCGGCTGGGTAGGCGTTGCCCGTCCCCGGGCCGGCTGGGTAGGCGTCGCCGGTCCTCGGGTCGGCGGCCGGCGGTGCCGCCCGGTCCGACCGCCCGGTCCGGTTCGCCGGGCGCGTCCCGCCCCGCCCCGCGAACCCACGCCCCCCGGCGGCGGCGGGGCCCGTCGCGCTGGTGCTGCCCCGCGCGCCCGTGGTGCTGCCGGACGGGCCGTGCCCGGTGGGTCCGGCAGCATCGACGCCGGTCAGCCCGGTGTCGCCGGGCTGGTCGGCGACCGGGGCGTCGTCGGAGTCGTGCGGGGACCGGGCGAGGTCCACATCGTGCAGCAGGCCGGGCGCGTGGGCGGCAACCAGGTCCAGCCAGTGTTGTGGGGGTTCGCCGAAGCGGCGCGGGGCCGCCGTCGGCGCGTCCGGCGGTGGGGGGTGCCCGGCCGGCTCGACCCATCCGGCGAGGCGCTGCACCGCCCCGGCCGCCGAGCGCAGCCGACCGGCCAGCCAGTTACGCGGGTGTCGGCGCGGTGGCACCGCCGGTCTCCAGCTCCAGGCCCTCATAGCGAAGGGTCAACGCGGCGATGGCGATCTCGTGGCTGAGCGTGTTGAGGTGCGCGCCGCGCCACCTGGTGGGCCAGGCGTCGATCAGGTTCCAGCGCAGCACCTCGGCGGTCCCTACCGAGTCGAGCAGCACCACCGAGACGTTGCGGCGGTTGAGGGTGCCCTGCGCGGTGGCGTTCACCCAGTCCCACAGCTCGCGGGAGGCGGTGAGGCCGAAGTGCAGCGTCACCGGCTCGTACTCGGCCTGGCCGGGCACCATCCGCATCCGGCCCAGGCCGTGCTCCCGGTACGGCTGCCCGGGGATGTTCACCTCCAGCCCGGTCATCTCGGTGAAGTGGCCGTTGGTGACGCCGTTGATGAGCAGCCGGAAGTTGTACGCCCGGTACGGGTCGACCGGGGCGCCGGGCTGCTGCGGGGTGGCGGGGGTGGGCATGTCAGCCTCCGATCGTCTCGGTCTCGGTGCCGCCGGCCCACTGGCTCAGCTTGAACACCACGAATTCGGCGGGCTTGACCACGGCGATGCCGATGTGGGCGATCACCATGCCGGCGTCGCGGACGTCCGCCGGGTTGGTCTCCTCGTCGCACTTGACGAAGAACGCCTCCTCGGGGCTGCGCCCGAGCAGCGCCCCGTCGCGCCACACCCGGGTGAGGAACGCCCCGATGTCGCGCCGGATCGAGCGCCAGAGGGTGAAGTCGTTGGGTTCGAAGACCATCCACCGGGTGCCGTTGGCGATTGCCTGTTCGATGGCGATGCTGAGCCGCCGGACGTTCAGGTAACGCCACTCGCTGGCCTCGGCGGCGAGCGTACGGGCGCCCCAGACCCGGATGCCCTCACCGGCGAAGTAGCGGATCACGTTGACGCCCTTGGGATTGAGCACGTCGTGTTCCGGCCGGGTGACCAGGTAGCCCAGGTCGACGGCCCCGCGTACGGGTTCGTTGGCCGGTGCCTTGTGCACGCCGCGCAGCGCGTCGGTGCGGGCCCAGATGCCGGCCAGGTGCCCGCTCGGCGGGGTCAGTTCCAACTCGCCGCTGATCGGGTCGCGAACCCGCAGCCACGGGTAGTAGAAGGCGCCGAACTCGGACTGCCGCGGCCGATAGGCTGCCCCCTCGTGGCCCCCGGAGCCGCCGGGCTGGGCGGTGCCGCCGCCGGGACCACCGGCCGCACCGCCGCCCGTACCCTCGGCGGGCTTGGCGGGTTTGCCGGAGGACGGCGTGGCGACCCGGGTCAACGCGGAGATGTCGTCGATGTCCGGCGCCGGATCGCAGATGGCGACCATGGTGCGGGTCCGCTCGGCCATGCTGAGCAGTGCCTCGTGGGACACCACGTCGTGGAAGCCGGGTGCGGCGATGATGGAGATCTCGTCGATGGCCTCCAGCAGTTGCAGGCCACCGCGACGCTGCCCGGTGCCGGTGATCGCGCCGCCCTCGCCGACGTTCACCACCCAGCAGCGGGCGCCCCCGTTGTCCAGGAAGCCGAAGACCGCCCGGGCCAGCGGGGTGCTCTCCAGCCGTTCTCCGTCGGCGAAGAGCCGCAGGAACTCCGTCCAGTTGTTGACCGGCACCGCCCGGCCCAGTTGGGCGTCGCGGTTCGGAGCGACTCCGACGAAGGCGGCGATGCTCGTGCTCGCCGGGCCGATCGGTCGGGCGCCGCTGGGGACCTCCTCGACATAGATGCCGGGGGAGAAGTAACTGGGCATCGGTCCTCCTGTGCGGGTGGGCGTCAGTGGGTCGGGGGCGCGCAGACGATGACGAGGTCGGCGTCGCCGGGGTCGACGTCGGCGGTGAGGACGAGCCCGCGCCCGCTCAGCCGGAGCCGGGCCGGGCCGGGGTGTTCGGGGTCGTGCGGGACGCCGACGAGCTGGAACCGGCCGTCGGTGTCGGTGCGGGTGGCGGACCCGGTGGCCAGAAGCTCGACCCGCATCGCGGTGAGGGGTTGGTCCTCGGGGCCGACCACCCGGCCGGTGAGGGTGCGCATCTCCAGTTGCCGCAGCCGCAACGGTCGCAGGACCGGCGGTGCGGCCGGGGTCGGGTGGTTGACCTGCGCGGGCACGTCGACAAGCAGCGCCGGGCGCGGTGCCGCGCCCAACGCCGTCCACAGTGCCGCGTCGCCAGCCGTCAGGACCACCGGGTACCTGCCGTCGGTGGTAGCGGCGGTGAGCACCCGGTCCAGTCGGGGCAGCCCGGCCGGCCCGGTCACGCAGAGCAGGTAGCGGACCGTGAACCGGTACGGTTCGCGGGCCGCGCCGCTGCAACGGGTCTGCTGGGCCGGGCGCAGCTCCAGCGGCCAGAGGGTGAGGTCCGGGGTGTCGCCGCCGGTGCCGGGTGGGCCGATCGGGACGGGTTCACCGGCCGCGCTGGTCAGCCAGGCGGCCAACTCGGCGGTGGCCGTCTCGATCGGTCCGCGCCCGTGGTCGCTCATCGCGGCGGGCTGCCCTGGATCCGGTACGCGATGGCCTCGTTCCACACGTGCGGGTAGACGCCGATCTCGAAGTACCTGGTGAACCTGTTGATCGGGGCGTTCGCGTGGTCGTGGTAGAGCAGCCAGACCGGGGCGATGGTGAACAGCACGTAGTTCGCCAGCACCAGCGGGATGTAGAGCGGGCCGAGCAGGCGGCCCTGGAAGATGTGCACGTCCTCGTGCCGTTGGATGCCGGAGCTGGCGCCGGCGCAGACGGTGCCGATGGTGGTGGCGTAGCGGGGCGAGACCCCCTCCACCACGCAGACCCGGCCGCTGCCGGCCGAGGTGGGCCGGTCCAGCGAGTGCCCGAAGATCAGGTGCACGCCCAGGTAGATGGCGCCGACGACCGTGTTGAGCAGGCTCCAGGTGTGGTCGACGACGAAGAGGAAGATGCCGCGGGCGTCCGCCGCGTACACCCCGGCGGAGGCCACCGCCCAGCCGAAGACCGCGCCGGTCAGCAGGCCCACGACGGCGCCGACCAGGAGGCCGATCGGGCCGCCGGCGAGGAAGCCGAACAGGGCGCCGAGGATGACCTGGATCGCCGCGCTGAGAACTCCGAAGACCATGACGACCCCCCTCAGACCCAGGACCGGAAGACCCGGGGCTCGCGACCGCTGGCGACCTGGGTTGGCGTCGCCTGCCGGTTGCCGGGCGGGAACTGGTTGATGCCGAGCGCGGCGGAGAAGATGACGAGCGCGTTGAAGAACGCGATGATCCACTTCTCGCCGCCGGCGTCGTCGGCGAACGCCGCGGTCAGGTAGGACAGCAGGAGCGCGATGGCGATGGCGATCCACTTGCGGAGCTTGTCGCCGCTGGGGCCGATCAGTCCGCCGATGACGTTTGTGGCGAGCAGGGTGGCGGCGCTCGCGCCGGCGATGGTCCCCAGGGCTGCCCAGGTGAAGAGATCGTTCATGACGATCCCCCTTTTCTGCGATGGTGCGACCGGGATGTGGTGGTGGTGAGGTCCGGTGCCGCCCAGAGGGAGCACCGGGGCCGGTCGCCGTCGTCTCGGGGCGGCCGGGGCCGGACGTGGCCGGCTGTGCCGGCCACCGGATGGATCAACCGGGCCCCGGGGCGCCGGCGGGCGGGCCCGGCGGTGTCGGTCCGGGCGAGGTTGGACCGGGGGCGGCCGGCGCCGTGGGGCGTCGACGTCGCAGCAGGAGTACGCCCACCGCGGCGAGCAACAGCAGGAGGAGTAGCGCACCGCCCACGATCAGCGGCCATCCGATGCCGCCCTCGTCGTCAGCGGCGGCGGCCGGCGAGGTCGACGGTCGAGGTGGCGCCTCGGCGACGGCGCGTAGCTCGGTCGGCTTGTCCTGGTTGGGGTCGACCTTCCAGCTAACCGACCGGCCGTTGACAGTGCCATTGCTGTCGATCACCCGGCCGGGGAATGTCACCGAGATCTCGAACGACATCAGCTTGAGGAACGCCTGCTGTTGCTGAGGATTCTGCTGTGCCACCTTTCCGCCGTATTTCGACGGATCGAGCGGCAACGTGAAACGGTACAAGTCACCGTCTCGGACCAGTTTTACGCTCTCCGTGTCAAAACCTGCCAGCGGTGCCTTGTGATAACTGATCTGGGAGCCGAACAGTTTGTCGTCCTGGTAACCGGTCTCTTCCCCGGCCGGCAGCGCGGGAATGTTCTGCCGCAGCTCTGCGAAGGCCGCCGGGATGTTCTTGTTTCGCGAGGTCAGCAGGGACTTCTCGGCGGTCAGCAGCAACTGCCCGTCGACTGTGTCGTCGGCGTTGACGGTGAGCCCCATGTTGAGTTGCATGCACCCGCTCAGCGCGGCGACCAGCAGGAGGCACACCGCGACGCGGAGTGCCTTACCGCGGTTGACTCTCCTGTTCATGGGCTCAGTGTGTGTGATCCATTTCACCATGAGCAGTCAGCGATCAGTCACAAGGTAGTCGCCGATTGTACCGACGTACTGTCATATGTGTCCGAGGTGAATCGGGGCGCAAATGACTACTCTGGAGCTTTGGGCCAAGAACAATTTCACGGTGGTGATCCCCCCGCGTGGGGCAGTGCCCAGCTCGGGGTGACCGCCGAGACCGCCTACGCCGCTGGCCTGCGCGGCATGCTCGGCGACGCCGCCGAGGCCGCACGACTGGTGACCGTGGGGGAGCAGGCGTACCGGGGCGGCGCACCTGCCTAAGCTGACCAGGTGATTGTTGTCGCGTGTGTGCTTCTTGTGGACCCCGACGGGCGGCTGCTGCTGCAACTGCGCGACGCCGACGCGATGCACCACCCGGACGTGTGGGGGCTGCCCGGCGGCCACGCGGAGGCGGGGGAGACGCCGGAGCAGGCCGCCGAGCGGGAGCTGTGGGAGGAGACCGGCCTGCGAGCCGACGGGCCGCTGCGCCCGATCGCCGTGCAGCCGAATCCCGAACTGGACCGGGAGATGCACTACTTTCTCGGCCGCACCCGGGCCCGACAGGAGGACGTGGTGCTCGGTGAGGGCGCGGCGATGGTCTTCGTGCCCGGCGACGAGGTGCTCAACGGTCGTCCCTGGACGCCGGGCACCCAGGAGGTGCTGACCCGGTTCCTCGCCGCGCCCGACTACACCGCGGCGTTCACCGAGACGTCCTAGCCGGCGGGAGGTCGCCAGTCGGCGTGGTGGGCCATGCCACGCAGCGCGACCCGCGGCGCGGGTGGCGTGGCGCGGGCCCGGCGCGTTCGCGGTGGCGGCCGGGGTGCGGCACGTTCGCGGTGCGGTGCGGTGCGGGCACGGTGCTTACGCGGCGCAGCCCCGGTGAGCAGGTCGGTCCCGTGATGGGAGACGATCGCCACGGGATGTCGTGGACTGGCGCAGCGGTGCCTCGGGCCGACGCTTTGGAGCTGAATCGTCTACGACATCAGGCGCGATCCGTTTACGACATCAACTCCAAAGGCGACGCGGGACCCTATGCCGGTCGACGGCGGATGCGACGGGTGGGGAGTGGGCGGGCTGGGGAGCGGGCGGGTCGGGAGTGGGCGGGTGGGGGAGTGGGCGGGTGGGGGAGTGGGCGGGTCGGGAGTGGGCGGGTTGGGCAGCGGGCAGGCCGGGAGCGGGCCGGTCGGGAGCGGGCGGGTTGGCGGCGTGGATGCCGGGCTGGTTTCGCGGCCGACCGGCCAGTGGGGGAAAGGAGGGTGGCGATGGTGAGGCTCGGTGGGCTGCGGACGGCCGGTGAACGGCTGCGAACGGCCGGTGAGCGGCTGCGGCACGGCTGGCGGCCGGTGCTGGAGGCGACCGCCGCGGCGACAGTGGCGTGGCTGCTGGCCACCCGGCTGCTCGGGCATCCGCAGCCCTTCTTCGCGCCGGCCGCAGCGTTGATCGTGCTCGGTCAGGCCCGCGGGCAACGTATTCGCCGGGCCGTCGAGGTCGTGCTCGGGGTCGCCGCCGGGGTGCTCGTCGCGGACCTGGTGGTGCAGGCACTCGGCCCGGGCAGCACCTGGACGGTCGGCACCGTCATCCTGCTCACCGTCGTCCTCGCGGTGGCCTTCGGCGCCACCGGTGTGACGCTGGTGCAGGCTGCGGTCTCCGCGCTCTACCTGGTGGTGGTCGCCCCGCCGGACGCCTCGTTGGTGCCGTTCCGCTTCGTCGACGCGCTTGTCGGCGGCGCGGTCGCGCTCGCGATCAGCCTGCTCGTCGACGCCCGGCACCCCCTCGCGCCGCTTGTCGCCGAGGTGCGGCGAACCTTCGACGAACTCGCCGGGCTGCTCGGTGAGATCGCCGACGCGCTGGACAACGGTGACGAGGCCGCCGCGTTTGCGGCGCTGACACAGGCCCGCGGCATGGACGCCCGGGTGGACGGGCTGCGCGACAAGGTGCTGGCCGCCGCTGAGGCGCTACGGCTCAACGTCCGTCGACGCCGGCACATCGGTCGGTTGAGGTCGGTGGACGAGTCGATCCGGCAGATCGACTACGCGGTCCGCAACGTCCGGGTGCTGGCCCGCGCGGGCGTGACGCTGAGCCGGCTGCACACCCCGGCACCGCCCGAGCTGGGTGCCGCTCTGCGATCCCTGGCCGAGGCCGTCCGCCAGGCCGGTGCCGCCCTCGCCGCCGACCTCGACGGCCAGGACGAGACCGCCGACCGGCACGGCAGCCGGGCCGACGAGTCGGCGTTGGCCGCCGTGCACATCGCCGGGCAGCTCTTCGGCGCCACGCCGACCCTCCCGCTCGCCATGATCATTGGCCAGGTCCGGGCAACCGCAATCGACCTGCTGCGCGGCGTCAACCCGGAGGCTGACGCCGCCGTCCTCGCCCGCGTCGACGAAGCCCTCGGCCTCCCCGCCATCTGACGTCCGCCCGGGCCCGACGCGGGTGCGGTGGTGAGCGGCAGCCGGCGGCACCGGTCGGCGGCGGGAGGCGCGGCGAGCCGCCGCCGGCCGGGATCAGGCGCTGGACCGGGCCACCAGGGTGGACGGGAAGAGGGTCACCGGAGGGGCCGGACGCCAGTCCAGCAGGGCGGTCGCCGCGGCGACGGCGATCCGCCCGACCGGGTGGCTCGCCGTGGTGAGCGCCGGGGCGGTCATCCCGGCCAGCGGGATGTCGTCGAAGCCGGCCACCGCGACGTCGCCGGGCACCCGTACACCAGCGTCGCGCAGCCCGGCCATCACGCCGAGCGCGGTCTCGTCGCTGATCGCGTAGATCGCGTCGACGTCCGCCCAGCGCCGCAGCGCCTCGCCGGCCGCCACCCGGCCGCGCGCCGCCGTGAAGTCCCCGCTGATCTCCCACGCCGGCCGGCCCGCCTGGCGCATCAGCCGACGGTACGTCTGCACGGGGCGTTGCGCGCAGGGCAGCCACCGGGGGCCGGTCACCATGGCGATCCGGCGGCGACCCGTGGCGTACAGGTGGCGCAGCACCGCGTCCGAGCCGGCGGTGTTGTCGACGTCGAAGGACGGCACTGTCGCCGAGCCGACCCCGATCGAGACCACCCGGCCGCGCAGCGACCCGGGCACCGCCGCCAGCAGGTCCTCGGTGGTGTTGACCAGGATCACCCCGCACACGCTGCGGTCCCCGGCGAGCTGGTGCAGGCCGCGGGGATCACCGAGCGGCAGCCAGTGCAACGCCACCCCGACTCCGGCGGGTGTGCACACCCGGGCGGCCGAGCCGACCACCTGGTGGACGTACGGGTCGTCGAGCACCGCCGCGCTGGCCGCCTGGGCGGCCACGACCAGTCGTACGCCACCGCCGCCACGCACCAGCGCCCGGGCGGCCGGGTTCGGCACGTAACCGAGCTGGTCAACGGCTGCCGTGACCTGTTCCCGGGCTGCCGGCGAGGCGAAGCCCGTGCCGGCGATCACCCGCGAGGCGGTGGACCGCGACACCCCGGCCATCCGGGCGACGTCCTCGAGAGTGGCCGGTCGCTGTGCCGCTGCCGTCATCATTGCCTCCCCGCGGCGACCCGTCCGGTCGGACAAACGCCTGTTCACATCATGCCCGGCCGGTCCGACAGCGATAAGGGGGCGGTAGCCGCTTGTGGTGGTAGCGCTCTCAGGTGTGCGATCGTGCCAGGAGATCACTCCGAGAAAGAGGTCAGTTCCCGTGAGCGCCCCCACCAGCAGAGCCGTAGCCCCGGACACCGCACCGCCCTCGCGGGCGGTGTTGATCGCCCGCAACGGCGTCGCTGTCACCTTCACCCTCAACGGGCTGGCCGTCGGCACCTGGTTTTCGCGCGTGCCAGCGGTCCGGGAGGCGTTGGACCTCTCCGCCGGCCGGCTCGGGCTGCTGCTGCTGGCGATGAGCGTCGGCGCGTTGCTCGCCATGCCCACCGCAGGTCTGCTCGCCCAGCGACTCGGCGCGGCCCGCACCGTGACCGTGGCCACCCTGCTCGTCGCGGTCGGCCTGACCGTGGCGGGACTGGGCGCCACGATGACCGGGTCGTTCGCCGTCGTGGCCCTGGGCCTGGTCGCCTTCGGTTACGGCTCCGGTGCCTGCGACGTGGCGATGAACGTCGAGGGCGCGGCGGTGGAGCGGCGCCTGGGTCGTACGATCATGCCCCGTTTCCACGCCGGATGGAGCCTCGGCTCGGTGGCCGGGGCGGGGCTCGGCGCCGGTGCGGCCCGCTTCGACGTGGCGGTCGGCACGCACCTCGTCGCGGTTGCGGTGGTCGTGTTGGTCGGCACCGCGCTCGCCTCCCGGACGTTCCTGCCCGCCGTCGGCGATCACACCGGCGACCCGGCGGACGCCACCCCGGCGGCCCGCCGCCGAGCGCAGCTGGCCGCCTGGCGGGAGCCGCGGACTCTGCTGATCGGGCTGTTCGTGCTGGTGGCGGCGTTCACCGAGGGTGCCGCCAACGACTGGCTGGCCGTCGCGTTCATCGACGGACGGGACCTGAGCGAGGCAGCCGGCGCGGCGGTCTTCGGGGTCTTCGTGGTGGGTATGACCGCCGGGCGCACCGCGGGCACCGTGGCGCTGGACCGGTGGGGTCGGGTGCCGGTGCTCACCGGCACCATCGGGCTCGCCGTGGTCGGTGCCGGCCTGGCCGTGCTGGCCGGCTCGGGGCCGCTGGCCATCGTCGGCGTCGCGCTGTGGGGTCTCGGCGCGTCGCTGGGCTTCCCGGTCGGGATGAGCGCCGCCGCCGACGAGGAGGCGCACGCGCCGGTGCGGGTGAGCGTGGTCGCGGTGATCGGCTACACCGCGTTCCTGGGTGGGCCGCCGCTGCTGGGGCTGCTCGGCGACGAGGTCGGCACGTTGCGCGCCCTGCTGGTGGTGCCGTTGCTGCTGCTGCCGACACTGCTGCTGGTGCCGGTGCTGCGCCCGCCGCACACCGCCGAGCCGGCTCCGGCAGCCAACAAAAACTAACCCAGAACACCGCCGAGCGGTATCGGGTGCGCGGCCGACTGCGCCGCGTACCCGCCCTGGCTAGGGTCGCCGAATGTCAACCCACGAGATCACCGCCGCTGCGGCGGGCACCTGGACCCTGGGCGACCGCACCGTACGCCGGATGGGCTTCGGCTCCATGCGGATCACCGCGAACCCGGACCGGGACCGGGCGGTCGCGCTGCTGCGCCGCGCCGTGGAGTTGGGCGTCAACCACATCGACACCGCCGCGTTCTACGTCTCACCCGGCGGAACCCTGCGGGTCGGCACCGGCCCGGCCCGCTACGCCACCGAGCTGATCCGCGCGGCGCTCGCCCCGTACCCGGACGACCTGGTGATCGCCACCAAGGTCGGCTTCGGGTACGACCCGGAGGCGGGTTTCACCGAGGCGCTCACCCCGGCGCAGTTGCGCGCCCAGGTCGAGGAGAACCTGCGTCGGCTCGGCCTTGACCAGCTCGACGTGGTGAACCTGCGCCTCGGTCGGGGCGTCGGCGGGGGGCCGCTCGTCGATCGGTTCGGCGCGCTCGCCGAGCTGCGGGCCGCCGGGCTGATCCGGCACCTCGGGCTCTCCAACGTCCGGCCCGAGCACCTCGACGAGGTGGCCGACATCGCGCCGGTGGTGTGCGTGCAGAACAACTACGGGGTGGACGCCTACCGCGAGCAGGACGACTTCGTCCGGGCCTGCGGTGCGCGGGGCATCGCCTACGTGCCGTTCTTCGCCCTCGCCGGCACCGGCCGGGAGAAGGGCGCGAGCGCCACCCAGAGCGAGGCGGTCGAGGCCGTCGCCCGCGCCCACGGCGTCACCCCGCAGCAGGTACGCCTGGCCTGGACGCTGCACCAGGGCCCGCACGTGCTCGCCATCCCCGGCACCACGGACCCGGACCACCTGGCACAGAACGTGGCCGCCGGGGCCCTGCGGCTGACCCCGCAGGAGCTGGCCCGGCTGCGGTGACCGTCCGGCCCGGCGTCGCTCAGGCCCGCACGACGTGCACCACGATCTCCTGACCGTCACCCACTGTGCCGGCGAAACCCTCCGACACCGCGTCCACCACAGTGAGCCCGAGCGCGAGGGTTTCGTGCGCGATGAGCTTCTGGTGCGCCGAGATCGCCGCCGCGACATCAGCGGGCGCGGCGATGGTCACCGTGATCCGGTCGGAGACCTCCAGATCAGCGTCGCGGCGGGCCTGCTGGACGAGGCGTACGACGTCGCGGGCGACGCCCTCGGCCGCCAGTTCGGCGGTGACCTCGGTGTCCAGCGCGATCGTCACCCCGCGCTGGGACTCCACCACCCAACCGGTACGCGGCACCTCCGTGATCAGGATGTCGTCCAGGCCCACCTCCACCGGCGCCCCGTCGACAGTCAGCGGGAACGTCCCGTCCGCCCGGACCCCGTCGACCAGCTCCCGCGGGTCCACCGCGGCGATGGCCTGCGCGACGTGCTGGGTGCGGTTGCCGAACCGGCGGCCCAGCGTCCGGAAGTTCGCCTTGACCCGTACGTCGATGATCCCGCTCTGGGCATCGAGCGGCTGGAGGACCTTGACGTTCAACTCGTCGCCGATGTCGTCGAGCAACGCCTGCGGGAGCACGGTGCCGGACGGTAGTCCCACAAGCGCCCGGCTCAACGGCTGACGGATCCGCAGGCCGCTCCCCTTGCGGGCGGACCGGCCCGCCTCGGCCAACGCCCGCGCCGTGGCCACCTGGGCCGACAACTCCGAGTTGATCACGTCGGTGTCGGGCCTGGGCCAGGACGCCAGGTGCACCGACTCCGGGGCCGATCCGGCACCCCGCCGGACGACCTGCTGCCAGACCTCCTCGGTGAGGAAGGGGATGAACGGCGCGAGCAGCCGGGTGAGGATGTCGAGGCACTCGTACAGGGTGGTGAGGGCGTTGGGGTCGCCCGCCCAGAAACGCTGCCGCGAGCGCCGCACGTACCAGTTCGACAGGTCGTCGACGAAGTCGGCGAGCAGTCGACCGGCGCGTGCCGTGTCGTAGTTCTGCATCCGTTCGTCAACGGCCGCGGCGAGGGCGTGCACCTCGCCGACGATCCACCGGTCCAGCACCTGTCGCTCGGCGACCGGCTGCGCCAGCTGCGGCGCCCACGTCGAGTTCGCCGCGTAGAGGGAGAAGAACGCAGCGGTGTTCCAGTAGGTCATCAACACCTTGCGGACGATCTCGTCGAGGGGACCGGGCCCGATCCGGCGCGGCGACCACGGTGAACCGGAGCAGGCCATGAACCAGCGCACCGCGTCGGCACCGTGGGTGTCCATCAGCGGGATCGGCAGCAGGATGTTGCCCAGGTGCTTGCTCATCTTGCGGCCGTCCTCGGCCAGGATGTGCCCGAGGCAGACGACGTTCTCGTACGGGGACCTGTCGAAGACCAGCGTGCCCACCGCCATCAGCGTGTAGAACCACCCCCGGGTCTGGTCGATCGCCTCGCAGATGTACTGGGCCGGGTAGCTGCGCTCGAAGGTCTCCTCGCTGCCCGGGACATGGGGGTAGCCCAGCGACGCGAACGGCATCGCGCCGGAGTCGTACCAGGCGTCGATCACCTCGGGTACCCGGGTGGCGAGCTGGCCGCAGTCCGGGCAGGCGAAGGTGATCTCGTCGACGTACGGGCGGTGTGGATCCAGCTCGGACAGGTCGGCGCCGGCCAGCTCGCCGAGCTCGCCGCGGGAGCCGACAGCTGTCACGTGGTTGTCCGGGCAGCGCCACAGCGGCAGCGGGGTGCCCCAGTACCGGGAGCGGGACACCGCCCAGTCGATGTTGTTCTTCAGCCAGTCGCCGTAGCGGCCGTGCTTGATGTGCTCCGGGAACCAGTTCGTGTGCTCGTTCTCCCGGGTCAGCTCGTCGCGTACCGCTGTGGTCCGGATGTACCAGGATGGCTGCGCGTAGTACATCAGCGGGGTGTGGCACCGCCAGCAGTGCGGGTAGGGGTGCTCGAACGGCTCGTGCCGGAACAACCGGCCGGAGCTGCGGAGGCGGTCGATGAGCAACGCGTCGGCGTCCTTGAAGAAAACCCCGCCAACCAGGTCGATGCCGTCGTCGAACCGCCCGTTCGGGGCGACCGGGTTGACAAGCGGCAACCCGTAGGCGCGGCAGACGGCGAGGTCGTCCGCACCGAAGGCCGGCGCCTGGTGCACCAGGCCGGTGCCGTCCTCGGTGGTGACGTAGTCCGCGAGGACCACCCGGTGCGCGTCCGGGATGTCCACCAGGTCGAACGGCCGCTCGTACCGCAACCCCTCCAGGGCCGCCCCCGGGACCGTCGCCAGGATCTCCGCCTCGTCGCCGAGGACCCGCCGGGTCAGCGGTTCGGCGACGACGAACGTGCCCCGCTCGGTGCGGGCCAGGGTGTACGTCACCGTGGGGTGGACCGCGACGGCGGTGTTCGACACCAGGGTCCACGGGGTGGTCGTCCAGATCAGCAGGTCGACACCGCTGTGTCCGGCCACCTCCCCGCGCACCGGGAACCGCACGTACACGGACGGGTCGGCGACGGTCTCGTACCCCTGGGCCACCTCGTGGTCGGACAGGGTCGTACCGTCGCGGGTGCAGTACGGCGCGACCCGGAAATCCTCCACCAGACGCCCGCCGTCGTGGATCCGCTTCAGCGACCACCAGACGCTGTCCACGTACTCCGGGGACATCGTCTGGTACGGGTGCTCCAGGTCGATCCAGTAACCCATCCGCTCGCTGAGCTGGACGAACTCGTCCACGTGCCGCAGCACCGAGGCGCGGCACCGGGCGTTGAACTCGGCGATGCCCATCTTCTCGATGTCGGGCTTGCCGCCGAGCCCCAACTCCTTCTCCACCGCCAGCTCGACCGGCAGGCCGTGGCAGTCCCAGCCGGCCCGGCGGGGCACCGAGAAGCCCCGCATCGTCCGGTACCGGGGAAAGAGGTCCTTGAACACCCGCGCCTCGATGTGGTGGGTGCCCGGCGTGCCGTTGGCGGTGGGTGGCCCCTCGTAGAACACCCACGGCGGGCCGTCCGCCGTCTGGGCCAGACTCCGCTCGAACACGTTGTTGGCCTGCCACCACTCGATCACCGCACGGTCCAGCCCACCAAGGTCGATCTTGGTGGGCAGTGGCACGAATGGCGACTTCGACGGACCGTCCGGCACCGACGTTCTCCCTACACTCCACAGTCCGCTCACGCGGGCAACAGCGCACTGCCCACGCGGGGACGAAGTGTCAGGCGTATGGCCAGGACTCCGCGGTACCACCCCGCTTGCGCCCCGACGTGCGGGCGCCGCTTCATTTCGCGACGTGACGTGCCGCTACGTCCGGTTCTACTGGGGCCGTTGCGCTGCCCGTTCTTCCGGAGGCTCCCCGGTGATGGCCGGATCGGTGCCGATGCCGCCCAGCATAGCTGTCCCAGCCGGGCACCAGTGGCCGCAGCGTCAGGCGTGCAGCCAGACGCGGAGCTGGCCGGTGGCGGTGAAGCCGGCGGCGAGCGCCGCTGCCAGCTCCGGGGTGGTCTCGTAGCCGACAAGCGGCGCGCCGGGCACTGTGGCGCACACCGCTCGCCAGATGTCGCAGGAGTCGTCGGTGCGGGTGAACAGGTTGGAGACGCCGTACGGGCCGTCGCCACTGAGCACCGCTCCGCCGGTGATCGCACCCCGGTCGTCGTGGCGGGCGAGCACCCGCACCCGGGGGTGGGCCAGGAGCGCGGGGCGGAACAGCTCCCCACCGCCGTGGGCCGCCGCCCACGCGGCCAGCTCGTCGGCTGTGCCGACCGGGTCCAGCGGGGGGTCGACAGGTGGTGGCAGGGGTGGCCGGTGGATCCACCGCGCGTCGAAGAGCACCCGGAACCCGTACCCGGACAGGTCGAGGTCGGCGAAGCTGTCCTTCACCGACGCCCCGGGCCCCGCGTCGATCCGGGCCAGCAGCGCCACGGCGGCGACGCCCGGCCGCACTGTGACAGCGTCCGGGTACCACTGTGGTGAGCGGTGGGGGACCGACCAGGCGTCGGCGTCGGTCTGGCCGGTGAGCCCGTGGCTGGCGCAGACGATGTCGCACCATTCGGCGTTGTCGCGGGCCGCCGTCCGCACGTCCTTGAGCACGTCGGGCAGCCTAGCCTCGGGATCAGCCAGGGTCAGCGGAGTCGGGTGAGCAGGATCCGGCCGCCCTCATGGACGCCACCGTCGATGGCGATGACTCTGTCGTCGGCGTAGCGCAGCGCGACAGTGACATCCGACGGCGCCACGCCGAAGTGCGTGGTGAGGGTGCTGTGGCCGTGGACGAGCACGTCGCCCCCGAGCGTGCGCAGCATCATCGACACCCGGTCGTCGGGGCTGGCCGGTTCGGCGTCACGAAAGGCGCCCCGGTCGCTCATCCGAGCGCAGAAGTCGAGCCATGCCGCGGGGGCGCGGGAGCCGAGCGCCCTGCCGACCGCCGCGTTCACGGCGGCCACACGTGATCCCAGTTCCAGGTACCGGGTGGTGTCGGAGTGCACGAGCAGGAACCCGTCGACGACAGCGACCGCTGGCAGTCGCGTCATCCACTCGACCTGCTGCGGGGTCAGCTGGTGCAGGTCCTGCTCACGTCCGCCGAACCGGGCCCAGCCACCGCGAAACCCGCCGGGCTCGTCCCACCCGGGAACGGGCCGGCTGCCGAACCGGTGTGCGGCGAGTAACTGCACCTCGTGGTTACCCAACAGCGCCCCGACGTGGCCGCCCGCCGCGGCTGCGGCGCCGGCGAGCCGCCGGATGTCGTCGATGACGCCGAGACCGTCCGGGCCGCGGTCGACGTAGTCGCCGAGCAGCCACAGCCGCGCGTCACCCGCGGACCAGTGCCCGGCCTGGTCGACGAGCCCGGCCTCGCGAAGTGACTCCCGGAACTCGGACCGGTGACCGTGGATGTCCGCCGCCACGTACAGCGCCGTCATGCCGCCGCCAGCTCACCCAGGTGCACCGCGGCATGCCAGTACGGCTCGTGGCCGGGGACGGTCATGACGTACCGGGGCAGCTCGGCGGTCGACCGCCGCAGCGTCTCGTCGAGCGTCACCATGGCCGCCACGGTAGGGGGTGCCGCCGGCCGGCAGCCAATGTCTGCGCGTCTTCGGCAGGCAATCAGCGACGTAGCACGTCGAGCAGGTCGGCGCCGATCGCCTGGATGGCAGCCGCCTCCAGGGAATACCTGACGAAGTGCCCAGCTCGTTCGGCCCGGACCAGACCGGCGACGCGCAGTGCGGACAGGTGCTTGGTCACCGCGGTCTCGTCGAGGCGCCAGAGCCGGGCGATCTCCCGGGCGGACCTGGGTTCGACGGCTATCGCGCGGCACACCTCCAGGCGTGCCGGGTGAGCGAGCACGTCGAGGCGTCGCAGGGTCAGTCGCCGGTCGGCCGTGTGCTCCGGCGGCGGGAACGGGTAGTGCACCACCACCGGACGGCCCGCCTCGTCGGCGACGTAGACATGGGGGGCGCCGAAGACGGTGGGCACCAGCACCAGCCCCCGTTCGGGTACCGCCAGCGACTTGCTCTGCACCTTGTCGATGGTGACGCGGCCATCCGTACCGATGGCGACGGCGGGAGACAGGCCAGCCAGCGCGGCGGGCAGGTCGCCACGGGCGGCCGTACGTGATCGCGCCCGCACCTCACCGGCGAGCGCCGGCTCGATCCGGTGCCACTCGGCCGCGAAGAACGCCGCCCAGCACCCCTGCAGCAGGCGGACCACTGTGGTCTGTGCCGCGGCGGGCTGCTCCAGGAGCAGCCGCACCGCCCGCGTCGCGGCCGCGCCCCGCGCCCGGGACAACGCCATCAACTCGGCACCCACGCGATGGTCGGTCACGTCGGCGGACCGGCCGCCCACCCGCAGCAGCGGTCGGAGCATCGCGGCGGCGAACTGGGCGGGCGGCATCGCGCGCAGTGCCGCCACCGCCTGCGCCCAGTCGAGGGCCGGCGGCAGCGTCGGATCCGCGAACACTGTCGCGCGGACCGCCCGCACCGCGAACGACCAGGTATTCAGCTCCGCGACCAGGTCGGCTGGCAACTCGGCGAGGACGCGCGCCGCCCACTCCGCCCGCTCCGGGTGATGCTCGACGCCGACGAGCACGTGCCACGCCCAGGCCAACTCCACGATCGGCGAGACCGCGAACGTCACCGCCGTGGCCCGATCCGCGGGAAGCTGAAAGGTGATCGGCACGACCACACCCTAGGCGGCGGTGGCGGCGGGAGCGGGCGATGAGGTCGCCGCTCCCGCCTCGCTCGACGTCGTTGGCCACACCGGGGTGGCTCAGGGGGCGTAGACCAGGTCCATCGTGTCGGTGTGCCCGGACCAGCGTAGGTCGAGATGCCAGCACCCGGCCTGCGGCATGTCGATGATCGACGGACCGGGGCCGCCGGCGACCTCCCGGGTCACCCGGGTGTCGGTGCCGTCAAGCGTCGCGGTGATGACAAGGGCCGCCGGTGCGGTCGGGTCGGGTGAGGTCGTGGCGGCGCGGGCCACCCACAGGATCTTGTTGTTCGATCCGTCCTTGCGGACCTGGCGCAGCGGGTGGGCGAAGAGCACCGCCACGATGTCACCCTTTGCCCCGACGACGTGTGGCCCACTGCTGCCCCCGTGGAACCCGGTGTCCGCCCAGTCGGGCAGCGACGTCGTCTCGACCCGTGAGTGGCAGCCCGTCGCGGCGCCCGCGACGCCCGCGGCGCCTGCGGTGGTCGCGGCGCCCGCGCTGCTCGGCGTGGTGGTCGGCGCGGTGGTGGTCGGCGCGACCGACCCGCCGCCGGTCGTGGTCGCGCACCCCGCCAGCAGAAGCACCGATGCCGCCAGCAGCGACCTGCCCCGTGAACCCATCTCTACCTCCGGTACCCGTCGACAACCTCTCGCATCTTCAGGACACCGGCCGAGCCCGTCAGGTTCCCAGCTCCGATGAAACAGACCCCTAGCGCAGCGAACGGGCGATCTCGATCGCCTCGGCCTTGCTGACGGCACCCTCAAGCCGGTAGCTCACGTCGCCGTCCGCCCAGATCAGGGTCGAGGCGGCAAGCCGGGCGGTCTCCTGGCGGATCTGGCCCGAGCGGTCCACGTACGACAGCACGTGCGGACCGTCCACCCACACCGCGAAGCCACCGTTGACCTCGACCCAGCCCACACCCGCCGGCATGACCTCCTTGTGGAAGGACAGATTCAGCCGACCGTCGAACGCGTCGATGCGCAGCGCGCCGCCGTCATAGAGCAGCGTCGCGACCCGACAGGTGCCCGCCGGGTCGGGGTCGGCGACCTGCACCCGCTCGGGCGGGCCCAGCTTCGCCGGTAGCCGGATCGGGAACCGCACCGCACGTTGGGCCTCCTGCAGCCCGGTGACCCGCTGCGCGGGCAACGGCGACGCGACGCCACCGGGCAACGACGGGGTGGGCGAGACGGCGATGCTCACGCCGGCGAAGCGCAGCAGGCCGGTGACCGCGTCGGCGATGGCGGCACGGGTCGGCGGCAACACCGCCACCAGCACGGCGACGAGCACCGCAGCGACGAGCGGGCGCCACCGCCGCGCCGGTCGGCGCAGCCGGCCGCGGACCGCGGCGCGCACGTCGGGCGGCTCGGGCGTCTCCAGCCAGGCGGACAGGTCGCGCAGTTCCCGTTCCAGGTCAGCCATGCCGTACCTCCTCCCGGTCGAGCAGGCCGCGAAGCTTCGCCAGGGCCCGGGACGTGCGCGACTTCACAGTGCCCCGCGGCCAGCCCAGGGCCGCCACCGTCTCCTCCTCGCTGAGGTCGAGGAAGAACCGGCAGACGATCACCTCGCGGTCGCGTACGGGTAGTTGGCGCAGCGCCTGCACCAGGGCGGTGCGACGCTCACCGGCGAGAACCGCACCCACCGCCCCGTCCTCGGCGATCTCCGAGGTCGGGTCCGCCGCCGCGGCGCGCAGGACGAGCCCGTCGCGCCGGCCGCGCGACCGGTGCAGGTTGCGGGTCTCGTTGGCGACGATCGCGAGCAGCCACGATCGGAAGGACGACTCGCCCCGGTAACGGGACAACTTGCGGTACGCCTTCACGAACGCCTCCTGGATGACGTCCTCGGCGTCCGAACCCGCGCCGAGCAGCACCGCCGTCCGGAACGCGGACGCGGTGTGCCGAGCGACCAGGAGGTCGTACGCCGCCAGGTCGCCGGAGCGGGCGCGGGTGACGAGTGCGTCGTCGTCCAGGGGAACCTCCGTTCGGGTCACACTCATGACACCGCCCACGCCTGGCGGGTTCCACCCTCGTCGGGTCAGCTTTCTCCCATCCGGCGTGCAGGGTATTGCCAGGAATCGGTGCTGCACTTGCGGGGCGTCGAGGAGAGGGGTTGGGCATGAGCTGGTTCAGTCGCCGGTCACGGGGTGCCGAGGCGACCCCGACGAAGCTGGACCGCGAGGCGACCCGGGACGACCTCGCCGCGCTTGAGGCGTTCGTCCTGAGCCGGCGCGGGGTGGAGTTCTACCTGGAGCCGGAGACCACCGCCACGGACACCACTGTGGTGGCGATCGCCCACGACGGGGAGTGGATCCGTCGGCGTACCGGCACGCCACGGGCGGCGGGATCCATCGCCCGCAAACACGCGGTGCCGTTGTACGAGGCGGGCCGGACCGGCTACCCGGAGCGGATGCGGGTGTGGAACCGCGCCCACCCGGAACGGCACGCCCGCTGAGGCCGGTCCGCTCAGGCGGGTCCGACCGCCGCGCGGGCCTGCTCAAGCGTCATCGGCTCGGCGTGACTCGACACGTACCAGTGGTAGGTGTCGTCGAGCAGCCGTCGGACCAGGCCCAGGTCGAGGTCGTCGTTGGGGCGGCGCAGGTGCGCCGGCGGGGGGTAGAAGCAGTCGCCCAGCAGCATGACGCCCGAGTCGGGCACCAGCACGACCGTCGAGTCCGGTGCGTGCCCGCCGCCGACGTGGCGTAGCCCCACCCCGACCGGCAGTTCGTCCCGCTCGGCGAAGACCCGGGTGGGCGGCAGGATGGTGAAGTCCGCCCAGGAGTCCATGGCCCGGGCCCGGGCCCGAAAGCTCGGGCCGAGGCGGGGCTCGGCGCGGACCTGCTCGTCCAGGTAGCGGTGACTCCACGGTCGGGCGGCTTCGGCGCGCAGCAGCGGCACGGCCGTCTGGTGCCCGACGATCTCGACTCCCGGCCACGCGCAGGCGCCCCAGACGTGGTCCCAGTGGTGGTGGGTGTAGACGAGCCAGCGCGGCGGCGGCAGCCCGGCGGCGGTCAGCGCCGCCTGGATGTCGCGGGCGTGCCCGGGGCTCTGCCCGGCGTCGATCATCACACTGCCGCGTTCGTCGGCCACGACGGCGACGCCGGCCTGGACCGCCGCTGGGTCCGGATCACCTGGGCAGAGCCAGACCCGGCCGGCGAGCCGGTGAAATCGCATGGCGACGATGGTGATCGACCTCCGGGATCGATTGCGGACGTTGCTGCGGTGGTCGCCGATCCTAGGTGACCGCGCCGCCTGACACCGCCCTGCCGGCCGACCGTCGCAGGTCAGCGCGGGTGTGCGCACCCCGCTCGGCGTCACCTGACGCACCGCGGGAACGGCCGCCCCGCCGCGCGCGGCACAGCAGAGAAAGCGAGATGCCGCATAGGCCGGCGCCATTGCCGGGCGCGACTTCGTGGCGATCATTATCGGCGTATGTCAATGGACTGCGCCCGCTTGACGGCCTCGGGGTCGACGTTGACCGGCGGCGCGGCGGTGTGGCAGCATTCGCGGCCTGACGGCAGTGAAGGAAGTCGGTGCGAATCCGACGCGGTCCCGCCACTGTCACCGGGGAGCGATCCCCCCTCGTGAGTCACGGCCGTGTGTCTGCGGTTGGAAGGCCGGGGGAGAGCGTCGATCCGGAAGCCAGGATACTTCGGCCGTCGGGACGTACCCCAGGGCGTGGACACCCGAGGAGGACCCGATGACGCACGGCGTCGCACACATTGACGACAATCACCACGACAGGTGTCGTGGGCGCCGCACCGCGCCCACGACCGGCCGCGCCGGCATCCAGAGCGCCGGCCGCGCCGGCGGGCTCCAGGTCGGCCGAGCGGGCCACCGGTCCCGCTGAGCTGAGCGCCCGGCGCCGACCGACCCCCCGACGTCCGCGTCGACAGGTCCGGTCGCGCCGTCGTACCGGCTGACGCCGCACCCACCCGCTTCGTCCAGGTCGCCTCAGTGGCGGCCGGGGCGTCACTCTCCGGAGCCTGCCGTGCGCATCCTGCTGCTCTCCACCGCCGACACCGACCTGCTCGCCGCCCGCGCCAGCGGCGCCGACTATCGGCTCGCCAACCCCGCCCGCGTCGCCGCCGACGAGGTGCCCGCCCTGCTCGACGGGGTGAACCTCGCCGTCGTACGCCTGCTCGGCGGTCGACAGGCCTGGCCGGACGGTCTCGCCGCGGTGCTCGCCACCGGTGTGCCGACGGTGGTGCTCGGTGGCGAGACGCTGCCCGACGCGGAGCTGATGGCCATCTCCACAGTGCCGTCCGGGGTCGTCACCCAGGCGCTCGCGTACCTGGTCGAGGGTGGGCCGGACAACCTCGGGCAGCTGGCCCGGTTCCTCTCCGACACGGTGCTGCTCACCGGCGAGGGGTTCGCCCCGCCCGCCCGCACCCCGGCGTACGGCGTGCACGGCGCGCACCTGGCCGACCCGTACCGGCCCACGGTGGGGATCGTCTTCTACCGGGCACACGCGCTGGCCGGCAACACCGGCTTCGTCGACGTGCTGGTCGACGCGGTGCGGGAGGCCGGCGGCAGTCCGCTGCCGATTTTCTGCGGCTCGCTGCGGGGGCTCACCGCCGACAGTGGACCGCTCGGGCTCTTCGCCCGCTGTGACGCGCTGCTGGTCACCGTCCTCGCGGCAGGTGGCGCGGTCGCCGCGGACGCCTCCGGCGGCGGCGACGAGGACGCCTGGGACGTCGGCGCCCTGGCCGCCCTTGATGTGCCGATCATCCAGGCGCTCTGCCTGACCAGCACCCGCGAGCAGTGGGCCGGCAGCGACGCCGGGCTGTCCCCGTTGGACGCCGCGATGCAGGTGGCCATCCCGGAGTTCGACGGCCGGATCGTCACTGTGCCGTTCTCGTTCAAGCAGATCGACGCCGACGGCCTCTCCGTCTACGTCGCCGATCCCGAGCGGGCCGCCCGGGTCGCCGGGATCGCGGTGCGTCACGCCCGGCTGCGGTACGTGCCCAACGGTGACAAGCGGGTCGCCGTGGTGCTCAGCTCGTACCCCACCAGGCACTCCCGGGTCGGCAACGCCGTCGGGCTGGACACTCCGGTCTCGGCGGTCCGGCTGCTCGCCGCGCTGGCCGAGGACGGCTACGACCTGGGCGACGGCCCGATGCCCGACGACGGTGACGCGTTGATCCACGCGCTGATCGCCGCCGGTGGGCACGACGTGGAGTGGCTCACCCCGGAGCAGTTGGCCGCCGCCGAGGCCCGGATACCGGGGGACACGTACCGGCGGTGGTTCGACAGGGTCCCCGCCGAGCTGCGCGAGCGGATGCGCGAACACTGGGGTGAGCCGCCCGGCCAGCTCTACACCGAGAGTGGGGACATCGTCCTCGCCGGGCTGCGCTTCGGCAACGTGGTGCTGCTGATCCAGCCGCCGCGTGGGTTCGGGGAGAACCCGATCGCCATCTACCACGACCCGGACCTGCCGCCGAGTCACCACTACCTGGCCGCGTACCGCTGGCTGGCCGCCCCTGTCGACGACGGCGGCTTCGGCGCGGACGCCGTCGTGCACCTGGGCAAGCACGGCACCCTTGAGTGGTTGCCCGGCAAGGGCCTCGGCCTGGCCGCCGGCTGCGCGCCCGACGCGGTCCTGGGTGACCTGCCGCTGGTCTACCCGTTCATCGTCAACGACCCCGGCGAGGGCACCCAGGCCAAGCGCCGGGCGCACGCAGTGGTGATCGACCACCTGGTGCCGCCGATGGCCCGCGCCGAGACCTACGGTGACCTGGCCAAATTGGAGCAACTGCTCGACGAGTACGCCACAGTGCAGGCCCTCGACCCGGCGAAGGTGCCGACCGTGCGGGCGCAGATCTGGGACCTGGTCCGCGCCGCCGAGCTGCACCACGACCTGCACGCCGAGGCGATGCCCGACGCTGACGACTTCGACGACTTCGTGCTGCACCTCGACGGGTACCTGTGCGAGGTCAAGGACGTGCAGATCCGCGACGGGCTGCACATCCTCGCCGACGCTCCCACCGGTGAACCCCGGGTCAACCTGGTCCTCGCGGTGCTGCGCGCACCCCAGATCTGGGGTGGCGCCCACGCCCTGCCCGGCCTGCGGCAGGCGCTCGCCGTCGCGTACTCCCTCGACGAGCAGGCGCTGCTCGCGGCCCCGGGCGAACGTCTGACCGTGCCCACCACGCTTACCGACGTGGTGGACGGGCCGGCCGGCACCGCCGCCGACGCGATCGACCTGATCGAGGCGCTCGCCCGGCGCCTGGTGGTCGGGATGGAGACCCTGGACTGGGCGGTGGACGCGGTCGACGCGGTGGTCGTCGAGGTGACCGGCCAGCCGATCCCGGACGTCGCCGCAGTGCTGCGCTTCGCCGCGACCGAGCTGGTGCCCCGGCTGGACCGCACCACCGACGAGCTGACGAACACCCTCGGTGCGCTCGACGGCCGGTTCGTGCCGCCCGGCCCGTCCGGTTCACCCACCCGGGGCCTGGTGAACGTGCTGCCCACCGGCCGCAACTTCTACTCCGTCGACCCGAAGGCCATTCCCAGCCGCAACGCCTGGGACGTCGGGGTGGCCCTCGCCGACTCGCTGCTGGCCCGGCACCTGGCCGACACCGGGGCGTACCCCCGCTCGGTGGGGTTGACAGTGTGGGGGACCAGCGCGATGCGCACCCAGGGCGACGACATCGCCGAGATCCTCGCGTTGCTGGGCTGCCGGCCGGTCTGGGACGACAGGTCCCGGCGGGTCACCGGCATCGAGGTGGTGCCGACCGCCGAGCTGGGCCGGCCCCGGGTCGACGTGACAGTGCGGATCTCCGGGTTCTTCCGGGACGCGTTTCCGCACGTCGTGGCGTTGCTCGACGACGCCGTGCGGCGGGTCGCCGTCCTGGACGAGCCGGACGACGACAACTACCTGCGGGCGCACGTCGCCGCCGACCTCGCCGAGCACGGCGACGAGCGGCGGGCCACGGCCCGGATCTTCGGCTCGAAACCCGGGGCGTACGGCGCGGGCCTGCTGCCGCTCATCGACGCCCGGACCTGGCGCAGTGACGCCGACCTGGCCGAGGTGTACGCGGTGTGGGGCGGCTACGCCTACGGCCGCGGCCTGGACGGGCGGGAGGCGCGCGCCGACATGGAACGCTCCTTCGCCCGGATCGCGGTGGCGGTCAAGAACCAGGACACCCGCGAGCACGACATCGTCGATTCCGACGACTACTTCCAGTACCACGGAGGGATGGTGGCGATGGTCCGCCACCTGACCGGCACGGCACCGCAGGCGTACGTGGGTGACTCGGCGATGCCGCACGACGTGCGCACCCGCACCCTGGGTGAGGAGACCCGGCGGGTGTTCCGGGCCCGGGTGGTCAACCCGAAGTGGATCGCCGCGATGCGCCGGCACGGCTACAAGGGCGCGTTCGAGCTGGCCGCCACAGTGGACTACCTGTTCGGCTACGACGCCACCGCCGGGGTCGTCGACGACTGGATGTACGAGCACCTGGCCGCCGCGTACCTGTTCGACGACACGACCCGGGAGTTCCTGGAGCGGTCCAACCCGTGGGCGTTGCGCGGCATCACCGAACGCCTGTTGGAGGCCGCCGACCGGGGGCTGTGGGCGAACCCCGAACCGGCGACCCTGGACCGGCTGCGCGACACGTACCTGGCCAGTGAGGGCGATCTGGAGGACCGGGCATGACCACTTTTCCGTTCAGTGCGGTGCTCGGCATGGCCGACATGCGGCTGGCGTTGCTGCTCAACGCGGTGTCCCCGGCGATCGGCGGGGTCCTCGTGCGCGGCGAGAAGGGGACCGCCAAGTCCACAGCCGTGCGCGCCCTCGCCGCCCTGCTGCCCCCGGTCCGCCGGGTCGTCGGCTGCCGCTTCGGCTGTGACCCGGGCGAGCCGGACCCGGGCTGCCCGGACGGCCCGCATCCCGCCGACGCCGCCGCCGAGACCCGTCCGGCCCGGCTCGTGGAGTTGCCGGTGGGCGCCGCCGAGGACCGGGTGGTCGGCTCACTGGACCTGGAGAAGGCTCTCGGCGCCGGGGTACGCGCCTTCGAGCCGGGTCTGCTCGCCGCCGCGCACCGGGGGGTGCTCTACGTCGACGAGGTCAACCTGCTGCACGACCACCTCGTCGACCTGCTGTTGGACGCGGCGGCGATGGGCCGCAGCCACGTCGAGCGGGAGGGTGTCTCGGTAAGCCACGCGGCCCGGTTCCTGCTTGTCGGCACCATGAACCCGGAGGAGGGGGAGCTGCGTCCGCAGCTGCTCGACCGGTTCGGGCTCACCGTCGAGGTGGGCGCCAGCCGGGACCCGGAGGTGCGGGTGGAGGTGGTCCGTCGCCGGCTCGCCGCCGATGCCGACCCGGCCGGGTTCGCCGCCCGGTGGGCCGACGCCGATGCGGAGATCGCCGGCCAGGTGGCCGCCGCCCGTCGCCGGCTCCCCGGGGTACGCCTGCCGGACGCCGCGCTGCGCCAGATCGCCGAGGTGTGCGCCGCGTTCGACGTGGACGGGATGCGCGCCGACATCGTCACGGCCCGTACCGCCCTGGCCCACGCCGCCTGGCACGGCCGGGACCGGGTGGGCATCGACGACGTCCGGGTGGCTGCCCGGCTGGCCCTGCCGCACCGCCGTCGCCGCGACCCGTTCGACACTCCCGGGCTGGACGACAAGCGCCTGGACGAGGCGTTGCAACGTGCCCAGGACGCCCACCCCGACGACCCGGACGACAGCGGCCCGAACGACAGCGGCCCGAACGACGGCGGCCCGCAGGGCGGTGGGCCGGACGACGGCGGCCCGACCGGCGCTGGACCGAACGACGGTGGTCCGCAGGGCGGTGGCCCGGCCGGTCCCGGCGGCCCGCGCAGCGTCGACCCGACGAACGGCGGCCCGCACGGCGGCGCAAACGGCGTGGATCAGGGGGAACCCGAGTCGACCGGGTACTCGGCGAAGCGTGACGGCACCGGCCCGCACGGACGTGCGGACGGCGGCGACGGCTGGCCGCAGCGTCAGGCGGGCGACCAGGGCGACGACTGCCGGCCGCCCCTCTCGGCGGACGACCGGGAAGGTGACGGCCGGGGCGCGGGCAGCCGCGACGGCCGAGCACGGGCGGCCGATCACGACGAGCCGACAACTGGCGGTGGGCGGACGCAGCCGGTGGCCGTACCCCGGGGTGGGTTGCGGGCGCGGGTGCTCACCGCGCCCGGCGTGGGTGACGGGGTGCCCGGCCGGCGTTCCCGGGCCCGCACCGGGCGGGGGCGCACCACCGGGGCACGGGTGCCGACCGGTCGGGTCGCGGCCCTGCACCTGCCGGCGACGGTCCGCGCCGCCGCGCCACACCAGGCCTCCCGGGGGCGGCTGACCGGCCCGCTGCGGTTGCGCCCGGACGACGTGCGGGAGGCCGTCCGCGAGGGCCGCGAGGGCAACCTGGTGCTGTTCGTGGTGGACGCCAGCGGCTCGATGGGTGCCCGGCAGCGGATGACAGCAGTGAAGGACGCGGTGCTCGCCCTGCTCACCGACGCGTACCAGCGGCGGGACAAGGTCGCGGTGATCGCCTTTCGGGGAGCCGGCGCGCGGACGTTGTTGCCGGCCACCTCGTCGGTGCTGGCCGCCTCGACCCGGCTTGCCGAGTTGCCCACCGGTGGGCGTACGCCGCTGGCCGAGGGGTTGCTCGCGGCCACCGACCTGCTGCGGGTGCAGCGGCTGCGCGACCCGTTGCGGCGTCCCCTGGTCCTCGTCGTCACGGACGGCCGCGCCACAGCGGGAAGTCGCCCGCTGGACCGTGCCGCCACGGCGGCGGCGGTGCTCGCGGCGACCGGCGCGCCCTGCGTGGTCGTCGACTGCGAGACCGGTCCGGTCCGCCTGCACCTGGCGCGTCGGCTGGCCACCCAGTTGGGTGCCTCCCACCACCCGCTGGCCGCCCTCACCCACCCGGACGGCGCCGCGCTCGCCGGCCCGGCGCTCGCCGGCCCGGCGTGAGCGACGACGGACACCGATGACCGAGCCGGACCACACGATCGCGCGAACGGGAGACCGCTGATGCCGCAGGGACAACCGAGCGTGGTGCCCGCCGACGGGTTGACGACCCGGCAGCGGCGGCACCGGCCACTGCTGATGGTCCACACCGGACAAATGAAGGGGAAGTCGACTGCCGCGTTCGGGTTGGCGCTGCGGGCCTGGACGGCCGGCCTGCCGATCGGCGTGTTCCAGTTCGTCAAGAGCGCCAAGTGGCGGGTGGGCGAGGAGCAGGCCTTCCGGGCCCTCGGCGAGGTGCACGAGCGCACCGGCCAGGGCGCACCGGTGGCCTGGCACAAGATGGGCGAGGGCTGGTCCTGGATCCAGCGCGGCGGCGACGCCGACCACGCCGCCGACGCCCTGGAGGGCTGGCGGCAGATCCAGCGCGACCTGGCCGCCGAACGCTACGGGCTGTACGTGCTCGACGAGTTCACCTACCCGATGACGTGGGGCTGGGTGGACGTCGAGGAGGTGGTCGCCACCCTGACCGACCGGCCCGGCTTCCAACACGTGGTGATCACCGGCCGCGACGCCGACCCGCGGCTGGTCGCCGCCGCCGACCTGGTGGCCGAGCTGACCAAGGTCAAGCACCCGATGGACGCCGGCCAGAAGGGCCAGAAGGGCATCGAGTGGTGAGCACACAGTGGGCGCTGCCCCGGCTGCTGGTCGCCGCGCCGGCCAGCGGCCACGGCAAGACGACAGTCGCCACCGGGCTGCTCGCCGCACTGCGCCGTCGCGGCCTGACGGTCAGCCCGCACAAGGTCGGCCCCGACTACATCGACCCCGGCTACCACGCCCTCGCCGCCGGAAGACCCGGGCGCAACCTCGACCCCTTCCTGGTCGGGGCCGACCGGATCGCCGCCCTGCTGCGCCACGGCGCGAGCGTCCCGACACCCGCCGACATCGCCGTCGTCGAGGGCGTCATGGGTCTGCACGACGGCGCTGTGGGCCGGCGCGACTACGCCTCCACCGCGCACGTCGCCCGGCTGATCGACGCACCGGTGCTGCTGGTGCTGGACACCACAGCGCAGGGCCGCTCGGCCGCCGCGCTGACCCTGGGCATGGCCGCCTTCGACCCGGCGGTGCGGATCGGCGGGGTGATCCTCAACCGGGTCGGTTCACAGCGGCACGAGAAGCTGCTCCGCGACGCCCTCGCCGAGGTGGACGTGCCGGTGCTCGGGGCCGTCACCCGCGCCGCCGAGGTGGCCGCGCCGGCCCGGCACCTCGGGCTGGTCCCGGTCGCCGAGCGGGCCCCCGAGTCCCTGGCGATCGTCACCGCGCTTGCCGAGCTGGTCGAGGCCACAGTGGACCTGGCCGCCGTACTCGACCTGGCCCGCAGCGCCCCGCCGCTGACCGCCCCGGCGTGGGACCCGGTCACCGCGGTCGGCGGGCCGGCCGGTGCCGGGCGGCCGGTGGTCGCGCTCGCCGGTGGTCCGGCCTTCACCTTCTCGTACGCGGAGACCGCCGAACTGCTCACCGCGGCCGGGGCGGACGTGCGCACCGTCGACCCGCTGCACGACCCGACGCTGCCCGCCGGCACCCGCGCGGTGGTCGTCGGCGGCGGGTTCCCCGAGGCGTACGCCGAGGCGCTTGCCGGGAACACCGCGCTGCGCGCCGAGCTGGCCGACTTCGACGGGCCGATCGTTGCCGAGTGCGCCGGGTTGCTCTACCTCGGGCGGTCCCTGGACGGCGTACCGATGTGCGGTCGGCTGGACCTGACCGCCCGGATGACCGGCCGGCTCACCCTCGGCTACCGCGAAGCCGTGGCGGTCACCGACTCCCCGATCGCCCGTGCCGGTGAGCCGGTACGCGGCCACGAGTTCCACCGCACCACCACCGACCCTGGGCACGGTGACCGGTCGGCGTGGCGCTGGGACGACGCGGAGCACGGCTTCGTCAGCGGTCGGGTGCACGCCTCCTACCTGCACACCCACTGGGCCGGTCACCCCGCCGCCGCCCGCCGACTGGTCGAGGCGTGCCGATGAGCGCGCAGCGCGCCGACGCGAGGCCGACCATCGAGGCGGGTCCCGCCGATGCCACGCTGACCGGTGTCGGTGTCGGCCCGGGTGACCCGGAACTGCTCACCGTCAAGGCGGTGCGGATCCTGCGTGACGCCGACGTGGTCTTCGTACCCATGATGGCGGACCGGGTCGCGCCGACCGCGACCGCCGCCGCGACGCCGGCGGGCGCGGACGCCGGGCGGGCCGAGACGACAGTCCGCGAGCACGTGCCGGTGGACCGGCTGCGCCGGCTGCCGTTCGCCCTGGACGACCGGGGTGGGGTGACCGCCCGCCGGGCGGCGGCCTGGGATCACGCGGCCCGGGTGGTGGTCGAGACGATCGACGCGGGCGCGCGGTCGCTGGCGTTCGCGACAATCGGGGACCCCAACGTCTACTCCACCTTCGGCTACCTGGCGCAGAGCGTCCGGGCGCTGCGCCCGGCGGTGCGGGTGGCCACAGTGCCCGGCGTCACCGCCATGCAGGAGTTGGCGGCGCGCAGCGGCATCCCCCTCTGCGAGGGGCGCGAGCCGCTGACCCTGCTGCCGGCCACCGCCGGACTGACGCTGTTCGCCGACGCGCTCGCCGGGCCGGGCACCGTGGTCGCCTACAAGGGCTGGCGGCGGCATCCGGAGCTGCTCGCCGAGCTGCGCCGACAGGGCCGGCTCGCCGACGCGGTGCTCGGGCGCAGCCTGGGTCTGCCCGGTGAACGGATCGGCCCAGTCGACGACGCCGAGCACGACCTGCCGTACCTGTCGACGCTGCTGGTGCCGGCCCGCCGCGACCACCGAGGAGGAAAGCTGTGACAAGCGACGGCACTGTGTGGTTCGTCGGAGCCGGCCCCGGGGCGGCGGACCTGCTGACCCTGCGGGCCGCCCGGGTGATCGCCGCGGCGGACATCGTGATCTGGGCGGCCAGCCTCGTGCACGCCGACGTGCTCGACCACGCCCGGCCCGGCGCGGAGATCATCGACTCGTCGCAGCTACCGATCGAGGGTGTCCTGCCGCTCTACCGGCGCGCCGCCGAACAGGGGCTGACGGTGGCGCGCATCCACTCCGGCGACCCGGCGCTGTGGGGCGCGGTGCAGGAACAACTGGAGCTGTGCTCGGCGCTCGGCCTCGCCGTGGAGATCGTGCCCGGGGTCTCCTCGTTCACCGCGGTCGCGGCGATCGTCGGGCGGGAGCTGACAGTGCCCGAGGTCGCCCAGTCGGTGATCCTCACCCGCCTGGAAGGCGGCAAGACCCCGATGCCGCCCGGCGAGCGGGTCCGCGACTTCGCCCGGCACGGCACCACAATGGCGCTGTTCCTCTCCGCCGCCCGCTCCGGGCAGGTGCAGGCCGAGCTGCTGGCCGGCGGCTACCCGGCGGACACCCCGGCCGTCGTGGCGTACCAGGCGACCTGGCCCGACGAGCTGGTCGTGCGCTGCACGGTGGGCACCCTGGAGGCGACTGTCAAGCAGCACAAGCTGTGGAAGCACACCCTCTTCCTGGTCGGGCCGGCACTGGCCGCCGAGGGCACCCGCTCGCACCTGTACCACCCCGGGCACTTCCACACCTTCCGTCGCGCCGAGGCGGCCGCCCGGGCCGAGCTGCGCCGCCAGACCGGCGTCCGCGCCGGGGAAACCGGCACACAGTGACGTACGCCGAACCGCCGCTGCGCGAGCCGGAGCTGCCGCGCACCGCGAAGGTCCGGCCCACGGCGCTGCGGACCGGCTGGACCACCGGCGCCTGCGCGACGGCGGCGGCCAAGGCGGCGGTCACCGCGCTTGTCACCGGCGAGGTCCAGCCGGACGTGGAGATCGGCCTACCCGCCGGACGCCGGGTGCGTTTCCCGGTGCACCGCTGCGAACTGACCGGCACGCCGCCGGTGCGGGCCGAGGCGGTGGTGGTCAAGGACGCCGGGGACGACCCGGACGTCACCCACGGGGCCGAGCTGACCGCCACAGTGGACTGGATCGACGCCCCCGGGCTGCGGCTGGCCGGCGGCGAGGGCGTCGGCACTGTCACCAAACCCGGCCTCGGGCTGGCCGTCGGCGGTCCGGCGATAAACGACACCCCCCGCCGGATGATCGGCGCGGCGGTCGCCGAGGTGGTCGACCTCACCGAGGTCGGCGTCCGGGTGGTGATCAGCGTGCCCCGGGGCGAGATCATGGCCCGCAAGACCACAAACCGGCGACTCGGCATCCTCGGCGGCATCTCGATCCTCGGCACCACCGGGATCGTCCGTCCCTTCTCCACCGCCTCCTGGCGGGCAAGCGTCGTGCAGGCCGTGCAGGTGATGGCCGCCCAGGGGGAGCGGACCGTGGTGCTGTGCACAGGTGGGCGCACCGAACGGGCCGCCCGCGCGCTCCTGCCCGACCTGCCCGAGGTGTGCTTCGTCGAGGTCGGTGACTTCACCGGGGCCGCGGTGACCGCCGCCGTGGACGACGCGATGACGGGTGTCGTGTTCGTCGGCATGGCCGGCAAGCTTGCCAAACTCGCGGCGGGCATCCTGATGACCCACTACACCCGCTCGAAGGTGGATTTGTCCCTGCTCGGCGCGGTGACCGCCGACGCCGGGGGCGATCCGGCGCTTGTCGCCGCGGTGACCGAGGCGAACACCGGGCGGCACGCGTACGAGCTGTGGGAGGCCGCCGGGCTGCTCGAACCGGCCGGCGACCTGCTCTGCCAGCGGGTCCGCCAGGTGCTACGGCGCTTCGCCGGGCCGACCGTCACAGTGGACGTGGCGATTGTCGACTTCGCCGGCACGCGCGTCGTCGCCTCGTCCGGTCGGTGGTCCCGATGACCCGGCCGGCCGGCGTCACAGTGGTCGGCCTGGACGCCGCCGGGGCACCGCCGCATCCCGCGCTCGCGCCGGTGCTGGCCGCCGCCGGGCTGGTCGTCGGGGCCGCCCGGCACCTGGCTGCGGTGCCCGTACCGGCCGGCGCGCAGACGGTCGCCCTCGGGCCGCTCGCTCCCGCCCTGCACCGGTTGGCCGCCGCCGTCGCCGCCGGGGTGCCGGCCGTGGTGCTGGCCAGCGGGGACCCCGGCCTGTTCGGCATCGTCCGGCGGCTGCGCGCGGCCGGACTGCCGCTGCGGGTGGTGCCGGCGGTGTCCAGTGTGGCCGCCGCGTTCGCCAGCGCCGGTCTGCCCTGGGACGGTGCCGCAGTGGTCACCGCGCACGGCCGCGATCCCCGACCGGCGCTGAACGCGTGCCGGGCGCTGCCGCTCGTCGCGGTCCTCACCGCGCCCGGCGCCGGCGCCGCCGAGCTGGGCGAGGGTCTGATCGGCTGGTCCCGCCGCCTGCTTGTCGCCGAGCACCTGGGCACCGACGCCGAACGGATCCGCGCGGTGACCCCCGAGCGGGCCGCCACCGAAACCTGGGCCGACCCGCACGTCCTGCTCAGCCTCGCCGCGTCCGATCCGGCCGACGCCGCGCCCGACCTGGCCGACGCCGCGCCCGACCCGGCCGACGCCGCGCCCGATCCGGCCGGGTCCGCCCGTGATCGGTTCGGGCCGGGTGGGGTGCGCGCGGACAACCAGCCGGCCGCCGCCCCGGCAGGGGGCTGGGCGTTGTCGGAGAGCCGGTACGCCCACCGCGACTCCATGATCACAAAGTCGGAGGTGCGTGCCCTCGTCGTCGCCCGGCTGCGCCCCCGCCTGGGCCGGCTGATCTGGGACGTCGGCGCGGGCAGCGGCTCGGTCGGCATCGAGTGCGCGCTGCTCGGCGCGGCAGTGCTCGCCGTCGAACAGGACCCCGGGGCCGGTGCGACCATCCGGGCCAACGCCACAGCGCACGCGGTGCACGTCCGGCTCGTCACCGGCCGAGCCCCACAGGTGCTGGCCGGCCTGCCCGAGCCGGACGCGGTATTCGTCGGCGGCGGCGGGGCCGACGTGCTCGCCGCAGTGGTGGCCCGCCAACCCGAGCGCGTGGTGCTCACCCTGGCCGCCCTGGACCGGGTAGCGCCGGCCGTGAATCTGCTGCGCGCTGCCGGCTACACAGTCGAGGGCAGTCAGCTCAGCGCCGCCCGCCTCGCCGACCTGCCCGGTGGGTCGATCCGCCTCGCGGCCACCAACCCGGTGGTCGTCCTCACCGGGGAGCGCCAGTGCCTGACCCGACCGTGACCTCCCGCATCGGCCTGGTGGCGGCCACCGCCGCCGGCCGGCGACACGCGCAGACCGTCGCCGCCGCCTGGCCGCACGCGCGGCTGGTGGCGGGGGAGAGCGTCACCGACGCGCTGCGGACCGCCTGGGCGCAGTGCGACGCGGTCGTCGCGTTCCTGGCCACCGGGGTCGTGGTGCGCGTCCTCGCGCCACTGCTCGCCGACAAGCGCAGCGACCCGGCGGTGGTGGTCGTCGACGAGGCGGCCCGGCACGCCGTGGCGCTGCTCGGCGGGCACACCGGCGGCAACGACCTCGCCGAGCAGGTCGGCGCCCTGCTGGACGCCCGACCGGTGATCACCACCGCCACCGACACTGTCGGCCTGCCGGGGCTGGACACCCTCGGCTGGCCCGTGCGGGGCGCGGTCGCCGCGGTGTCCCGGGCCATCCTGGACGGTGAGCCGGTCCAGGTGATCGCCGACGCCCAGTGGCCGCTGCCCGCCCTGCCGCCGAACGTTCAGCCCCGGCCGGTTGTCGCCGTGCCCGCCGCCGACACCGGTGCCGAGTCCGCCGCCGCGTCCGCCGCCGAGTCCGACAGCGGCGCCGAGCAGGGCAGCGGTTACCGGCTGTTTGTCACCGACCGGGTGGTGCCGCTTGACGGTCGGACCGCAGTGCTGCGCCCACCGTCGCTTGTCGCCGGGGTGGGGGCGAGTCGGGGCGTACCGGCCGCCGAGGTGGCGGAGCTGCTGCACCGGGTGCTCGCCGAGGCCGGGCTCGACCCGGCGAGCCTGCGCTGTCTGGCCACCGCCGACATCAAGGCCGACGAGGCGGGCATCCGCAGCACCGCCGACGCGCTCGGCGTACCCCTGGTGACCTGGCCGGCGACGCGGCTGGCGGCTGTCGACGTGCCGCATCCCAGCGAGGTGGTCCGCGCCGCGGTCGGCACGCCGAGCGTCGCGGAGGCCGCGGCGCTGCTCGGCCCGGACGGCCGGCCCGGCGACGCCACGCTGCTTGTCGGCAAGACCGCGACGGCGATGGCCACAGTGGCGGTGGCCCGGCACGCTCCGCGCGGCCGGCTCGCCGTGGTCGGGCTCGGGCCGGGCGCGGCCGACCTGCGCACCCCGCGCGCGGTGGCCGAGCTGCGGCGGGCCGCCGTGGTGGTCGGCCTGGACCAGTACCTCGACCAGGTGCGGGACGTGCTGCGGCCGGGCAGCCGGGTGCTCGCCAGCGGGCTGGGCGCGGAGGAGGCCCGGGCCCGCGCCGCCGTCGCCGAGGCCGTCGCCGGCCGGGCGGTCGCGCTGATCGGGTCCGGCGACGCCGGGGTGTACGCGATGGCCAGCCCCGCCCTGGAGTACGCCGACGAGCGGATCGACGTGGTGGGTGTGCCCGGGGTGACCGCCGCCCTCGCGGCCGGGGCGCTGCTCGGTGCGCCGCTCGGCCACGACCACGCCTACGTGAGCCTGTCCGATCTGCACACGCCGTGGGAGGTCATCGAGCGGCGGGTGACAGCAGCCGCCGAGGGTGACTTCGTGACGCTGTTCTACAACCCGCGCAGCCGGGCCCGGGACTGGCAGCTCGGCAAGGCGCTCGGCATCCTCGCCGCGCACCGGCCACCGGACACCCCGGTCGGGGTGGTGCGCAACGCCAGCCGCCCCGGCGAGTGGGTGCACGTGGCGACGCTTGCCACCCTCGACCCGACGGTTGTCGACATGTACAGCGTCGTGGTGGTCGGCAACAGCGACACCCGGGTGGTCGCCGGCCGGATGGTCACACCCCGGGGGTACCGGTGGCGGTCGTGACAATCGGCGCCTGCCAGGGCTGCGGCGCCTGCCTGTTGACCTGCCCCACGCACGCGATCCGGCCGGTCGCCGGCGGCCTGACGGTACGCGCCGACCGGTGCACCGGCTGCCTGGAGTGCCTGGAGATCTGCCCGGTCGACGCGATCCGCGTCGTTTCCGACACTGGTGAGGGAGCCCGATGAGCCGGGTGGTGCATCCGATCGAGGTCGAGTCGTACCGCATCCTGCGCGAGCGCGTCGACCTGTCGCACCTGCCGCCGCTGACCCGGGCGGTGACCGAACGGGTGGTGCACGCCAGCGCCGACCTCGCGTACGTCGACGACCTGGTCTGCGACGAGGCCGCCCTGGAGTCGGGGCTGGCCGCGCTGCGCGCCGGGGCGCCGGTGGTCACGGACGTGGCGATGGTGGCCGCCGGGATCACCCGGGCCGGCCTGGAGTTGGTCTGTCCGGTCGCCGACCCGGCCGCCGCCGAACTGGGCCGCTCGGCGGGGATCACCCGCTCGGCGGCGGCCGTGCGGATCGCCCTGGCCCGGGTCGGCCCGGGCGCGGTCTGGGTGGTCGGCTGCGCGCCGACCGCGCTGATTGAACTGCTCACAGTGGACGCCGCACCGGCCCTCGTCATAGGTCTGCCGGTCGGCTTCGTGGGCGCCGCCGAGTCGAAGGCGGCGCTGCGGGCCAGCGGCCTGCCCGCCGTGTCGAACGTGGGCGAGAAGGGCGGTTCGGCGGTCGCCGCCGCCGCCGTCAACGCCCTGCTCTACAGCGAGGAGAAGTCATGACCGGGTTGGTCATCGTCGGGCACGGCACGCGCAGCGCGGCCGGGGTCGAGCAGTTCGCCGCACTCGTCGAGCGGGTCCGCCGTCGCGCCGACATCGGGGACGTCGAGGGCGGCTTCATCGAGCTGTCCCGCCCGCCGCTTACCGACGCGGTCGGCGCGCTCGTCGCCCGCGGACACCGCGCGCTGGTGGCGTTGCCACTGGTCCTCACCGGCGCCGGACACGGCAAGGGCGACATCCCCGCCGCGATGGCCCGGGAGCAGGAACGGCACCCCGGGCTGAGCTACCGCTACGGTCGCCCGCTCGGCCCACACCCGCTGCTGCACACCGCCCTCGAAGAGCGTGTCGACGCCGCACTGGCGGGCGCCGACCGGGCCGGCACGTGGGTGGCGTTGATCGGGCGGGGCTCCACCGACCCGGACGCCAACGCCGAGGTCGCCAAGGTCGCCCGGCTGCTCTGGGAGGGGCGCGGCTACGCGGGCGTCGAGCCGGGGTTCATCTCCCTCGCGTCTCCGTCGGTGCCGGACGTGCTGGAGCGGCTGCGCCGGCTCGGCGCGCGGCGCATCGTCGTCGCGCCGTACTTCCTGTTCGCCGGGGTGCTGCCGGACCGGATCGTCGCCCAGTCGGCGGAGTTCGCCGCCGCCCACCCGGACCTGGACGTGCGGGTCGCCGAGGTGATCGGCGACTGTGACGCCCTCGCGGATCTGGTGCGCGAACGCCACGCCGAGGCGCTGGCCGGGGACATCCGGATGAACTGCGACACCTGCGCGTACCGGGTGCTGATGCCCGGCTTCGCCGACAAGGTCGGTCGCCCGCAACGCCCGCACGACCACCCCGACGACCCGGTCGGCCACCACCATCACCACGCCCATTCCCACCAGCACGACCACGGGTCGGTAGCGGTGGTCGGTGGCGGGCCGGGCCCCGACGACCTGATCACGCTACGCGGGAAGACGCTGCTCGACGCCGCGGACGTCGTCGTGGTCGACAGGTTGGCCCCGCAAGGGCTGCTCGCCGGGCTGCGCCCCGACGTGCTGGTCATCGACGCCGGCAAGGTGCCCCGTGGCCCGTCGATGGCCCAGGAGACGATCAACGCGGCCCTGGTGTCACACGCCAGAGCCGGTCGCCGGGTGGTCCGGCTCAAGGGCGGTGACCCGTACGTCTTCGGGCGCGGCCACGAGGAGGTGCAGGCCTGTACGGCGGCCGGCGTGCCGGTGACGGTGGTGCCCGGGGTGAGCAGTGCGCTCGCCGCACCGGCCCTGGCCGGCGTGCCGGTCACCCACCGGGGCGTGGCGCACGATGTCACAGTCGTGTCCGGGCACCTGCCGCCCGGGCACCCCGACTCGCTCGTCGACTGGGCGGCGCTGGCCCGCGCCCGGGGCACCGTCGTGTTGCTGATGGCCGTGGACACCATCGCGAAGATCGCGTCAGTGCTGATCGAGCACGGTCGGGCCCCGCAGACCCCGGTGCTCGCGGTGCAGGACGCGGGGCTGCCCGGCCAGCGGTCCGTGCCCGCCCGGTTGGACGAGATCGGCGCGGTCGCCGCCCGGGAGGGCATCGGTCCGCCCGCCGTCTTCGTGCTCGGCCCGGTGGTCGCTCTCGCGGCCACCGGGCCGAGCGCCTGACGGCTATTCGCTGCGGGCGGTCTCCGGCCCGGTGACGCGTTCCAGCAGCGGCATCGTGGAGGCGATGACGCCGAGGCAGGTGACCAGTCCGACCACGACGATCACGTAGAAGCGCGGCTGGGGCGCGATGAGCGTGTAGTGCATCTGCGCCCGCAGGAACAGATGCGCGGCGAGCAGGCCCATCCCGATGGCGACGGCGGCGACGGCGAGCATCGGTACGGCACTCTCCAGCGCCACCACCCGACGCAGCACCCGCACCGGAGCGCCGCTGAGGCGCAGCAGGCTGAACGGGCGACGGCGTTCGGTCAAACCGCCGATGACGCTTACCGCGAGGCTGCACCCGCCGAGCGCGAGGCTGGCGATGATGATGACGTTGGCCAGTTGTTCCCAGCCGCGCAGCGTGTCGGCGAAGTCCGACTCGAAGTCGCCGGGCACGTTCGGCCCCACCCAGAAGGTCGGGAAGGCGACCTCCAGCACTGTGCGGACGCGCTCGATAGCGGCAGCCGAGCCGTCCGTGCCCACGACGACCGAGCTCACCGGCAACCGCTGCAGCTCGTCGAGGGTGAGCGACGCGGCGGGCCAGACCGTCGCGGGCGACGCCGACTCCCGCCAGCGGCTCAGGCCCATCGGCACCTCGATGACGCTCGCGCCCTCGGCGCACCTGCCGTACGCGCTCGGCAGGTCGGCGCACGCGATCACCCCGCCCTCGCCGCCGGTGTTGATGTCCGGGGCTTCCCGGATGGCGGTCGCGGACCGCACGCCGGTGATCGCGTGCAGGTCGGCGAAGAGCGTGTCGGGCACCGATGACGCCTTCTCGTCGAAGACGGTGTTCACAGTGCCCGCGTCGGTCGAGCCGATCGGGGCCGGGCCGCGTTCGTCGACGATCGTGGTGATCACGCCGACGGCGACACTGGTCACGAACAGCGCGAGCATGATGCCGCTGATCGCCCGGAAGCCGGCCTTCGGGTTGTCGGCGAGCCGCCGCGCGGCGATGAGCGTGGCCGGACGGTTGGCGTATCGGGCCATCACCCGGGCGCCCACCATCGTCAACCACGGGCCGGCGAAGACGAGACCGGCCATGATGAGCAGCAGGCCGGGCAGGAAGATCGCGGTCTGGCCGTCGGACGTCTCGGGCCGGTATCCGAGGGCGAACACCAGCACGGCGACGCCGAGCACCATCGGGATCAACCGGTACGCGCGCGGCGCGCGGGGGGTGACCCGCCGGGTGACGCCCAGCGGCGAGATCCGGACACGGCGCAGCGAGATCTGGGCGGCCAGCGCCGCGCCGGCCGGGACGCCGAGCGCCACGAGCAGGACGTTCAGCAGGCCCAGGGACATGTCGCCGGGGAAGAACGGCATGCCGGTGAACGGGATGCCCGCGAGCGGCTCGCGGAAGGCGTAGAACAGGCCGAAGCCGACGGCGGTGCCGGCGACGGCGGCGGCCGCCGCCTCCACCGCGGCGACCGTCGAGATCTGCCGGGGTGTCGCGCCCACCAGGCGCATCGCGGCGAAGCGCTGCTCCCGGCGGGCGGCGCTGAGCCGGGTGGCGGTGCCGATGAAGATCAGCACCGGGAACAGCAGCCCGCCGGCGATCACCCCCAGGATCAGGTTCACGGTGGTCTCGGGGAGGGCGGGGGTGTCGCCGACGCTGGTGACCTTCTTGGCGGCGGGCAGCGCGGCGACCTGGTCGGGGGTGCCGCCCACGATGATCAGCAGGGTGTCCGGCGAGGTCAGCGCGGCCGGACCGACAGTGCCGAGGCCACGCCCCGGGTAGCGGTCGCCCAACTCGGCGGTTGGCCGTGCGGCCAGCAACTCGCGGAGCGCGGGCGAGGCGAAATACTCCCCGGCTGCCGGAACGCGCGGGACGCCGACCGGGGTGGGCGACGTCGGACCGGTCGCGGCGACGTCGATGCGGATGATCTGCTTGCCGCGGAAGTAGTCCTGACGGGTCGACCACCACAGCGGGTCGACGTCGCCGGCCGAGGCGTTGGGATACATCGAGGCGTACCGGGTGAGCTGGGCGTCGACCGCGTTGACCCCGGCCAGGGTGGTCAACAGCAGCCCGCTGCCGATCGCGACGGCGGCGGCGATGACGAGCAGGCGGGTGAGTGCCTCCCGGCCGCCGGCCAGGGCGAGGCGGAGCCCGAAGCGGATCATGAGGCGATCCGGTCCGGCGCGTTGACGCGCCCGTCGCGCACCATGACCTCACGGTCGGCGTACGCGGCGATCCTGGCCTCGTGGGTCACCAGGATGACAGTGGTGCCCTGCTCGCGGGCCGCGCTGACCAGCAGGTCCATGACGTGCTCGCCGGTGAGCGAGTCGAGCGCGCCGGTCGGTTCGTCGGCGAAGAGCACCTGCGGCTCGGCGACCAGGCCCCGGGCCAGAGCGACGCGTTGCGCCTGCCCGCCGGACAACTCACCCGATCGGCGCTGTTCCAGGCCGTCCAGTCCGAGGCGCGCGAACCAGGCGCCCGCCTTGGGCAGCGCCTGCCTGCGGTGTACGCCGCTGAGCAGCAGGGGCAGGGCGACGTTCTCCACGGCGGTCAGCTCGGGGACGAGCTGGCCGAACTGGAACACGAACCCGAACCGGTCCCGGCGCAGGCTGCTGCGTTCGGTCTCGGCCATGGTGTGGACCGTGGCTCCGTCGAAGAGGATCTCGCCGGAGTCGGGCACCAGGATGCCGGCCAGGCAGTGCAGCAGGGTCGACTTGCCCGAGCCGCTGGGGCCCATGACGGCGAGGATCTCGCCCGCGTCCACGGCGAGGCTGGCTCCCCGCAGGGCGGGGGTCTGGCCGAAGGCGAACGTCACGTCGCGGGCCTCGATCATGACGCTCATCGCCGTACCTCCTTGCGCAGGGCGTCCAGGCGGGCGCTGGTCATCTCGATCCATCGCAGGTCCGCCTCCAGGTGGTACAGGCCGTGGTCGGCGAGCAGCGCGTCGACAAGGCTGCCGGCGCGCTTGATCTCGGTCAGCTCGCGCATCCGGTGCAGGTGCGCGCTGCGCTGGGTGTCGAGGTAGTCGGCGGCGGGACGGTCGAGCATCAGCGCGAGCACGACCTTCGCGAACAGCACCGTCTGCAGGTGCGGCTCCGGGTCGACCGGCTGGGTGAGCCACTGCTCGACCTCTGTCGCGCCGACATCGGTGATGACGTAGCGCTTGCGGTCGGGGCCGGAGCCGGGGGCGACGTCGCTGATCACCACCTTGCCGTCGCGGGCCAGGCGGCTGAGGGTGGAGTAGACCTGGCCGAACGGCAGTGGCTTGCCCCGGCCGAAGAAGGCGTCGTAGTCGCGCTTCAGGTCGTAACCGTGGCTGGGCTCCCGTTCGAGGAGGCCGAGAAGGGTCAGTGGCACGCTCATGGGAGGAGACTACACCGAGGGTATACCTCGCGTATATACATTCGGGGTGTTCTCGTTGGACCCCTGGTCGGGGCAGCACTGTGGTCGGAGGTCAGCCGGTCAGGGCGCGGGCCACGGCGTAGCCGGCGGTGGCTGCGGCGAGCCCGGCGGCCACACTGCCCAGCACGTAGACGATCGCGAGGCCTTGATCGCCGCCCCGGGCGAGCCGCAGCGTCTCGTAGCTGAAGGTGGAGTAGGTGGTAAGCGCGCCGCAGAACCCGGTGCCGAGCGCCGCCGTCACCGCCGGACCGACCGGCCATCCGACCAGCGCGCCGAGCAGCAGGGACCCGACCACGTTGACGGTCAGCGTGCCCCAGGGAAACGCCGAGTCGTGCCGGGACTGCACGGCCCGGTCGGTGAGGTAGCGCAGCGGCGCGCCGACGGCCGCGCCCAGGGCGATGAGCAGGACTGTCATCGGGTCGCCCCGCGTCGCAGCAGTCGGGCGGTGGCGGCGTCGCCCAGCCAGACCGCGACGAGCGCCCCGAGGAGCGTGGCGGCGAGGTAGGCCAGCGCGGTACCCGGAACGCCAGCGACGATCGTCTGCTGGACATCGACAGCGTAGGTGGAGAAGGTGGTGAACCCGCCGAGCACCCCGACCCCGAGGAACGGGCGAGCCAGGGGGTGCCCGCCGCCGAGGTGCCCGAGCACGGCCATCAGTACGCCGATCAGCAGACACCCGGACGTGTTGACACCGAACGTCGCCCAGGCGAACCCCGTCGGCGGGTGCGGTACGGCGTGTTGCAGGCCGGCCCGGGCCAGCGCGCCGAGCACCCCGCCGGCCGCGATGGCGGCGAGCGTCGTCGCGGGGCGCGCGGCCAGCTCGCCCCGGTCGGCCGAGACCCGCAGGTCGACGTCGGGGTCGGTACGCGGGTCCAACGGCTCTGCCACGGGTTGTCAGCGTAGTGCGGGCGACAGCGGCGTCGCTCACCTCCCCGCGAGGGTGGCGTTCGTCAGCCCCCGCTGAGGGCGCGGCGGTCACCTTCCGGCGCGGGTGGCGTCACCGCACTGCCGCGACAACGGCGTCCGGGCCCCCTCGCCAGACCGTGCCGACCTCGCTGAAGCCGGCCGCGGTGAGCGCGGCCAGGTGCCAGGAGACCGGCGGGTTCCACTCGGGGCTGTGCCCGGTCGGGTAGATCGCGTGTCGTTGGGCGACCAGCGGGGCGAGCGTCGGGTCGGCGCCGGCCCGCTCCCACCAGTCCGACCAGGACAGCGTCGAGCCGGCGGCGTACCGGGCGTTGCGTCGGTCCCGGGCCCGGTCCATCAGCCGCTTGGTCAGCTCCGGCAGGGTGTCGTCGGGCATGTGGTCGGCGTTGACGAAGACGCCGCCCGGTCGCAGCACGTCGCGCAGTTCGGCGTAGAGCTGCCCGAGCCGGTCGGCCGGCAGCCAGTGCAGGGCGGTGGCGGTGAGCACGGCGTCGTACTCCTGGTGGGGGAGCGTGGAGCGCCACTCGGGGGTGCCGAGGTCGGCCGTGACGATGGTGGCCCGTTCGGCCAGCGAGGCGGCGGCGATGGCGAGCAGCGCCGGGTCGAGGTCGACAAGTGTCGGCTCCGCGGCGGGGAAGCGGGCGAGGGTCCGCAGCGAGATGCTGCCGGTGCCGCCGGCCAGGTCGAGCACCCGCGGCGGCCGGCCGTCGAGGACCGCGTCGACGGTGTCGAGCATGGCGGTGAACCGGTGTTCCCGGTCCGGGAGGTAGGCCTCCTGCTGACGGTCCCAGCTCTCCTGCCAGGCCCAGGGATCCACAATGTAAGGACTCATGTCAGGAAGGCTAGTTACGTTGCGACCGCGTTGTCCAGACCTTGTTGCACATAGTTTGCAACTGCGGGATGATGGCAGAGCGATGATCAGAGTGACGCCGGGTCGGGCACCAGCCTGACCCGGCGTTCTCCTGTCGACGGCTCAGACCGCCGCTTTCACCAGGGCCGCGTCGGTCTCGGTCGGCTCGCTGCGACGGGCCAGGCGCAACGCACCCAGCAGGACGCCCAGCCCTGCCAAGGTGAGCGCCGCCCCGGCCCAGATCGGCGAGGTGTAGCCGAGTCCGGCGGCGATCGTCACCCCGCCGATCCAGGCGCCCAGCGCGTTGCCGAGGTTGAACGCCGCGATGTTCGCCCCGGACGCCAGGGTCGGCGCCTGGCTGGCGTAGTGCATGATCCGCATCTGCAGCGGCGGGACGGTGGCGAACCCGAACCCGCCCATCAGTACCAGCGAGATGACGGTCAGCACCGGGTTCGACGCGGTGAGCGCGAACCCGACGAGCACCACGGTGAGCACCGCCAGCACGGTGACCAGGGTGCGCGACAGTGACCTGTCCGCGGCCCGGCCGCCGAGCAGGTTGCCGGCGAAGAGCCCTGCGCCGAACAGGACGAGCAGCCACGGCACGGTGCTGCTGGCGAAGCCGCTGACCTCGGTGAGCGTGTAGGCGATGTAGGTGAAGGCGCCGAACATGCCGCCGAAGCCGAGCACGGTGATCACCAGCGACAGCCAGACCTGCGAGTGGGTGAAGGCGCGCAACTCGCCGCGTAGGCCACCGGCGGGCCGGTCGGCGTTCGTGCTGTCGCCGGCCGGAATGAGCAGGGCCAGCCCGATCAGCGCGACCACCCCGATGGCGGTGATCGCCCAGAACGTCGACCGCCAGCCGAAGTGCTGCCCGAGGAAGGTGCCGAAGGGGACGCCGAGCACGTTCGCGATGGTCAGGCCGGCGAACATCATCGCGATCGCGCCGGCCCGGCGGGCCGGTGCCACGAGGCCGGCGGCGACCACGGCGCCGATGCCGAAGAACGCGCCGTGGCAGAGCGCGGCGACGATCCGCCCGGCCATCATCACGGCGTAGTCGCCGGCGACAGCGGAGAGCAGGTTGCCGATGATGAAGAGCACCATCAGGCCCAGGAGCACCGGCTTGCGCGGCAGCCGGGTGACGGCCGCGGTGAGGGCGATCCCGCCGACGGCCACGCTCAGCGCGTAGCCGGAGATCAGCCAGCCGGCGACCGGTTCGGTGACCGCGAAGTCGGCGGCCACCTCGGGCAGCAGCCCCATGATCACGAACTCGGTGAGCCCGATGCCGAAGGCGCCGATCGCCAGCGCGATCAGGCCGGGCGGCAGGGACCTGTGGGGTACGGACATGGTCTTCCCATCGGGGAGGGGGCAGATATGCGGCGCGCGCAACTACCCGCGCCGGCAACGAAATACTTGCACACGCCGGATTTCGGCGCAAGCGTGCTAGCCTGGGGTCGTCGAGATCACCCCCGAGGAGGGCCGGCATGGGCATCGCCGACGACGCGGTCGAGATCCGCGCGCAGGGCTGGCGCACCCTCGCCGCCCTGCACGGGTTGATCGAGACGTCCCTGGAGCGGGCCTTGCAGGCCGACCACGACCTGTCCGTCGTCGAATACACGGTGCTCGACGCACTCTCCCGGCAGGACGGCTGGCACATGCGGATGAGCCAGCTCGCCCGCGCCGCCGCGCTCTCCGGCAGCGCCACCACCCGCCTGGTCACCCGGCTGGAGCAGCGCGGCCTGCTCACCCGCATCCTCTGCGCCGACGACCGGCGCGGCATCTACACCGAGTTGACCCCGGCCGGCTCCGACCTGCTCGCCCAGACCCGCCCCACCCACGACCGGGTGCTCACCGCGGCGCTGGCCGAGGCCGAGGCCACCCCCGAGTTGGCCCCACTCGTCGACGCCCTGCACCGGCTGCCGGCCGCCCGCTGACCGCCCCGTCAGCCTCGACGCCGGCGGGCGTACGGCCTGCGGACTCCGCAGCTGTCGCCGCACTTTCAGTGCGTACCGTGCGGGTGGAGCGGCGACGTTCCCGCCCGGACGAGGTGGAGCGGTCGATGGGCAAGATGCGCCGCATCGGCGACCGGCGACCGGCGACCCTGTTTCGTCTCCTGTAGAGCTGCCCCAGATCTGGGGCAGGTGCGCTGGTCCCGGTGGGGTGGGCGTCCTGGGGACCGGTGGGTGCGCGTCCTGGGGGCCTGCCCCGACGCCGCTGCGGACCTAGGATTCGGGCCATGCGTGTGCTGGTGGTCTCCGCCCCGCTGGTCGGTCATGTCTTCCCGCTGGTGCCGCTCGCGGTCGCGCTGCGCGACGCCGGCCACGACGTGCTGCTGGCCACCGGCGGCGGTGGTCTGACCGCCGCCGGCGCCGGGTTGCCCGTACACGACATCGCACCGGGCTTCGACTTCGGCCGGATCGCCCTGAGGGTCTTCCCTCGCCATCCGCTGATCGCACGCGCCGAGATGGCCGGCACCGCCGGCACCCGGGGCGCCGGCCTGCTCTTCGGCGCGCTCAACGACCAGCTCACCGACCCCGTGGTCGCGCTGGCCGCCCGGTGGCGGCCCGACCTGGTGCTGCACGAGCCGTTCGCGGTCGCCGGCGCGGTGGCCGCCGCGCGCCTCGACGTGCCGGCCGTACGCCAGGAGAACGCCCTCTTCGACGGCCGCGACCTGGTCCGCGCCACCACCGCCCGGCTCGGCGCCGCCCTGCGCCGACACGGTCTGACCGAGCTGCCGCCACCCGCCGCCGCCCTCGCCGTGGCCCCGCCCAGCGTCGCCACGCAGAGCGGTTGGCCGATGCGGTACGACTCCTACGTCGGCGGCGGTGAGCTGCCGGCCTGGCTGCGCGAACCCGGTGAGCGGCCCCGGATCCTGGTCACCCGCAGCACCCTGACCGGCCCCGGTGACCGGGGGCCGATGCCCGCCGTGGTGGCGGCTGCCGCGCAGGTGGACGCCGAGATCGTGCTGGTCCGACCGGACCAGCGGTCGGCTCGCTCGCTGCCCGGCAACGTGCGGGTGGTCGACTGGATCCCACTCGACGCGGCATTGCCGGCGAGCGCGGCGCTGGTCCACCACGGCGGGGCGGGCAGTGTCTTCGGCGCTCTCACCGCCGGTCTGCCCCAGCTGGCCACCGTCGGTCCCGGGGACCGGCGGCACAACGCCGAACTGGTGGCCCGTCGCGGTGCCGGCCTGGCGCTGCGCCCCCGGGACATCACCGCGCCGGCGCTGACCCGTCTGCTCGACGACGGCGACCTGCGTACCGCCGCCGGGCAGGTCGGCCGGGAGATCGCCGCGATGCCGCCGCCGACGGACCTCGTCGCACGGCTGGCGGCGTTGGTCTGACCGCCGCCCCGCGTGGCCCCACCGGCCGTGCGGTCGGCTGCGGCAGGATGACGTGATGCGACACGTCGTGCTGTTCCACTCCGTGTACGGGTTGCGGCCCGCCGTGCGCGCCGCCGCCGACCGGCTGCGGGCCGCCGGGCATCAGGTCAGCACCCCCGACCTGTACGGCGTACCCGCCACCGACACCGTCGAGGAGGGCTTCGCGCTACTCGACAAGATCGGCCAGGAGGTGGTGCTCGACCGGGCCCGGACGGCGCTCGCCGAGCTGCCACCCGAGACGGTTGTCGCCGGCTTCTCGATGGGCGCCGGGGTGGCCGGGGCGCTGCTGGCCGAGCGCCCGGACGCCGCCGGTCTGCTCCTGCTGCACGGCACCGGTGGGGCACCGGACGCGGTCCGGCCCGGCTTGCCGGTGCAGCTGCACCTGGCCGACCCCGACCCGTACGACGCACCGGACGAGGTCGAGGAGTGGCAGCAGGCGCTCACCGGCGCCGGTGCCGACCTGACGGTCTTCCGCTATCCCGGTGCGGGGCACCTGTTCACCGACCCCGACCTGGCCGAGCATTCTCCGGACGCCACAGCGGCGACCTGGCCGCGGGTGCTCGCCTTCCTGGCCGCTACCTGACTGCCGGCGGGCGGCGTCCCGCCGCAGCGCGGGGCAGCACCCGACACCTCGCGTTCGATAGCGTGGCGACACTATCAAGATCTTGAGCGGGGTGGGCAGTGCCGACGACAGCTTTCGACGAGTACGAACGGTCGCGCTGGGCCGGACGCGCGGCGGCGTTCGACAACAGTCTCGCCGCCCTCTGTGCCCATCCCGCGCCATCGTTGCTGGACGCCGCGCACGTCGCCGCGGGCACGCGGGTGCTCGATGCCGGCACCGGCTCCGGGACCGTGGCCGGGCTGGCGGTCGCCCGGGGCGCCACAGTCGTGGCCGTCGACGCCGAACCCAGCATGGTCGAGATGGTGCGCGGCCGTGTCCCGTCCGCCGAGGTCCGCCTCGCGGCCCTGCCCCACCTGCCGTTCCCCGCCGGGCACTTCGACGCGGCCGTGGCGAACTTCGTGATCAATCATGTCGGTGATCCGCTTGCCGCGATAGGCGAACTGCGACGGGTCGTCCGGGCGGGAGGCCGGATCGCGGTGACGATCTGGCCCGACCCGCCGCCGGAGGCGCAGCGGTTGTGGGGCACGGTGTTCGACACCGCCGGGGTCGACCGGCCGACCTCGGTGCCGTCGGTGGACGCGGAGCGGGACTTCCCCCGTACCCCCGACGGGTTCGCGGGTCTGTTGGACGCCGCCGGTCTCGCCGACGCGCGCTGCGACACGATCACCTGGGCGCATCGCACCGACCCGGAGGCCTGGTGGAGTGGCCCGGCCAACGGCATCAGCAAGCCAGGTCTGGTGCTGCAGCGTCAGCCGCCGGAGATGGTCACCCGGATCCGGGCCGCGTACGACGAACTGACCGCCGCCTACCGCGACCCGGACGGCCTGCTCGTACTGCCGACCGCGGCGCTGCTGGCCTCGGCGTCCGTGCCGTGACCGGGCCGTCGACGCGCCCACCCGGCCGACCGCGACCGCCGGCGGACCGTCAGGCGGTGGCGGCCAGTCCCGCTGCCCGGCGGACCGGCGGTGGGCCGGGTACGGCGCGTGAACCATCGGGCGGCACGCCGTCACCGGTGCGCACACCGGGACCGGCTGACTCCGGCCCGGCCGGCACCGCACGAATCGCCACCGGGGTCTGGTCGACGTCCGCGGACCAGTGACCGCCCGGGTTGGTTCGCGGCGCGGTCGGCGGCACCCCACCGGCCGGCGCGACGGCCCGGAGCCGGTGGACGTCCGGCGCCCGGTTGGTGCTGCGGGGCGGCGCGGCCGGCGGGGTCGCCATCGTCGGGGTGGGCAGGCGGGGCGGGGCGGGTGCCGGCGGCGCGAGGGCGGTGTCGAGGCCGACCCGGGAGCGAACGCTCTCGAGGCGCACTACCGCGGCGCCGTGGGTGGCCGCGCCGCCGCCGACACGGGCGGCCCCAGCGGAGTTCACGACAGCGCGACTCGGCCGCCGCAGGTCGGGACGGGCGGTGTCCTGCCGTGGGGTGTCGGCGCTGCGGCGGGTGAAGATGGCCCGCAGCGCGCGGGGCAGCCGTTCGGTGGCGACCTGACGCAGCGCGGGCGACGCGAACGCGTACCCGTCGGCGTGGTGGGGGAGCAGCAGTCCGGCCGCGACCAGCCGGTGCAGTGCCGGTGCGGACCGGCCGGGCACCCAGCCGAGCGCCCGGTCGAGCGCCGCGCCGGAGATCACGCCGCCGAGGACGCCGGCGGCCATCAGCACCGCCCGCTGCTCACCGTCGAGCTGGTCCACCTCGGCGCCGACGGCCCGGCGCACCGCCTCGGGCAGCGGGAGCGCCGCCGGGTCCGCCCCGGCCACTATCGACGCCACGTACGCCGTCGCGTGCCCGGGCCGCCCACCCACAAGCGGCAGCAGCCGGTCCACCAGGGTCGGCGGTTGACCGGACCGGGTCAGCAGATGGCGCAGCAGCCGCCCGGCCTGCACCGCGGCCAACGGTCGGATCGGCACCGGGCGGGCCACTCCGGGCGGGGTGTCGGCCCACTGCGGTTGGTGCAGGGTGACCACGGCCAGTGGCAGCCCCCGTGCCGTCGCCGCGCCGAACAGCGCCCGCAGAAACGCGCTCACCGCGGGCGCCGCCCGGTCCACGTCGTCCACGGCGACGATCAGCGGCACCTGGGCGGCCAGGCTCAGCAGGACGTCGCGGCAGATCGCCGCGCCGGCCATCGCCGCGGCGGAGCCGTCCGGGTCGGTGAGCAGCCGCTGCAGGAGCGGGACCGCGCTGGCGACCCGCGCCGGTGGGAACAGGGCGCTCAGGGCGGCGACGAGCCGGTCGTGGACCGCCGCCGGTCCGTCACCGCGACCCACCCCGACGACACCGCGGAGCAGCTCGGCGACTGGTTCCAGGACGTGCTCGGGGTACGGCTGGCAGGCCGTCGCCGACCATTGCACCGGCCTGCCGTCCACAGTGGTTAGTCCGCGGGTCAGCTCGTGCAACAGGCGACTGCGGCCACTGCCGGTGGGCCCGACCAGGGAGACCCAGCACGGGGTCTGCTCTCGGACGGCCAGGCTCAGCTGGTCTCGGATGGTGGCCAACTCGCGGCGCCGACCGATCAGCGGGACGTCGTGTCTGTCGATGCCGGGACGCACCGGCCCGACGGCGTGCCAGACCGGCGCTGGCGACACGCGGCTGGCGACCGCCAGCCGACGCTTGGTGATCAGACCGGCGGTGGCCTCCGCGGTGGCCGCGCAGAGCGCGACGGCGCCCGGTGGCGCGTACTCCTGTAGGCGGGCCGCGGCGGTGATCACCGCGCCGCTGGCCACCCCGTGCCCGCCGCTGACCGCGCCGCGCAGGTCGACGATGACCTCGCCGGTGGCGACCCCGACGCGTACCCGGGGGCGGATGTTCCCCACCATCGGCCGGCAGTCCAGCGCGGCCTGGATCTCGAGTCCGGCGCGCACCGCGCGGTACGCGTCGAAACCGTCGGAGTGCCGAGCGCCGAAGAGCGCCATCACGGCGTCGCCGATGTACTTCTCCACCACTCCCTGCCAGCGGTGCAGCACACCGGCGACGGTGTCGAAGTAGACGCGCTGCAACGCGCGGACGTCCTCCGGGTCGAGTTGGTTGACCAGCGCCGTCGAGCCGACGATGTCGGCGAAGAGCACCGTGACCGTGCGTCTCTCCTCCGGTACGGGCCAGTGCGGGCCCGCGGGCCGCCGCGCGTCGCCGACGATGATGCTGGTAGCGGTGGTGGTCATGGCTTCGCACCAACCCTTCTCCCCGCTGATGCCTGGTGACCTCAGGAGACTGGCATCGCTGGTCTGACGGCGGATCTGCAGAACGACGTATGTCGGCCACCTGCCACCTTTAGTCGCGAAGTCGACGCGAGGAGTACCACAACCGGCAGTTGGCCATAGAACGGGCCGGGGGCAAGTGATTAGGCTGCGTGCCATGGTCAGCGATGTGGACACCGCACCGCTCGTGGGCCGGACCGAGCTGGTGCGGACGGTTCGGTCCGCGCTTGTCGCTGGCGCCGCACACGGGCAGACCGCCGCCGTCTTCCTCAGCGGTGAGAGCGGTGTGGGCAAGACCCGACTGTTGGGTGAGGTCGGCGACGTGCTGCGTGCGCAGGGCGCCGTGGTGCTCACCGGCAGCTGTCTCGACATCGGCGACGCCTCCCCGCTGCACCCGCTGTTGCAGGCGCTGCGCCGCTTCGACGCCGATCTGTCCACCGCGCACCCGCGCACCTCGGCCGCGGTGCGGGGGCTGTTGCAGGTGTTCGCCGACGAGACCGCAGGGCCGGACGGCGCGGGCGCGTTGCTGGAGCGGGTCAGCCGCGGGCTGCACCTGATCGCCGAGGGCAGACCACTTGTGCTGATCCTCGACGACCTGCAGTGGGTCGACCGGAGCACCCGACAGTTGCTGCTCTACCTGCTCGCCGGGCTCGGCGACCTCCAGCTCTCCGTGTTGGCGGCGGTGCGGGCCGAGTCGTTGCAGGGCGCGCACCCGCTGCGTCGGGTGCTCACCGAGCTGCGTCGGCTGCGGACGGTGCGGGTGCTCGACCTGGCACCACTGGACCGGGCCGGCACCGAGAAGCTCGCTGCCGCAGTGGTCGGCCGGGCACTGCCCGCCGAGTCGGCCGAGCAGATCTGGCAGCGCAGCGGGGGCAACCCGTTCGTCATCGAGGAGCTGGCCCGCGACCTGCGCGACGGCCGCGACGGCCTGTCCGAGACACTGCGGGAGATCTTCCTCGACCGGGTCGACGCGCTGCCCCAGCACGCGCACGCCGTGGTGCACGCGGTGGCCGCCGGGGTGGAGCCGGTCCAACACTGGCTGCTGGCCCAGGTGCTGGGGTTGCCGGAGCACGAGCTGATCGAGGCGGCGCGCGCCGCGGTGGCCCACCGGCTGCTTGTCGGCGCCGACGACGGTTACCGGCTGCGGCACCGCCTGGTCGCCGAGGTGCTCGCCCACGAGCTGTTGCCGGCCGAGCGTTCCGGGCTGCACCGCCGCTACGCCGAGGCGCTGACCGCCGCGCCGGGTGAGCTGCACCAGGCCCGGCTGGCCCACCACTGGCGGTTGGCCGGTGAGCCGGCGCGCGCGTTTCCGGGGGCAACGAGGAACGGTGCTGCCCCCGGAAATCCGCCAGAGATCAGGCGTGGCGTCGAGACTGGACGATGCGGAAGCGGTTGGC
>NZ_JBEZFA010000040.1:0-64736 GCF_040649215.1 Micromonospora sp. NPDC049044 | reverse complement strand
CAGGCCTGGCTACGCACCCTCGTCCTGAATCTCAAGAAGAGCTGAACGGCCGGCCGCACGCGCGGACGGGGACGTCGAGGAGTCCGGCAACGCCGACGGGTTGCTGGCCGCCGGCCTGCTCGCCGGACTCGGCGGCGGCGCGGCCATCGGCTGGTTGCTCAGCCGGTGGCGCCGACGCGACCCCGACGAGGCCGCCGCGCTCGCCGAGGTCACCGGCGACCACGCCGCACCCACGACCCTGGCCGAGGTGACCGGCCGCGCCGACAAGCCCGCGACCCTCGCCGAGGTGACCGGCCGCGCCGACGACTCGGCCGAGTCGACCGAGGCCGCGAAGCCGACCGAGGCCGCTACCCCGGCCGAACCGGTGGCCGCTACTCGGTGACCAACTCGGGTTTCTGGAAACCGGGGCTTCCCCGCCGGGTGGAAGGCCCGACTTTCAGAAAAGCGAGGTGATCACCGCCGGTAGCACCCGCCCAGACCCGTACGAGCCGGGCAGACCGGGCCTCGGCGGCGGTCAGGGCAACCAGGCGGGTAGCGGCTCGCGGGCGGACAGCCACGCCTCGGGCACGCCACCGGGGGTGCCGACACCCGTGTACGCGGCCACTATCGCGCCGACGATGGCGGCCGTGGTGTCCGTGTCGCCGCCGGCCTCGACGCATCTCCGGATCGCCGCCGGATAGTCGTCGAGGTGGGTGGCGGCGACCCAGAGGGTGAACCCGACGGTGTCCTGCGCGGTCACCCGGGAACCGTTGCCGAGCTCCGCCACCACCCGGTCCATCGGTCGGCCGAGCAGCCCGGCGGCCCGGCTCACGCTCCGCTGCACCTCGGTGCCCGGGTCCAACGCGGCGGCGATCCCGGCGAGTAGGCGCTCCGGGGCCGGCCGGTGCCCGTCGAGGCGGCCCCGGGCGGCAAGCGCGGCGGCCACGGCCACCGCGACGGCGCCGGCGATGCCCTCCGGGTGCGCGTGGGTCACCTCGGCCGAGGCGCGGGCCTGCGCCGCGGCCCGGGCGGTCGAGTCGGCGAAGTACGCGCCGAGCGGGCCGACCCGCATCGCCGCGCCGTTGCCGCAGGAGCCCTGGCCGTCGAAGGCGGAGGCGGCGGCCAGCGGCCACGGGGTGCCGGTACGGATCAGCCGCAGGATCGCCATCGCGCCGGAACCGTAGCCGCGGCGCGGCGTGCCCCGTTCGGCGAAGGCCAGGGCCAGCCGGTCGGGGTTGACGGCACCGGAGTGGGCCAGCTCGGCGAAGACCGAGCAGGCCATCTCGGTGTCGTCGGTCCACTCCCAGGGGGCCGGCGGCAGCGGACCCGCCAGGAGGTCCGGGGACGCGGACCCTGGCAGGAAGTACTGTGCGCCGAGCGCGTCGCCGGTCGAGAGACCGGCGAGGCTGTCCCGGGCGAGCGCCAGACGGGCATCGACGAACAGGGTGAACGACATCGTCGTACCAGCTTGCCCGCTCGCCAGGCACGTCGCAATGCGATCAACTTGCCAGCACCAGTACGGTCTTGTCGTGGCCTCCGTGCTCCTGGTCGAAGACGATCACGTCGTACGCGGCGCGATGCTGCGGTCCCTCACCGACCGGGGGCATGCCGTGCACGCCGTGGGTACGGCGTTGGACGCCCTGCGTCGGGTCGCCGCGGAGACACCCGACCTGGTGGTGCTCGACCTCGGCCTGCCCGACCTGGACGGCTCGGACGCGCTGCGGATGCTGCGCGGCATCACCGATATCCCGATCATCATCGCGACCGCCCGGGACGACGAGCAGTCGGTGGTCAAGCTCCTGCGCGCCGGCGCCGACGACTACATGGTCAAGCCGTTCACCGGTGCGCACCTGGACGCCCGGATCACCACGGTGCTGCGCCGGGCGGGTCGGGCCAGTCGGACGGTGCAGCCGGCGGTGCACTGCGTCGGCGGGCTGCGGGTGGACGTGGGCGAGCGCAGCGCCCAGCTGGACGGGGAGCCACTGGCGCTGACCCGCAAGGAATTCGACCTGCTGGCGTATCTCGCCGCACGACCCGGGCGGGTAGTGTCCCGCCGGGAACTCTTGGAGGAGGTATGGCGGCAGCCATCGGTCGGCGAGGATCAGACCATCGACGTTCACCTGTACTGGCTCCGCAGAAAGATGGGCGAGTCCGCGGCGAAGCCGCGTTACCTGCGCACCGTGCGGGGGGTCGGATTCCGGCTGGTGGCACCGGACTGAGGACGGCGCTGGCCCTGCTCACTGCCGGCATGAGCAGCCTCGTCGCGCTCGCGTTCCTGATCCCTCTGGGCCTCAGCCTGCGCGAGCAGAGCCGGGACGAGGCGATCGCCGACGCGGCCCGACGCAGCGCGTTGGTCACTGGCGCGCTGGCGGTGAGCACCGCTCCGGCAGTTGTCGAGCGGGCCGTGGCGGCGAGCGCCGAGGGCGCGCCGGCCCGGCCCGTGGTGCACGGCCTGGGCCTGGACGAGTCAGCGGGTAGGGCCACCGGCGGCGACCTGGACCGGGCTCGTGCCGACCGGCGCTCCCGGGTCGTCGACGTGGACGGCGGCGTGGTCCGACTCGACCCGGTCGTGCTCGGTGACCGGACGGCAGTGGTCGAGGTGTTCCTGCCGGACTCGACGCTCGGCGAGGGCGCCGGTGGCACGTGGCTGCTGCTGTTCGCGGTCGGGGCGGCGATGGCCGGCGCGGCGGTGCTGGTGGTGGACCGGGTGGCCGCCCGCGCGGTGGACTCGACCCGGGGTCTGGTCGAGGCCGCGCTGTCCATCGGCGACGGCGACCTGGGCGTACGTGTCGAGCCGACCGGTCCGCGTGAGCTGGCCGAGGCCGGGTACGCCTTCAACCGGATGGCCGACCGGCTGGACGCGGCCCGTACCGATGAGCGGGAGTTGGTGGCCGACCTGTCGCATCGGCTGCGTACCCCGTTGACAGTGTTGCGGTTGGACGCGGAGGCGTTGGAGTCCGACGACACAAGCGTGGGTTCGTTCAGCCCGGCGGAGCTGGACCGGCTGCGCGGCATCCGGCGGATCCGGCAGGCGATCGTCACCCTGGAGGGTGAGATCGATGTGCTGATCAAGACGACCCGTAAGTCGGTGGCGCACGAGGCCGGCCCGGCGATGTGTGACGTCAGCGAGGTGGTCCGGGACCGGATGGTGTTCTGGGCGGCCCTCGCTGGCGACCAGAACCGGCCACACCGGGTGAACGGCGCGCAACTGCGCATCCCCGCGCCGGTGCCCCGGGCCGAGCTGGCCGCCGCGCTGGACGCGGTGATCGGCAACGTCTTCCGGTACACGCCGCAGGGCACCGCGTTCGAGGTGGCCGTGTCCCGGCGCGACGGGTACGTGGCGATCCGGATCGACGACGCCGGCCCCGGCATCGCCAACCCGGACCGGGCGCTGCGCCGGGGCACCAGCGACCAGGGCTCGACCGGGCTCGGCCTGGACATCGCCAAGCGGGTGGCGTTGCAGGCCAACGGGTCGGTGAGCATCGACCGGGCCCGGTTGGGCGGGGCCAGCGTGGTGATGTTGCTCGCCGATCCGGAGGCCACGCCGCGGCAGGTGAGCCGCTTCGGCCTGGTCGGACGGATGGCCCGCGACGCCCGGGACACCAAGGGTGCCGGTCGGCGCTGGCCGCGCCAACGCCCCACCGACGACTGACCGGGTTGTGGGCCGTCGCAAGTCTTCCTTAGATCGCGGTTAACGAACGGCCAGGATCGGCCGTGAGCTGACAGGATCAGCTGGCGAACCCACCAGTTTCACCGGCCGAGCGCCCACGCGCACCCACGACCGGTGAAGCCGCGCGCGCGGCGGGAGTCACAGGTCCCCCCACACCCCACGCTCCCGCCGCGCGCCCCGCTCCCCGCCCCCGGTGACGACCGCAGCCGGCCGGAGCGGGCCGGACCGCTCAACCGGCGGTGGCGAGGTACGCGTCGATCTCGGCCGTGATCCGCTGCTTGCCGTCGGGGTCGAGGAAGGACGCGGTCACCGCGTTGCGGGCCAGCCCGGCCAGCCCTTCGGGACCGAGCCCGAGCAGGCGGGCCGCCACTGCGTACTCGTCGTTGAGGGTGGTGCCGAACATCGGCGGATCGTCGGAGTTGATGGTGACCAGCAGCCCGGCGTCGACAAGCTGGGGCAGCGGGTGCTCGTCGAGGTTGGCCACCGCCCGGGTCCGGATGTTCGACGTCGGGCAGATCTCCATTCCGATCTGCCGCTCGGCCAGGTGGGCCAGCAGCTCCGGGTCCTGCGCGGCGGAGATGCCGTGCCCGATCCGCTCGGCGCCCAGGTCGTTGAGCGCGTCCCAGATGGTCTGCGGCCCGGTGGTCTCCCCGGCGTGCGGCACCGAGCGCAGCCCGGCGGCGCGGGCCCTGTCGAAGTAGGGCCGGAACTGCGGCCGGGGTACGCCGATCTCCGGGCCACCCAGACCGAAGCTGACCAGCCCGTCCGGGCGCTCCTGCAGGGCGATGCGCAGCGTCTCCTCGGCCGCGGGCAGGCCCGCCTCGCCGGGGATGTCGAAGCACCAGCGCAGGTCGATGCCGAAGTCGGCGGTCGCGCGCTTGCGGGCGTCCTCGATGGCCTCGCAGAACGCCGGCGCGGGGATGCCCCGACGCACGTGCGAGTACGGGGTGATCGTCAGTTCCGCGTACCGGACCTGCTGGCGGGCCAACTCCCGGGCCACCTCGTGGGTGAGGATCCAGACGTCCTCCGGGTCGCGGATGAGATCCACCACGCTCAGGTAGACCTCGATGAAGTGCGCGAAGTCGCGGAACTCGAAGTAGGCGGCGAGCGCCTGCGGGTCGGCCGGCACGGGGGTGCGTCCCTCGTGGCGGGCGGCCAACTCGGCGACGATCCGGGGCGAGGCGGAGCCCACGTGGTGCACGTGCAGCTCCACCTTGGGCAGGCCGGCGATGAAGGTGGACGGGTCGGTCACGAACTCTCCTCTGCACTGTCGCCGATGCGGGCGACGACGAAGACCCGACGGAACGGGAAGTACACCTGACCCTGCCGGACCGGGTAGGCGGCGGCGAGGCGTACCCCCAGCTCGGCGCGGAAGGCCGACCAGCCGGCGGCGTCGAGCGCGGCCCGGACCGGACGCAGCGCGGTGCCCTCCATCCAGGTCAGCACCGGGTGCTCGGCGGCCGGTCGGGCGGGCAGGAGGTGCACGTAGGTAGTCTCCCAGGCGTCGACCGCGCAACCGGCGGCGGTGAGCAGTGCCGCGTAGTCGGCCGGGTCGTCGACCGGGTCGGCGCGCAGCAGCGGGGCGACCTCGGCCCGCCAGGCCGGCCCGTCGGCGACCTGGCGCAACGCGCGATGCGAGGCGGCGGTGAAGTTGCCGGGGACCTGCATGGCGAGCCATGCGCCGGCGGGCAGCTCGGCGGCCCACCGACGCAGCAGCTCCTGATGGCCGGGCACCCACTGGAGCGCGGCGTTGCTCACCACCACGTCCTCGTCGCCGGTGGGACGCCAGTCGCGCAGGTCGGCGACGGCGAAGTCGACAGGTGCGCCGAGGGCGGTGGCCCGGTCGATCATTTCGGGCGAGGAGTCCAGCCCGCGTACCCGGCTCGTGGGCCAGCGTTCGGCGAGGGTGGCGGTGAGCTGGCCAGGGCCGCAGCCGAGGTCGACAACCGTCCGGGGCCGGTGCGCCGCGATCCGCGCGACCAGGTCGTGGAACGGCCGGGATCGCTCGTCGCCGTAGCGCAGGTAGCTGGTCGGATCCCACATACATCCTCCAAACCGTACGTCCGTCTTGTTAAGGTACGGGCTCGCCTGGCCGGCCGGCAACCCCGGTCACTAGGCTCGGGGCATGGAACAGCGCAGCTTCAACCGGCTCGGCCGGACCGTCGGGGCGGTCGGCCTGGGCGCCTGGCAACTCGGCGCAGACTGGGGCACCGTCAGCGAGGCCGACGCGATGGCGGTGCTCGCCGCCGCCGTGGACAACGGGGTCACCTTCCTCGACACCGCAGACGGGTACGGCGACGGCCGCAGCGAGCAGCTGATCGGCCGCTTCCTCCGCACCCGACCCGACGCCGGGCTGACCGTCGCCACCAAGATGGGCCGCCGCGTCGAGCAGCGGCCGGAGTTCTACAACCTGGACAACTTCCGGCAGTGGACCGACCGGTCCCGGGCCAACCTGGGCATGGACACCCTGGACCTGGTCCAGTTGCACTGTCCACCCACCCCCGTCTTCTCCTCCGACGAGGTCTTCGACGGCCTGGACACCCTCGTCGCCGAGAAGGCCATCGCCGGGTACGGGGTGAGCGTCGAGACCTGCGACCAGGCCCTCACCGCGATCGCCCGGCCGGGAGTGGCGAGCGTGCAGATCATCCTCAACGCGGTCCGGCACAAGCCCCTCGAGCGGGTCCTGCCGGCGGCCGCGGCGGCCGGGGTGGGCATCATCGCCCGGGTGCCGCTGGCCAGCGGCCTGCTCTCCGGCCGGTACGACGAGCACACCGAGTTCCCCGCCGACGACCACCGCAACTACAACCGGCACGGCGCGGCCTTCGACGTCGGCGAGACGTTCTCCGGCGTCGACTACGAGCGGGGCCTGGCCGCCGTCCGCCGACTCGCGCCGCTCGTCGACGCGGACCGCACGATGGCGCAGTTCGCGCTGCGCTGGGTGCTGGACCAGCCGGGCGTCACAGTCGTCATCCCCGGTGCCCGCGACGCGGAGCAGGCCCGGCGCAACGCCGAGGCGGCAGCCCTGTCGCCGCTCACCGACAGCCAGCTGGCCGCCGTCAGCGAGATCTACGACGAGCTGATCCGCCCGCAGGTGCACGACCGGTGGTGACGGGCCCGCCCGGCAAACTCGCGTCGCGTGGCCCGACCAGCGATGCTGGCGGACAGCGTGCCGCGGCGGGCGGCGGAGAGGGGATGCGATGAGGGGCTGGCTTGCGCTCACCCTCGGCCTGTTGGCCGTGGTGATCGGTGCGGTGTGGACGGTGCAGGGTCTCGGCTACGTCACCGGCAGCGTCATGACCGACCAGAAGATCTGGGCGGTGCTCGGCCCGCTCGTGGCGTTGGCCGGGCTGGTGGTGCTCTGGCTCGGCCTGCGCTCGCGCCGCCGGAACTGACCCACCGCCCCACCCTGGCGTCCAGCTTCCCGCAACGACGAAGCCCCGTATCCCGGACGGGATACGGGGCTTCGCGACGACCCTGACCAGATCGTCCCACCGGCCGGCGGAAGCCGGCCGGCTCACTCAGATGGGACGGACCTGCTCGGCCTGCGGGCCCTTCTGACCCTGTGCAATCTCGAACTCCACCCGCTGGTTCTCCTCCAGCGAGCGGTAGCCGCTGGTCTGGATGGCCGAGAAGTGGACGAACACGTCAGCACCCCCACCATCGACGGTGATGAAGCCGAAGCCCTTGTCAGCGTTGAACCACTTCACGGTTCCCTGAGCCATGTGTATCTCCTTCTAAAAACTGGTGGCCGTGCACGCCGTGCGGCCAATTGGCCGTTTTCGAGCAGCGGCGTCTGAGGCGGCCCCACGAAGGAGACTTCTCTCAACCCACGCCATCTCGCAACAGCGTGGACCAGCAAATCACGGAGGTAAAAAGTCTGTCACGACCTCTCCGACGAATTTCTCCGACATGTGACCTGACGGATGCCTCAGTCCCGCTGGGCGGCGTCCGAAGCCATGCGAAAGCCCCCTTCCCATCGATGCGGGAAGAGGGCTGACGGCACTGCGCGATCAGTCCGGCCAGCTGCCGGTCATCCGGCGGACGCCGACCGCGCCACCACGGTCCACAGCGGCCCGGACCACCGCGAAGATGGCCCCCTGCAACGCCGCGGCGGCCAGGATCTCACCCCAGCCGCGATCCTCGTCTGTGGCGTTGGGCGCCTCGCCGTCGCCCGCGGTGACCTTCCAGACCTGCCGGAAGATCGCTCCGGCGGCCGCGCCCGCGGCGATACCCAACAACACGCCGACCGGCCGGTACGCGACCCTGCCGATGCTCTTGCTCACCTACGCCTCCCCCGCACGATCATCAGCACCACCACCGTCGCCACCGCACCGGCGGCGATCGCCGCCCACGGCACCGGGTTGCGGCGCACCAGCTCACCCTTGTCGTGCGCCTGCGCACGCACCATCCCACCCTTTTCGTAGGCCTGTGCCCGCGCCATCCCGGCGCCCCGCACGGCCTGCCCGCGAACCCGGGCCATTGTCTGCGCCGCCTGCTCGCGCATCCGCTCCTTCGCCTGTTCGGCGGACTCCTTCAGGCGGGCCTTGACGTCGGCCTTGGCAGCCAACGCCTCCATCGTCTCGCCCAACTCGACCCGGGTACGTCGGATCTCCTCGCGGAGGGCCTCCGTGTCGCCGGTCCCGTTGCCCGTCATTGCCGCCCCCTGTCCTTCACCGCGGCGGTGACGGTGTCCATGTCGGCCCGGAGGCTGCGAACCGTGGCCGCCGGCACCGGCGGGACAGCACGGCTTACCTGCTTCTTGCCCACCAGGGCGAGAATGCCGGCCACCAGGAAGCAGGCCACTGCCACGAGCAGCGCCGCGGCCCAGGCGGGCAGCACCAGGTCGAGCAGCAGGATCGCCGTGGCGACAAGCGCGCCCAGGCCGAAGAACGCCAGCGCGCCGCCGCCGCCGAACAAGCCGATCCCGATGCCCGCGTGCTTGCCCTTCTGGGTCAACTCCGCCCGGGCCAGCGCCAGTTCGTCCCGTACGAGGCGGGAGACCTGCTCGGTGGCCCGCTGCACCAACTCGGCGGTGGAGGGCTCGCTCCCGTTGTGGGATGTGCGGGCGTTCGCCACGTCAGCCATGCTGTCCTCCTTTCTCTATCACCGCGCTGTATGCCCGAAGTTGCCGCTCGTCAATCCTAAAACGCGACGAGCGGCGCACCGTTGCCGTTGGCCGGACGCCGCGCCGCGGAGTCGGCTCAGCCGATCACGCCAGAGACGTCCGGCAGCACATCCCCCGCCCAAGCCCGACCAAACCTCCCGGGGTCAGGTACGCGCTTCCTCCGGGCCGACGAATGCCTCGCTGCGGGCGTCGCCGTCGTCGCTGCCGCCGAAGACCCGGGCGTCGTCGGGCGCCTCAGTCTCGGCCGGACGGCGGGCCGGCCGCCTCGGCTGCACCCACTGCCAGGGCAGGTTGCTGCTGGCGTCGCCCAGCTCGGTGCGCATCCGGGGCATGGCCGTCGGACGGTTGTCCCGGATCCAGGCGACCAGGTGCTCCCGGACGAGGCAGCGCAGGTCCCACAGACTGCCCGCGTCGGCGGCGCTGACCAGAGCGCGCATCCGGATCATCCCGCCGGTGGCGTCGGTGACCTGCAGGACGCAGACCCGCCCGTCCCACAGCTCGGTGCCCTCGACCAGGCGGCGCAGCTCCTCGCGCATTGTCTGCACCGGCACCGCCCAGTCCACGTCGAACTCGGCGGTGCCGAGCACCGCCGCCTCGGTGCGGGTCCAGTTCTGGAAGGGCTTGCTGGTGAAGTACGAGGTGGGCAGGATCAACCGGCGGTCGTCCCAGATCTGCACGACGACGTAGCTGAGGGTCAGCTCCTCGATCCGACCCCACTCCCCCTCGACGACGACCACGTCGTCGAGCCGGACGGCGTCGCTGAAGGCGAGCTGGAGGCCGGCGAAGACGTTGCCGAGCAGGCTCTGCGCGGCGAGCGCGGCCACCACACCGACCACCCCGGCCGAGGTCAGCACGCCGGCACCGATGCCCCGCACGCTCGGGAAGGTCATCAGCATCACACCGACGGTCAGGATGACGATCACCGCGATGGTCAGTCGGCGCAGCATCACCACCTGGGTCCGGACCCGGCGGGCGTGCCGGTTGTCCGGTACGTCGACCCGGAACCGGGCCAGCGCGGTGTCCTCCACGACGACCAGCAGGGCGGCGACCAGCCAGGCGGTGCTGGCGATGACGGCGAGGACGAGCAGGTGCAGCAGCAGCCGCCGCCAGCTCTCGCCGACCGCGTACCCGGTGCTGAAGCGGACGGCGAACTGCCCGGCGACGACCACACCGGCCACCTGGAACGGGCGGTGGGCGTGGTCGGTCAACTCGGTGAACAGCAGTGACCGGCGGCCGAAGCGTCGGGTCAGCCGGTGGACGACCTCGACCAGGAACAGGGCGACCACGGCCGCGATGAGCGCGGCGGCGGCCGTTTCGAGATAGTTCTGCACGGTTGCGATGCTTCCCTTCGACAAAACGTCGGGCACTCCGGGCAAAAGCCCAAGAGTGCCCGACGGTCCGGCTGTCGACCAGTTCAGACCTTGCGGTACCGGGACTGGAGGAAGCAGTAGATGCCGAAGGCGGCGATGCCCAGGGCGACAAGGGTCAGCAGGAAGGTGCCGTAGGACTGCTCCTGCAGGGTGCGCAGCGCGGCGTCCAGACCACGGGCCTTCTCCGGGTCGTAGTTCACCGCCGCGACGATGACCAGCAGACCGGCGATGCCGTACGCGACGCCCTTGGCGATGTATCCGGCCATGCCGAGCCGGCGGGCCAACTGGCGGGTCTTCGGGCTCATCTCGCCGGTCTTGAGGTGCTTCTCGAACTTCTTGAGGGCGCCGTAGATGACCAGGCCGACACCGATCGCGGCGAGCACCAGCCCGGCCAGGCCGACCAGCCAGCGGCCGCCGCTGGAGGTCATCAGCTTGCCGGTCAACGCCTCCTGCTGGTCGGCGCTGTTCGACCCGGCGTCCTTGAAGACCTTGAAGGCGGTCCAGGCGAAGTAGAGGTAGACGATGGTCCGGCCGGCCGAGGCGAGCCGCTCGGTGACGCGTTCCTTGCCGCGCTCGGCGCGGTGCCCGACCGCCGCCTCCAGCCCCTGCCAGATCGCCATCGCGAGCAGGCCGACCGCGACGGCGATGACCAGGAACTTACCCAGGGGCTGTTCGGAGAGGGTACGCAGCGCGCCGGACTGGTCGCCGTCGTCGGACGACGTGCCGAACGCGATCTGCAACGCCAACCAGGCGAAGAGGAGGTGGACGATGCCGTAGCCGATGAAGCCGGCCCGGGCGAGGAGTTCCAGCCACCGGCTGTCCGCCGTTCGGGAGGCGGTGGCTTCGGCGCTACGGGTGAGTGACATGGCGTCACAATCTCCGTTTCGGCAGGTTCCCAAACGTCGGCCACCGCCGCCCGGCGGATCAGTTACCCGGATTGCGCGAGACGCGGATCTTGACCTGCTGGTCGGTGACGCTGTCCACGGTGACCGCGAAGCCGCCGGCCTCGGCGGCCTGCTGCCCCATGGTGAGGCTGAGCTGCTCCCCGGCGACCTCGACTGTCACCTGGTCACCCTCGGCGCCGACCAGCTTGGCCTCGACGCCGAAGATGGTGGCGCTCGCCTCGACACCCCGCTCGAAGGTGACGGTGCAGGCGTCGAGCCCGCAGTCGGTGGAAGCGCCCTGCGAGCTGCACCCGGCGAGCACGGCGAGGCCGAGCGCCAGACCGGCGAACAGACCGGCGGTGCGGCGGGCGAGGGGAATGGGCATGGTGGCGGGTCGGTTCGTCACCTCGCCAAGAGTACGAGACGGTGGCGACAACCCCGCCGCTTGGTGATCCACCCGGCGGCCGACCAGGGCACCTGGCGCACCGGCTAGGGTCCGGGCATGCCCTTCGACATCGCCCGCACCCGGGCCGCCTACCCCGCCCTGACCGAGGGATTCGTGCACTTCGACGGCGCCGGGGGCACCCAGACCGCCACCGGTGTGATCGACGCGGTCACCGACGCCATGCGCGCGGCGGTCGGCAACCGCAGCGCCGCCTCCGTACCGGGTCGCCGGTCGCTGGACCTGGTGGCCGAGGCTCGCGCGGCGGTGGCCGACCTGCTCGGCGCCGACCCCGCCGGGGTGGTGCTGGGTCCGAGCGCCACCGCGCTGACGTACACGCTGGCCCGCACGCTCGGCGCGGACTGGCGTCCGGGTGACGAGGTGGTGGTCTCCCGGCTCGACCACGACGCGAACATCCGACCGTGGGTGCAGGCCGCCGAGGCGGCCGGCGCGACGGTGCGCTGGGCCGAGGTCGACCGGCACACCGGCGAGCTACCCGCCGCCCAGTACGCCGACCTGGTGGGCGAGCGGACCCGGCTGGTCGCGGTGACCGCCGGCAGCAACGCCATCGGCACCGTGCCGGACGTGCCGGCGATCGCCAAGATCGCGCACGCGGTCGGCGCGCTGGTCTGCGTCGACGGGGTGCACTCCGTCCCGCACGGGCCGACCGACCTGACCGCGCTCGGCGCCGACGTGCTGCTGACCAGCGCGTACAAGTGGTCCGGTCCGCACCTGGCGGCGATGGTGGCCGACCCGGCCCGGTGGGCGGCGCTGCGCCCGACGAAGCTGGTGCCATCCTCCGACGCCGTGCCGGACCGGTTCGAGTACGGCACCCCCAGCTTCGCGCTGCTGGCCGGCGTGACCGCCGCGGTGGACCACCTGGCGGGGCTGGACCCGGACGCGGTCGGGGACCGGCGGGCACGGCTGCACGCCGGGCTGACCGCCGCCCAGGCGCACGAGGAGGCGCTGCTGGACCGGCTGCTCGCCGGGTTCGCCCAGCGGCCCGCGATCACCGTGTACGGCTCGCCGGCCCGGCGCTGCCCGACTGTGTCGTTCCGGGTCGCCGGGATGTCCCCGGCGGCCACCCAGGAGGCGTTGGGTGCCGCCGGGTTCTGCCTCTCCGTCGGCGACTACTACGCCTACGAGTACTTCCAGCTGATGGGTCTGCGCGACAGCGGCGGCGCGGTGCGGGCCAGCATCTACCACTACAACACCGCCGACGAGGTGGACCGGTTGCTCGCCGAACTGGACGCGCTCGCCGACGGGGCGGGGAGAATGGCCGGATGAGCACCCTGGTCGAGGACAACCCGGCGAAGCACCGCTTCGAGATCCTGGTGGACGACGCGCTTGCCGGCTTCACCGCGTACCTGATGCGTGGGGAGGTCTTGGTCTTCACGCACACCGAGGTGGACAAGAGCTTCCAGGGCAAGGGCGTGGGCGGGGCGTTGATGCGGGGCACCCTGGACCAGGTCCGCGCCCGAGGCGGCCGGGTGGTGCCGCAGTGCCCGTTCATGGCCGCGTTCATCGACAAGCACCCGGAGTACGCCGACCTGGTCGCCGACCTGCCGTAACGCGGGTCAGCCGGCGGGCGCTGACCCGCCGGCGGCCCGGTCGGCTCAGCGGGTGCCGGTGAGCACCTCGGCGACGGCCCGGCCGCTGGCCCGGGTGGCGCCGTGGGTGGCCAGGTGCACCGCCCCGGTGATCAGCTCGGGCACTCCCAACTCCACCACCACCGCGTCCGGCCGGGTGGCGAGGGCCCGTCGCACGGCGGCGCGCATCCAGTCGTGCCGGTGCAGATCCCGGACCACCAGGACCAGGGGACGGGTCCCCGCCGCGGCACCCGGGTCGGCCGGCACGTCGGGTTCGGCGTAGCGGACCGTGCGCGTGCCGGGCAGCAGCTCACCGAGCGGTGCGCCGATGCCCCAGGGGGTCTCCGCGCCGATGGCGATGTTGCGCAGCGGCTCGAACTCGACGACGTACGCCGCACGGGTCAGCGGCAGCGCGTCCGGCGCGGTGCCGGTGGCGGTGATCCGGACGGCCCGCCGGGCGGCGACCAGCCCGACGTCGGCGGGACCGCGGGCTCCGGCCGGCCCGGTACTGCGCGCGGTCATCGTCCAGGCGGCGAGTTGGCCCACCCGCTTGGCCGCCTCGGCGAGGCGTTCCTCGGGCAGCTCACCGGAGACGACAGCGGCCACTATGGCGTCGCGCAGTTCGCGGGCGGCCCGCTCGTCGGAGCGTTCGCCGCCGACGCAGATCGCGTCGGCGCCGGCGGCGAGGGCGCGGACGGTCGCCCCGGCGAAGCCGTACCGGTCGGCGACCGCGCGCATCTCCATCGCGTCGGTCACCACCACCCCGGAGAAGCCCAGCTCGTCGCGGAGCAGCCCGCCCAGGATGCGCTGGCTCAGCGTTGCCGGCAGCTGCGGGTCGAGCGCCGGAACCAGCAGGTGGCCGGTCATCACCGCCTGTACCCCGGCGGCCACGGCGGCCCGGAACGGGGCCAGCTCGCAGGCGTCCAGCCGGTCCCGGTCGGCGGTGATCCGGGGCAGGTCGTGGTGGGAGTCGACGCGGGTGTCGCCGTGCCCGGGGAAGTGCTTGGCGCAGGCCGCCACGCCGCCGGCCTGGAGCCCGCGTACCCAGGCGGCGGTGTGCCGGGCGACAAGCGCCGCGTCGGCACCGAAGGAGCGCACGCCGATCACCGGGTTGTCCGGGTTGGAGTTGACGTCGGCGTCCGGGGCGTAGTTGAGGGTGACCCCGGTCGCGGCCAGTTCGACGCCGAGGTCCCGGGCCACCGCCTCGGTCAGCTCCACGTCGTCGACCGCGCCGAGGGCGAGGTTGCCGGGCCGGGAGCTGCCGTGCACCGATTCGAGTCGGGTGACGTCGCCGGCTTCCTCGTCGATCGCCACGATGACGTCCGGACGCTCGGCGCGCAGGGTCGCGGTGAGCGCCGCCACCTGCTCGGGGTCGACGACGTTGCGGGCGAAGAGCACCACCGAGCCGAGCCCCTCGCCGAGCCAGCGGCACACCCACTGTGGCGGGGTGGTGCCGACGAACCCGGGCTGCAGGACGGCGGCGGCGAGGGCCGGGAGGTGCCCGGTGGACGTGGTCACGCCACCGTCTCCTGGCGCTCGGCGTCGGTAACCGGCGTCGACGCGCCCCCGTCGGCCCACTGGTTGCGCTCGCTCATGCGGCCCCCGTACCCCATCTCTCACGCGCCCTCGGCGCGCCGCCACGGCAGGCGGTCATGCCATGGTCACACCGGGCGATTGAATAGTCAATAAACCTTACAGTTGCCTGGCGGCCCGCTCCCGGGGAAGAGTGCGGGGATGGACCCCGCCCTGCTGGCCGACGCGACGAGCCCGGCCGACATCCCCGGCGTACGCCTGCTCGGCCTGGTGGTCGGCGCCCTGCTGCTGCTCGCCGCGATCCGGGCGATGTTCGGCCGGCGCTGAGCACAGTCGTGCCGACCGCGCCGGGTGTGGCCGACGACGACCGGGGTACGGCTTCCCCATCAGCAGGTCCGCGCGCCGAAGGAGAAGCCATGAAGATCGGTTATTTTCTGTCCAGTGAGGAGTTCACGCCCGCCGAACTGGTGGAGCAGGCGCGCGGTGCCGAGCGGGCCGGCTTCGAGGCGCTGTGGATCTCCGACCACTACCACCCCTGGGTGGACGCACAGGGCCAGAGCCCGTTCGTCTGGTCGATGATCGGCGCCCTCAGCCAGGTCTGTTCGCTGCCGGTGACCACCGCGGTGACCTGCCCCACCGTCCGGATCCACCCGGCCGTGATCGCCCAGGCGGCGGCGACCAGCGCGGTGCTGCACGGCGGGCGTTTCGTGCTCGGCGTCGGCACCGGCGAGGCCCTCAACGAGCACATCTTCGGCGACGCCTGGCCGCCGGCCGACGTCCGGCTGGAGATGCTCGAGGAGGCCGTCGAGGTGCTACGCGAGCTGTGGGGCGGCGGCTTCGTCAACCACCGGGGCACGCACTACACAGTGGAGAACGCCCGGATCTACACGCTGCCCGACACCCCACCGTCGATCTACGTCTCCGGCTTCGGCCCGAAGGCCATCGACCTGGCCGCCCGGATCGGCGACGGCTACGTGAGCACAATGCCCGACGGCGAGATGGTCCGGCGGTTCCGCGAGAACGGCGGCGGCGACAAGCCGTGCCAGGCCGGCTTCAAGGCGGCGTACGCGGACAGCGAGGACGAGGGCGTGCGCATCGCGTACGAGCGCTGGCCGAACGCGGGCGTGCCGGGTGAGCTGTCCCAGGTGCTCCCCTCACCGCGTCACTTCGAGCAGGCCGCCGAGCTGGTCAAGCCGGAGATGATCAAGGAGGCGTTCGTCTGCGGCAACAGCGTCGACGCGCACCTGGAGATGATCGACAAGTACGCCAAGGCCGGCTTCGACGAGGTGTACGTGGCCAACACCGGCCCGCACTACCAGGGCCTGTTCGACCTCTACCAGCGCGAGGTGCTGCCCCGACTGCGCTGAGCCCGGCTCCGCCGACCCCATGATCGCCCGAACGCGTTTCGGCGGTCATGGGGTCGGGTACCTCCGGCCCTCGATGAAACTGTCCACGCATTCGATGACGTTGCGCCGCGCGGCCCGCAGCCTTTTCGGCTGGAAGGCACTGCGGCCCAACCAGCTTGCCGCCATGCGCGCGGTGATGAAGCGACGGGACGCCCTTGTGGTGTTGCCCACCGGTGCCGGCAAGTCGGCCATCTATCAGATTCCGGCCAGCCTGATCCCCGGCCCCACCGTGGTGATCTCCCCGCTGCTGGCTCTGCAGCAGGACCAGATCGCCTCGCTCAACGAGCGGCAACGCCCGGAGTTGCGGGCGGTGCGGATCAGCTCCAACGAGTCGCCGAACCAGCAGGCCCAGGCGATCACCGAGGTCCGCGAGGGCCGGGCGGAGTTCCTGTTCATCACGCCCGAGCAGCTCAGCAACCCGGATCGGATGGCGGAGGTCGCCGCGCTGAAACCGGCGCTCGTGGCGATCGACGAGGCGCACTGCATCTCGGCCTGGGGGCACGACTTCCGGCCCGACTACCTGGCGCTCGGGCACCTGATCGACGGCATCGGCCGGCCGCCGGTGGTCGCGCTGACCGCTACCGCGTCACCGCCGGTACGCGACGACATCATCGCCCGGCTGCGGCTGCGCGACCCGGAGGTGGTGGTCTCCGGGCTGGACCGGCCCAACCTGTTCATCGAGGTGGCGCACTGCCCCGACGAGGACTACCGGTGGCGGCGGCTGATGACGCTGCTGAGCGACGAGGGCCGGCCGGGCATCATCTACGTGCCGACCCGCCGCGCCGCCGAGGAGCTGGCCACCCGGTTGACCGACGCCGGCTTCCCGGCGCAGTTCTACCACGGTGGGATGCCGGCCGGCGCGCGTGCCGAGCTGCACGAGGCGTTCCTCGCCGACCAGGTCCCCATCATGGTGGCGACCTCGGCGTTCGGTATGGGCATCGACAAGCCGAACATCGCCTGGGTGGTGCACATGGCCCTGCCCGACTCGCCGGACAGCTACTTCCAGGAGATCGGCCGGGCCGGCCGCGACGGGCAACCGGCCCGGGTGCTGCTGCTCTGGCGGGCCGAGGACGTCGGCCTGCAACGCTTCTTCAGCGGCGGCCTGCCGGACGCCGACGAGTTGCGGGACCTGGCCGCGCTGCTGCGGCGCAAGCCGGCCACCAAGACCGAACTGCGCGAGACCACCGGCCTCGGGCCGCGCAAGCTGGGCCAGTACCTGTCCCTGCTGGAGCAGATCGGCGCGGCCGAGCCGCGGGCTCGCCAGCGCATCGGCGCCCCGCGCTACTCCCCCGCCCCGGCCGAGGCCGCCGCGGCGGCGCTCGCCGAGGCGGAGCGCCAGCAGACGGTGACCCGGTCCCGCACCGACATGATGCGGGCCTTCGCCGAGACCAACTCCTGTCGGATGCAGACCCTGCTTGCCTACTTCGGTGAGCAGATGACCGAGGTCTGCGGGCACTGCGACAACTGCCACGCCGGCACCAGCGTCGCCGACCAGGGCGCGGTCGGGCCGTTCCCGGTGCACAGCCAGGTGCGTCACCCAGAGTGGGGAACCGGCATGGTGCTCTCCTACGAGGAGGACAAGATGACTGTCCTCTTCGAGGAGGTCGGGTACAAGACGTTGTCGGTGCGCGTGGTGTCCGAACAGGGCCTGCTGACCCTGGACTAGCCTGACCCGGGCGCCGGCGCGCGCCCGGTGGATCGACAAAGCAGAGCACCGATTGACCAAGTAGAGCACTGCGGAAGGGGCGTTGCCGTGATCGAGCAGCCGGCGTACACCGGGTTCGGTTTCTCCGACGAGGAGTGGGGGCTGCTTGTCGGTCTGCCGCAGTCGGTCCTGACCGCGGCGAGTGCCGCCGAGTCCGACGGCACCCGCCGGACCATGGCGGAGACCGCGGCCGGGCTGGAGACCATCTCCGCTGGCCGGGAGTCGGCCAGCCCGCTGGTCGCCGCAGTGGCCGGAGAGATCGTCACCCGGGTCGGTGACCCGGAGACCGGCGCGGAGCTGCCGGTCATCGCGCCCGACGATCCGCGGGCGCTTATCGACGACGTGCTGGTGCGGGCCGGCCAAGCCGCCGCGCTGCTGGCCGGCCGGGTCGACGAGGGCGAGGCCGGCGCGTACAAGCACTGGCTCGTGAAGATCGCCGAGCAGGTGGTGGGTGCCGCGTCCAGCGGTGGGCTGCTGGGCATCGGGGGCGAGGCCGTCAGCGACTCCGAGCGGCGCTTCCGCGACCGGCTCGCCCACGTGCTCACCGACTGACCGACGACAGCGGGGCGTCGACCGGACCGGTCGGCTCGGCGGCCACCGCCGCCGGGTCGCCCGGCCGGATGCCGCGCAGTGCCACGAGCGCTGTCACCGCGCCCACCAGCATCGCCGCCAGCGCGGCGAGCGCGGCCAACTGGAGGCCGTCGGTGAACGCGACCCGGGCCGCGTGCAGCACCGTGTCGGCGAGGTCGGTGGGCAGGCCGTGGGCCACCGCCAGCGCACCGCCCAACGTCTCCCGGGCCGCGTCGCGGGCGTCCGCCGGCAGCCCGGCGGGCAGGCCGTCCAGCACCTCACGCCGGTAGACCGCCGCGCCCACGCTGCCGAGGATCGCCATGCCCAGCGCGCCGCCCAGTTCACTGCTGGACTCGGTGAGCGCCGAGGCCACACCCGCCTGCTCGGGCGGTGCCGCGCCGAGGACCAACTCGGTGACGAGCGACATCACCATCACCAGGCCGCCCGCGTAGATGCTCGCGCCGACAAGCAGGACCCACAGCGCCGAGTCCGGGGTGACCTGGGTCAGCACCACGAAGCCGAGCCCGGCGATCGCGAAGCCCGCACCGATCAGGTACGCCCGCTCGACGCGCTGGGCGAGCGCGGCGGCGGCCGGCGCGACTCCGCCCACGGCGAGGGACGGCACCAGGCTCCACAGCGCCGCCCGCAGCGGGCTCAGGCCGAGCACCAACTGCAGGTGCTGGGTGGTGAAGATGGCGAATCCGACGATGGCGAACATCGCCAGCAGGTTGACCGCGAGCGATCCGGCGAAGCCGGGGCGGCGGAACAGCCCGAGGTCGACCATCGGGTACGCCCGGGTCCGCTGCCGGTGCAGGAACAGCGCACCCACCAGCAGGCCGGCCACGATGACGAGCACCCTCGGCGCGCTGACCCCGTCGCGGGCCATCTCCTTGATGCCGTAGATGACCGGCAGCAGCGCGCCGAGCGACAGCGCGGCGCTGAGCAGGTCGAACCGTCCGGTCGCCGGGTGGCGGAACTCGGGCACCAGCAGCGGGGCGAGCACTAGCAGCATCAGCATCGCCGGAATGTTGATCAGGAAGATCGAGCCCCACCAGAAGTGCTCCAGCAGGATGCCACTGAGCACGGGTCCGATGGCGATGCCACCGGTGAGGGTGGCGGTCCAGATGGCGATCGCGGTGCCGCGCTGCTTGGCGTCGTGGAACATGTTGCGCACCAGGGCGAGCGTGGAGGGCATCAGGGTGGCCCCACCGACGCCGAGCACCGCGCGTGCGGCGATCAGCGTCGCGGCGCTGTCGGCGTACGCGGCCAGCAGGGACGCCGCTCCGAAGGCGGCAGCGCCGACGAGCAGGAGCCGGCGGCGGCCGATCCGGTCTCCGAGCGCACCCATCGTGATGAGCAGCCCGGCCAGTACGAAGCCGTAGATGTCGAAGATCCAGAGCTGCTGGCTGCCGGTGGGGCGCAGCTCCGCGCTGATGAACGGGACGGCGAAGTAGAGCACCGACACGTCCATCGAGACCAGGAGCAGCGGCAACATCAACACGGTGAAGCCGATCCACTCCCGCCGGCCGGCCCGCGGTGCCGGTGTGGTCATCGTCGTCATGATCCATTTCCTCTCTGCGTATGGCGTACGCTGCTCTGCGTAGACCATACGCAGAACTAGGATCGCCAGGCAAGGAGGAAAAGTGGCGGCACAGACAGACGACAGCGGGCCGACGCTCCCAGCGGCCATCGAAAGCGCCTGGGGGCTGCGGGACCGTCCACCCAAGGGCCCCCGGCCGGGCCTGAGCGTGCCCGCCATCGTCGACGCCGCCGTCCGGGTGGCCGACGCCGACGGGCTGGCCGCCGTCTCGATGAGCCGGGTCGCCAAGGAGCTGGGCTCCGCCACCATGGCCCTCTACCGCCACGTCGGGTCGAAGGACGAGCTGCTGACGCTCATGCTCGACGCCGGCTACGGCCCGCCGCCCGGCCCGCCCCCGCCGGGGACCGACTGGCGGGCCGGGCTGACCCGGTGGGCCTGGGCCGAGCACGACGTCCTGCGGCACCGGACCTGGCTGCTGCACGTGCCCATCACCGGCCCACCGGTCACCCCACACCAGCTCGGCTGGCTCGAGGACGGGCTGCGCTGCCTCGACGGCACCGCGCTCGCCGAGGGCGAGAAGATGTCGACGCTCCTGCTGGTCACCGGGTACGTCCGCAACGAGGCCACCCTCACCGCACAACTCGCCGAGGGCAGCCGGGCGGCCGGCGCCGACCCGAGCGAGCTGATGCGGTCGTACGGCCGACTGGTGGCCCGGCTCATCGACCCGGCCCGCTTCCCGGCCCTCCAACGGGTGCTGGCAGCCGGGGTGCTCAGCCAGGACGACGACCCCGACGACGAGTTCACCTTCGGCCTGGACCGGATCCTCGACGGCATCGACGCCCTGATCCGGCGGCGATCGGCCTAACCCCGCGCCCGCTCAGGCCTTCTCCAGCAACTCCAACACCACCCGCTCGGTCTCCTCGCGGGGCGCGCGCGGGTCCACCGACGCCACCACCCCGTCGTGGTACAGGTCGACCACCCGCGGATCCACGTACGACGCGCGCGCCACCGTCGGGGTGTTGCCCAGCAGTTCGGCCACCTCGCGCATCACCGCGACCACCGCCCTGCGCCGGGCGGTGACCGAGCGGGCCGGGCCGGCGGTGGCCAACTCGGTGGCGGCCAGCACCGTGGCGTGCCAGGTGCGGAAATCCTTGGCGGTCATCTCCCCACCGCTGGCGTCGCGCAGATAACCGTTCACCTCGTCGCTGCGCACGTCGCGCCAGTCCCGACCGTCCCAGTAGCCGAACAGCCGGTCCGCCCGCCGCCGCCGACGCCGCAGATTGACAAGCACCTGGCACAGCTCCGGGTCCTCGATCCGGCGTACCTGCTCGATGCCACCCTTGGCGGGAAACACAAGCACCACACAGCCGCGCCGGGACCGGGCGTGCTCGGGACGCAACGTGGACACCCCGTACGTCGGGTCGTCGCCGGCCGCGTACTGGTCGCTGCCGACCCGGAACATGCCCATGTCCAACAGGCGGGCCACAGTGGCCAGCACCCGGTCCCGGTTCAGCCCTCGGCCGTCCAGGTCACGGCCCACCCGCTCCCGCAACGCCGGCAGCCGCCGGGCCACCTCCAGCATGTGGTCGAACTTCGCCTCGTCCTGCTGCTCGCGCCACAGCGGGTGGTAGATGTACTGCTTTCGACCGGCGGCGTCGATCCCGATCGCCTGGATGTGCCCGTTCGGGTGCGGCGCGATCCAGACCTGCTGCCAGGCCGGCGGGATGACCAGCTCACGCAGGCGGGCCACCACCGCCGGATCCCGGACCGGCGCACCGGTCGGGTCGACGAAGAGCCAGCCCCGACCGCGCCGACGCCGCCCGTACCCCGGCCGAGCCGGGTCACTACGCCGCAACCGCACCGGAGACCCGCACCGTCCTCTCCACCTCGGTCACCGCGGCCAGCACCTCGTCGAGACGCAGAGCCGCCATGCTCGGGTGGCTTCCTACCCCGTCCCACCTGGGCCAATCCCCCTCGCCGGCCCAGAGCACCCGGTGCCGGGGCCGGTTCACCGGCGGCCCCCACCGCGCCGGCGGGACCGGCCCGAACAGCACCACCGACGCGGTGCCGAACCCGGTGGCCAGGTGGGCCACCCCGGTGTCCCCGCTGACCACCAGCCGGGCGTTCGCCACCACCGCGGCGAGCGCACCGAGGTCGGTCCGGCCGGCCAGCACGGCGTCGGACGGCAAGCCGGCTGCCTCCGCCACCCGGGCCGCCAGCGCCCGTTCGTCGGCCGAGCCGGTGAGCAGCACCCGGTGCCCCTGGTTGGTGAGCGTCCGGGCCAGCGCGGCGAACCGCTCGGCGGGCCACCGCTTGGCCGGGATCTTGCTGCCCGGATGCAGCACGGTGACCCCGGTGGGCCACCCCGCCGACCCGGGCCGACGCAGACCGAGGTCGGTGCCGTCGACCGGGATGTCGTACCAGGACAGCAGCCGGCACCACCGGTCCACCTCGTGCTCGTCGACGGACCACCGGGGACCGTCGGCGCAGCCGGCGGCGGAGTTGGCGAAGGCCAGCAGCCGGCCAGGCCGGGTGGCCGCCAGCAACCGGTGCGAGTGCGGACCGCGCCCGTGCAGGTTGACCGCGACCGACGGGGTCGACCCGACCCGCAGGGGCCGATCCAGCCCGGTGGTGTCCACCAGCCGGTCGACGCCGCCGACCAGGTCGACGAGCGGCGCCAGCCAGGCGGGGGCGGCGAGCGCCAACTCCGGCGCCGGGTACGCGGCCCGCAGCGCCCGCAGCGCGGGCACCGCGGTGAGCAGGTCGCCGACGCCGAGCGCGCGCAGCACGAGGATCACGGGTACGACGTCTCCTGCTCGGCGCAGACCACCAGCTCCCGCACCGCGCAGCCGGGCGGCTGGTTGAGCGCGAACATGATCGCGGCGGCGGTGTCGACGGGATCGTTGAGGATCGCGTCCGGCCCCGGCTTGTACTGCGGGTCACGCTCGTCGAAGAACGACGTGCGCATCCCGCCGGGGATCAGCAGCGTGACACCGACCTGGCCGGCCAGCTCGGCGGCGAGCGCGCGGGTGAAGCCCACCACGCCGAACTTCGCCGCGCAGTAGGCGGTGGCGTCGCTCACCGCCTTGACGCCGAGGGTGGAGGCGACAGTGACGACGCGACCCCGGGACGTCAGCAGGAACGGCAGGGCAGCCCGGATCACCGCCGCCGTGGCGAGCAGATCCACTGCGACGATCCGGTCCCAGGTCTCGCCCGGCACGTCGGCGAGTCGACCCGGCACGTCCGTGCCGGCGGCGGTGACCACCGCGTCCAGGCCGCCGGCCTGCTCGGCGAGGTGTCGGGTGGCCACCTCGGCGGCCCGGGTGTCGGCCAGGTCGCACTCGGTCCAGGACACCCCGTCGGCCGGCGGTTGCCGGTCCAGCACGATCGGCCGACCACCGGAGGCGGCCACCGCGGCGACCACCGCGGCGCCCAGCCCGCTCGCGCCGCCGGTGACCAGGACGGTGGGCCCGGCGCCGGGCCGCGTCGCGGTCATCGGGTGCGCTCCCCGACGGAACGAACGATCATGTCGGTGGTGGAGCGACCGTCCAGGTAGGGCACGACCACCGTGTTCCCACCCCAGCGGCGGAGGACCTCCGCCTCCGGCAGGGTCGCTGCGGCGTCGCCACCGCCGGTGGCGTAGTCGCCGCCCTTGACCCAGATGTCCGGGCGGACCCAGGACAGCGCCGCGTCCGGGGTCGGCTCGTCGAAGATGAGCACCGCGTCGACGCAGCTCAGTGCGGCAAGCAGCCGAGCGCGGTCCCCCTCGTTCATCACCGGTCGATCCGGCCCCTTCAGCGCGGCCACGCTGGCGTCCGAGTTCACGCAGACGATCAGGCAGTCGCCGAGCTGCCGGGCCGCCTGCAGGGTGGCCACGTGGCCCGCGTGCAGCAGGTCGAAGCAACCGCCGGTGGCCACCACGGTGCCGCCCTCGGCCCGTACCTCACCGAGCAGCGCGGCGACCGCCGCGATGCCCACCCGCTCGCCGCCCGGACCGGCGACGCTCGTCGGCGTGGGACGCACCGGCGGTGGCAGCGCCGCCGCCACTCCCCCACCGGCCACGTACGCGGACGCTTCGGCGACCGCCGCCTGCACCGCCTCGGAGACCAGCGCCCCCTGGGCCAACGCGAGACTGGCGGCGGCCGCGAACCGGTCGCCAGCCCCGCAGGTGTCCCCCTCGGCGCTGCCCGGGGTCGGCACCACAAGCGGTGTCGACCCGGCGTGGCAGAGCAGCGCGCCGTCCCCGCCAAGGGTCACCGCTACCGCACCGGCCCGCCAGCGGCGGCGCAGCCCCTGCGCGCCGCGCGACGCGGCGGCCAGCCGGGAGGCGCCGGGCAGGGCGGGGACCAGTTCCCGCACCTCCGACTCGTTCGGCGTGGCCAGATGGACGCCGGGGACCGCGGCCGGTCCGCGCGGGTGCGGATCCCACACCACCGGCGCGCGGGTGGCGGACAACGCGTCGCGCAGCGCCGGCTGCCGGGCCACTCCCCGGCCGTAGTCGCTGACCAGCACCGCGGATGCCGAGCCGATCACCCGGAGCACCTCGTCGGAGGGCTCCCCCGGCTCCCCCGACGTGCCGCCCCGGTCGTGGCGCAGCAGCACCCGCCCCCGGGCCCGCAGCCGGATCTTCTCCGGCGTCGCCCCGGACAGGGCCAGCGGATACACCTGCACGCCGGCCGCCGCGAGCAGCGCGCTCAGCCGGGCCCCGCCGGCGTCGTCGGCGAGCGCGGTCACCAGCACCACCTCGGCGCCCTGCGCGGCGGCGAACACCGCCGCCAGACCGGCGCCACCCGGTCGGTCGCTGGCGGCGGCCTCGTCCAGGACCGGCACCGGGGAGTCCGGGCAGAGCCGGTTCACCACCCCTTCCACGTCCCGGTCGAGCAGCGTGTCCCCGAGCACCACCACCGGTCCCCTCACGCCTACCTCCCCGTCCCTCACGCGTCGACCTGCTGTCCGGAGCCACCGTCGAGCACCACTTCCACCCCGGTGCGCACCGGTCCGGAGCGGAGCCGGCCGGCCGGATCGGGATCCGCCGGCAGGTGCCGGCCCACCGCCGGGTCGGTGCTCGCGGCCAGTTCCTGTTCGAGGTACTCGCAGAGCAGGTGGCTTGTCACCAGGTGCAACTCCTGCACGACCTGGGTGTCCGGCGACGCGACGGCCAGCACCTCGTCGCAGGCGTCGGCGAGCGGATTCGGGGCGGCGCCGGTGAGCGCCCAGGTGGTCAGGCCGGCGGCGCGGGCGGCCTGGGCGGCGCTCACCAGATTGGGGCTGCTGCCACTGGTGCTGAGCAGCAGCAGGACGTCGCCGCGACGGCCGTGGGCGCGCACCTGACGGGCGTACACGTCGGTGTAGCCGTAGTCGTTGGCGATGGCGGTGAGCGCGCTCGTCTCGGCGTGCAGCGCGATCGCGGACAGCGGCTGGCGGTCGTTGTGGAGTTTGCCGACCAGCTCGGCGGTGAGGTGCTGGGCCTCGGCGGCGCTGCCGCCGTTGCCGGCCACCAGCAGGCGTCCCCCGGCGGCCAGCCGGTGGGCCAGGTCGGCGCCCCAGCGGGCCAGCTGCGACTCGCACCGCCGGTACGGCACCAGCGCCGCGGCGAGGTTCGTCAGGTGGGTGTCGAGCAGGCTGCCGGCCGGCATCAGGCCACCACCCGGGCGGGCCGGCGAACGGCGGCGACCTCGCTGTAGACCTCGACCAGCCGCTCCGCGGTGGCCGCCCACGAGTACCGCGTGCGGGCCCGCTCGCGGGCCGCCGTGGCGTACGCGAAACGCCTGATCCGGTCGTCGAGCAGGCCCTGGATGGCGCCGGCCAGCGCCTGCGGGTCCCGGGCCGGCACGAGGTCACCTGTCGTCCCGTCGACAACGGTGTCCCGGATGCCGCCGACGGCGGTGCCGACGACCGGCACCCCACAGGCCATCGCCTCCAGCGGGGTCAGCCCGAACGGCTCGTACCAGGGTGCGGCGACGAGCAGGTCCGCCGAGCGGTACCAGCGGCCCATCTCCTCCCGGGGTACCGCGCCGACCAGGTGCACCCGGTCGGCCACTCCGCAGGTCTCGGCCAGGGCCCGCAACCGCCGGGCGTACGGGTCGGTCTCCAGCAGCCCTTCGGGCGGGCCGCCGACCACCACGCACTCGGCGTCACCGACCAGGGCCATCGCCCGGATCACGGTCTGGAAGCCCTTGCGTTCGACAAGTCGGCCCACGGTGAGGATCCGGGCCCGGCCCGGCTCACGGTCGGCGGCCGGCCCGAGCGGAGCGAACGTGGCGAGGTTGACGCCCGAGGGCACCACAGTCATCCGGGACCGGGGCACGCCCATCCGGACCAGCTCGCCCACCTCGTCGCGGCACTGCGCGACGATCCGGTCCACCGAGCGGCCCAACTCGCGCTCGTAGGACACCCGACGGGCCGGGCTGGTGTCCTGCACGCCCTGGTGGCGGCGCTTCACGGTGCCCAAGGCGTGGTACGTCTGCACCACCGGCACCCCGGTCTGTCGACCGGCCGTCAACGCCGCCAGGCCACTCATCCAGAAGTGCGCGTGGATCACCTCGGGCACCCAGTCCCCGCCGCGCCAGCGCTCGATCAGCCAGCTGCTGAACTCGCGCATGTGCGGCAGCAGCGCGTCCTTGGCCACCGGCTCGGCCGGGCCGGCGGGCACGTGCACCACGTCGTACCCGTCCGGGCTGCGGACGGTCACCGGCAGGTCGAGCGCGTCCCGGCGGGTGTAGACCCGCACCTCGTGTCCGGCGGCGGCGAGCGCGGCGGACAGCTCCGCGACGTGCGTGTTCTGGCCGCCGGCGTCCTCCCCTCCGAGGACGGCGAGCGGGCTGGCGTGCTCCGAGATCATCGCGATCCGCATACTTCCTCCTCCAGCAGCCGGTCCCAGTCAGCGAGGAAACGGTCGAGGCCGTACCTGTCCCGCACGGCGGTGCGCGCCGCCGCGCCGGCCTGGCGCGCGGTCGCCGGTTCGGCGATGAACCGGCGGGCGGCGTCGAGCAGGGTGTCGGTCCGGGTGGCGAGGGCGCCCGCCTCCGGTGGCACCGCCGTCACCGCCTCGGTGGTGGCGAGCGCGACGACCGGCATGCCGATCGCCATCGCCTCGATGAGGCTGAGCCCGAGCGAGGTCCACCGGCACAGGTGCAGGTACGCGCGCCGCCGGGCCAGTTCGGCGTGCATCCGGTCCTGGGGCACGTCGTCGTGGCTGATGAGCCGGTCGGCGGGCAGCCCGAGGTGGTCGGCCAGACCGGCGACGCCCATCCCGAACACGTCCAGCGGCGCAATCTCGGCGAACCGGGGCAGCAGGTCGGTGCCGGTGACCCGACCCCGCCGGACCGGCTCGTTGATCACCACGGCGAGCCTGTCGAGTTCGCCGGTGTAGGAGACGGCCGGGGCGACGATGCCGTGGTCGACAACTGTGGTGCGGCTGGTCCCGGTGTCCCAGAAGATCTGGTTGAACCCGGTGACGTGGGCGATGAGCAGGTCGTCGCGGTCGGCCATCGGGTGCCGGGTGTTGGGCACGTCGCCCTTCGGGGTGTTGTGTTCGACGTAGATGGCCGGGATGTCGCGCCCGGGTCGGCGGCGCAGCCACGCCTCGGCCCTGTCGATCTCCTCGGGTCGTTGCAGGATGACCACGTCGACGTCGGCGCCCGGCAGGTCCTCCGGGGTGACCTCGACCGCGCTGTCCGGCCAGGGGTAGGTGCGGGCCCGGCCGAGGCCGTAGGGGCCGCGGTCGGGTGTGGTGGGGATCAGGTACCGGTGAGCGCCGTGCACGAACGACGTGGTCCAGGAACCGTGCACGTGCCAGAGCAGGATGTTCATCGTCGGCCACCACCGCCGCTGACGGTGAGCGTCCGCAGCGCCTCGACCACCTCGTCCGGGTCGATGCCGCGCAGGCAGGGGTGCCCGGGGACCGGGCAGTTGGGCGCACGGGTGTCCCGGCAGGGTGCGGCGGCGTCGCCGATCCGGACGGTGGGCACCCGGTAGGGTCCCCACTGGCCGAACGGGACGGTCGGCGCGAACAGGCTCACCACCGGCACGCCGGCCGCGGCGGCCAGGTGCGCGGGCCCGGTGTTGCCGACCACCACCGCGCTGGCGTCCGCGATGATGCCGGCCAGCTCGGCCAGGTCGGTCCGCCCACCCAGGTCGGTGCCGCCGGCCGCAGCGACCCGGGCGGTGACCTCACGCTCGTCCGGGCCGCCGGTGACGAGCACCCGGTGCCCGGCGGCGGCCAGCGCCCCGACGATCCGGGTCGCCACCTCCGGCGGGCAGGCCCGGCTCGACGCTGCCGAGCCGGGGTGCAGCACCACGTACCCCGGGTCGCCGAGGCCGGGCGGGCGCGGCGGCACGGCGTCGCGGCGCAGCCGGAGCACAGGTTCGTCGCCGTCGGGCAGCCGGTGGCCGGCGGCGGCGGCGAGGGAGAGGGCACGTTCGGGTTCGGGAACGCCCACCGGCACCCGGTGCCGGATGTCCAGCAGCGAACCCGGGTAGTCGTCGCTGATCGCCGCGATCCGGCCGATTCCCGCCATCCGCAGCAGCAGCGCCAGCGGCAGCGCGGACTGGTGGAACGAGGTGAACACCACCGCCTGCTCCGCGTCGACCGCGTTCAGCCGCGCGGTGAGGCTCCGCAGGGCGTCCGCGTCGACGGGCCCCGGCGTGGGGTCGATCCAGGGCAACGGGTGTTCGATGATCTCGTCGACGCCGGGCAGCAGATCGGCGGCCGCCCGTCCGCGTGGCCCACACAACAGCACCACCCGCCGGGCCCCGGCCGCGACGGCACGGATCGCCGGCCCGGTCACCAACACGTCCCCCGCCGAATCCGAGCGGACCACCAACGCCGTGCGCACCTCCTCGGCCGGCGGGGTAGCCGGCCGCACTGCCTGTTGGCGGCGCAGGATCTCCTCCACCGCCGCCGGCAGGTCGGCGGCCACCCCGCCGGCGGCGGCGGTCTCCTCCGGTCGGGTCACCGGCGTGGGCACCAGCACCCCCGCCGCCCCGGCGGCCAGCGCGGCGGCGACGTCCCGGCCGATGTCGCCCACCAGCACGCACCGGGACGCGGTAGTGCCCAACTCCCGGGCGGCGGCGTACACCAGGCCGGGCGCCGGCTTGCGGCACGCACAGCCGTCGGCGTCGTCGTGCGGACAGACCAGCCAGGCGTCGAACCCGCCCAGCAACTCCTCGACGCGGGCGTGCACGGCTCGCATCTGCGCGTCGGTGAAATAGCCCCGGGCCAGGCCCGACTGGTTCGTCACGACCGCCAGGCGCAGCCCGGCCGCCCGCAACCGGTCAAGCGCGGCCCGCGCCCCCGGCACCGGCCGCACCTTCTCCGGGTCGCCGTTGTACGGCACGTCCTCGATCAGGGTGCCGTCGCGGTCCAGCAGCACCGCGTCGTACAGGACGGGTCGGGAGCTGCCGGCGGCGGGATGCCGGGACCCGGCCGTGCCGGCGCGGTCAGCAGCGGCGCAAACCGGGGCTGACCTGCGCTGATACGGATCCTCCTGGTCCTGTCGCACAGCCGGCGGGTTCCCGGCGCCCGAAGGAGTAAACGTGGTCGGTCGGCGGGTGGGCCGGCGGCGCCCGGGTCGGCCTTACCCGTCGCCCGGGAGAAGCTAACCCGTCGATCGTTAGCCAGCGCCCCGCCCGGGGTATGGCAATCCAGTGGCGATTGTGGAGAAAGTGATCGACGCGCCCCCGCAGCGGGTGTTCGACGTGCTCGCCGACGGGTGGACGTACAGCGACTGGGTGGTCGGCACGGCACATGTACGCGACGTGGACGACGCCTGGCCCCGGGTGGGCAGCCAACTGCACCACCGGGCCGGGCCGTGGCCGTTCTCCCTGCAGGACGCGTCGACGGTGCTGGTCTGCGAGCCGCCGCACCGGCTCGTGCTGAGGGCGGGTCTCTGGCCGGCAGGTGAGGCGATAGTGGCCTTCACACTGCAACCCGTCGACGGTGGCGCCACCCGGGTCCGCATCGGTGAGGACTTCGCCGCCGGTCCGCTGCGCTGGGTCCGCAACAAGGTCAACGACCTGGTGCTGCACCTGCGCAACCGGGAGACGCTCGACCGACTCGCCGACATCGCCACCCGACAGCCCGGGCAGCGGTGAAGCCGACGGTGGTGGTGACCGCCTGTCCGACGGCATCGACGCCGTCGCAGCGGTCGGCCGCCTGTCGCGGCGACCGGCCCGCACCGTACGCGACCAGCGGGATCGATGTCCGCCCTCGCCGGGACATCGCCGTACGCAACGCCCGGAAGGGGTGCCTCTTCAACCCGAATGTGACAACTGGATACCCTTTCCGGGAGCCCCCTGTCCGCAAACCGAGGATGTCCGCATGATCGAGCCTGTGCAGCTACCGTCGCCGTGGCGGGACGCACGCCTGACCGTCGTCGTGCCCACCTACAACGAGGCGGGCAACCTGCCCACGCTGGTGGAGCGGCTGCTCGCCCTGCCACTGCCCGGTCTGCGCATCCTCGTCGCCGACGACAACTCCCCCGACGGCACCGGCGACGTGGCCGACAAGCTGGCCATCGAGCACCCGGACCGGATCGAGGTGGTGCACCGGGCGGGCAAGGAGGGCCTCGGCCGGGCGTACGTCGACGGGATGACCCGGGCGATCGAGGGTGGCGCCGAGTACGTGGCGCAGATGGACGCGGACCTGTCGCACCCGCCGGAGGCGCTGCCGGGGATGCTCGGCGCGTTGCTGTCCACCCAGGCGAGCGTGGTGATCGGCTCCCGCTACGTGCCCGGTGGCGAGCTAGACGAGAACTGGCCGCTGTACCGGCGGGCCCTCAGCGGCTGGGCGAACCTCTACGTGCACACCCTGCTGCGGGTGCGCATCCGGGACCTCACCGCCGGTTTCAAGATCTGGCAGGCCGAGGCGTTGCGCGACATCGGCCTGGACCGGGTGCAGTCGAACGGCTACAGCTTCCAGGTGGAGATGCACTACCTCGCCACCAAGCTTGGGCACACCATCCTGGAGGTGCCGATCCGCTTCGAGGAGCGGCAGGAGGGCCTGTCCAAGATGACCACCGCGACCAAGGTGGAGAGCGCCCTGATGCCGTTCCGCCTGCGCAGCAAGCACCGCAACATCACCCGCTGAACCCAAACCCACCCCACCCGGCCCTCCCCCACCCCGGCCTCCCCGGTTGATCATGAGGTTATTGCCACTCGCCTCGGCGTGTCGTCGCCATAACCTCATGATCAACGGACGAGGCGAGGGGGGTTGGGGGGTTGGGGGGGTGGGTCAGTTGGGGTAGACGGCCCGGTGGGCGGTGGCGATGGCCGCGGCGTAGGCGCGGCCGGTGAGGGCGCGGTCACGGGCCAACGCGGCGCGGGCCGCGTTCGCCCCGGGCGCGCCGTGCACCCCGCCGCCGGGATGCGCCGACGCGCTGGCCAGGAAGAGCCGGTCCACCGGGGTGTCCGCGCGGCCCAGGCCAGGGATCGGGCGCAGGAACAGCTGCTGGTACGCGGCAGCGGTGCCGCCGCCCAGCGCGCCACCGACCAGGCTCGGATTGGCCTGCTCCAGCTCGGCCGGTCCGGCCACGTGTCGGCCGACGACCAGCTGTCGGAAACCCGGTGCCGCCGCCTCCAGCGCGTCCTCCATCCGCTGCACGTGCCCGGCGACGTCCTCGGCCCGCCAGTCCCGTCGAAACGGCAGGTGGGTGTACGCCCAGAGCGACTCGGTGCCCGGCGGGGAGTGGCTGGGCTCGGCCACCGACATCTGCCCGACCAGCAGGAACGGGTGGCGGGGCAGCTCGCCCCGGGCCAGCTCACCCGCGTAGTGGGTCAATCCGTCGAGGTCCGCGCCGAGGTGCACGGTGCCGGCGCCGGCCAGCTCCCGGTTGGTCCAGGGCACCGGCGCGGAGAGGGCCCAGTCCACCTTCAGCGTCGACCCGTCCCACCGGAAGTGCGCCAGATCCTCCACCAGCCGCGACGGCAGCGCCGCCGCGCCGACCAGGTCGAGGAACAACGCGGGCGCGGGCACGTCGGCGAGCACGGCCCGGCGGGCCCGCCACAGGGTGCCGCCGTCGGTGCGTACGCCCATCGCCCGGCCGCGGGCGGTGAGCACCCGGTCGACGCGGGCGCCGTAGCGGATCGTCCCTCCGCGCTCCTGAAGCCGGGCCACCAGCGCGTTGGTGATCTGCTGCGCCCCGCCCTCGGGCACCGGCCAGCCGATCTGCTGGCCGAGCATGGCCAGCAGCCAGCCGTACACCCCGGAGCCGGCCTCCTCCGGGGACAGGTCGGTGTGCAGGGCGCAGCCGGCCAGCAGGGCCGGCCCGCCGGCACCGTCGAAGAGTTCGTCGCCGAGCTTGCGGACCGGTACCACCAGGCGTCGCGCCAGTCGCAACGCACCGGCGACGTGCAGCCGACGCAGCAGGCCCAGCCCGCCGCGTACCGGTGGGAACGGCGTGGTGATCGCTGTCAGCATCGGCTCGGCCACGTCGACCCAGTCGGTGTAGGCGTTGAGCCAGCGCTTGCCGTCGCCGGGGGCGAACTGTTCGAGCGAGGCGGCCGTGACGTCCGGGTCCCGGTTGATCACCGCGGCCCGACCGTCGGGCAACAGGTGCGCCAGCACGTCCGGCGCGTGCCGCCAGGACAGGCCGTGCCGACCCAGGTCGAGCCCGCGCAGCACCGGTGAGGCGTACCCCAGGGGGTAGAAGGAGCTGTAGAGGTCGCTCAGGTAGCCGGGCGCTGTCACCTCGGCGGAGCGGATCGCGCCGCCGGGCACCGCTGTCGCCTCCAGCACCACCACCTCCCAGCCGGCGTCCGCGAGCAGGTTGGCCGCCACCAGGCCGTTGTGACCGGCCCCGACGACGACGGCGTCCACGCTCTGCGCGGCGGTGGTTGTCATCCGATCCGGCTACCCGGCACGCAACCGGGCGAAACGCGTTTGCCCCGCCAGGGCCGGGGCATCCAGCGCCGCATGTACACGGTTACGCAGTTGGTGGGTGGGGTGTGGGGCGCGGGCGGCGACGGCGGTGAGCTGGTGGTCCGTGACCCGGCAGACGACTCGCCGGTCAGCACGGTGCCGGTGGCCACCGCCGACGAGGTCGGCAAGGCGACGCAGGCGGCCCGCAACGCGGCCGCCGAGTGGGCGGCGACCCCGCCGGCCGAGCGGGCCGCGGCGCTGCACCGGGCCGCGGACGCGGTGGCGGCGACCGCCGGGGAACTGGCCGAGGCGGTCACGGCGGAGATGGGCAAGCCGTTGGCGGACGCCCGCGGCGGCGTCGAGGCGGGCATCGGCACCCTGCGACAGTACGCGGAGCTGGCTCCGCTGCGCGGAGGGCGGACCCTCAACGGCGGTGTCGACGCGCTCGACTTCCTGACTCCGCAACCGCGCGGCGTGGTCGCGGCGCTGACGCCCTGGAACGACCCGGTGGCGGTCTCCTGCGGGCTGCTCGGTGCCGCCCTGGTGACCGGCAACGTCGTGCTCTACAAGCCGAGCGAACGGACCCCCGCGACGGGTTGGCTGCTGGCCCGGGCCCTGGACGCGGCGTTGCCGGCCGGCGTGTTGTCGCTGCTCACCGGCGGTCCCGAGGTCGGTGCGGCGCTGGCCGCCCAGGAGGTCGACGTGGTGGCGCACGTGGGATCCACGGCGACCGGGCGGGCGATCGCCGCCGCCGCGGCCCGCACCGGCGCGAAGGTGCTGCTGGAGAACGGGGGCAGCGATCCGCTCATCGTCGACGCGGGTGTGGACCCGCAGTGGGCGGCGGAGCAGGCCGCGCTCGGTGCGTTCGCCAACGCCGGGCAGATCTGCGTGGCGGTGGAGCGGCTCTACGTGCACCGGGAGGTGGCCGAGGAGTTCGTGGCGGCGCTGGTCCGTCGCGCCACGGCACTGCGGCTCGGGCCGGGCCGCGACCCCGGCGCCGAACTGGGCCCGCTTGTCGACCGCCGGCACCGGGATCAGGTCCACGGTCAGGTCGCGGCGGCGGTGGCGGCCGGCGCCCGGGTGCGGGTCGGCGGCGCGGTGCCGGACGGGCCGGGGGCGTTCTATCCGGCCACAGTCGTCACCGACTGCCGGCACGACATGCCGTTGGTGCGGGAGGAGACGTTCGGGCCGGTCGCCCCGGTGGTGGTTGTCGACTCGTTCGACGAGGCGCTGCGCTGCGCCGCGGACTCCCCGTACGGGCTGGCCGCCACGGTGCTGACCACGTCGATGAGCCACGCCCAGCGGGCCTGGCGGGAGTTGCCGGTGGGCACCGTGAAAATCAACGCGGTGTTCGGCGGCGCGCCCGGCGGGGCCGCGCACCCACGACGGGCCAGCGGGCAGGGCTTCGGTTACGGCCCGGAACTGCTCGACGAGTTCACCGCCACGAAGGCGGTGCACATCGAGGCGCCGGGCGGCGGGCACTGGTGAACGGTACGGGCGGACGCAGGGGTGGCGCGTCCGCCCGTACCGTGTCGGTGTTGTCCGCCCCGGCGGTGCTCAGCCGCCGCGGGCCTTGCGGGTGGCCCTGTCGTTCGCCTTCTCGATCGCCTTGACCAGCTCCGGTTTGGTCATGCTTGACCGGCCGGGGACGTCGAGCTCGCGGGCCACCGACATGAGGTGGTCCTTGCTGGCGTTGGCGTCCACGCCACCGGCGGTTGGGGCACGCCGTTCCGGCCCGCCGCCAGCGGCCTGCTCGTCGCTCGGACCCTTGCGGTCCTTCGGCTCCCAGTGGTCGCCAACCTTCTCGAACTGGTGCTTCACCGCGGCGAAGGCGGTGCGGTGCGACCGCTCCCCCTCGCCGTAGGTCTCCACCGCCGAGTCGTGGGTCTTCTCCCAGGTGCGCTGCGCCTTCTCCGGGGAGCGTCGCAGCGTGCTGGGCAGGTCTTCGCGCCCGGGCATCTCGTCCTCCTCCGCGTCGGTCGGATCCCCCTGACGTTCCCCGGGCTTCCCTGCCTAAACGGTCGCGCGCGGCGGTCGGGTTTGTCGATTTCCCGGTGCGGGTACCGGCGGGCCAGGCCCGACCGGACGACCGGTCATCCGGTGGCCGGGGCGCAGGGAGCGGGACATGACGACCACGGAGCCCGGTACGACGCGCGGTGCGCGCGACCCCGCCGTTCCCCACCGGATGCGGCAGTTGAGCTGGCGGACCTGGCGCGGGGTGCTGGTCCGCAGCGGACAGAACTTCGTCAACGACAACTGCTCCGACTGGGCCGCCGCGCTCACCTACTACGGGGTCCTGGCGCTCTTTCCGTCCGCCATCGTGGTGGTGGCCCTGGTCGGTCTGGTCTCCAGCGGCGAGCAGACCGTCGACACCGTCGTCGACCTGGCCCGGCAGGTGGGCGCCGGCTCGGTGCTCACCGACGACGAGAACGGTGTGATCGGTGTGATCCGGGCGGTGGTGCTCCAGCAGAGCAACCCCAAGCTGCTGCTGAGCTTCGGTCTGCTCGGTGCGCTGTGGTCCGCGTCGGGTTTCATCGGCGCGTTCACCAGGGCCTCGAACGCCATCTACGGGGTGACCGAGGGCCGGCCGGTCTGGAAGCTTCGGCCGTTGCAGATCGGCCTTGCCGCGATCACGTTGGTGCTGCTCGCTGTGGTCGCCCTGGCGCTCATCGTCAGCGGCCCGGTCACCGACGCGGTCGGCGACCTGATCAACGCCGGGGGCCTGGCCCGGACGGTGTGGAGCGTGGCGAAGTGGCCGGTGCTCGCCATGGTCATGATGGTGCTGCTGTCGCTGCTGTTCTGGATCGCGCCGAACGTGCGCCAACCCCGCTTCCGCTGGCTCACCCCCGGCGGCGCGGTGGCTCTGGTCTCCTGGGCGGCTGTCTCCTTCGGCTTCGGCCTCTACGTGGCCAACTTCGCCTCGTACAAGACGACCTACGGCAGCCTGGGCGCGGCCATCGCCTTCCTCGTCTGGCTCTACCTGTCCAACTCGGCGCTGATGCTGGGCGTGCAGATCAACGCCGAGGTGCAGCGCGGACGGCAGTTGCAGGCCGGCGACCCCGACCCGGACGACCCGGTGCTGCCGCCCCGCCGGCCCGCCGACGACTGAGCCGCCGGTTTCGGGCCGCCCGTCCGGTTCGGCGCTGGACCCTGGGTCCGTTCGTGGCCCGGTGCCGGTTTAGCCGGCAGGGTGCCGGGTAGCGCAGAAGGCATGGAGCGTGGCAACAGCAAGCACGGACCGAGGATCGACGAACAGATGAGTCAGGAGGTCAGCGGCCTCGTGCAGGGGCCGGGGACCGGTGGCTCTCGGGTCGACGAGTCGCGGGTGCCGGAGCCGGCGGGCGAGGACCAGCCGGAGACGACCACCGCCCCGGCCGGCGACCTGCGCACCGGCACCCCGCAGGGGATGAGTTCCACGGACGTCGAGCAGCGTAGCCGGCTCGGCCGGTTCATCTCGATGAGCGCGCTGCCGGGCGACCGCCTGGTGCTGATCGCCAGCGCCCGCGAGAACGAGGCGCCGGACGACATCGTGGCGGCGCTGGAACGACTGCCCGAGGGCACCCTCTACCAGACGGTCTCCGAGGTGTGGGCCGCTCTCGGCAACAAGAACGAGACAACTCGCTGGTGACGAGTCGTCCCCCGACTCGATGACCACCAGCGGCTGAAGGAGGTTCCCAGAATGAGTGGCGTTACCGAACATGTGGACGTGTCAGTGCCCGTACGCACCGCGTACGACCAGTGGACGCAGTTCGAGCAGTTCCCCGAGTTCATGGAGGGGGTGTCGGAGGTTCGGCAGCTCTCCGACACGATGACCCACTGGACCGTGGACATCGCCGGGGTCAAGCGCGAGTTCGACGCCGAGATCACCGAACAGCTGCCCGACGAGCGGGTCGCCTGGCGCTCGACCGACGGCACGCAGCAGGCCGGCGTGGTGACCTTCCACCGGCTCGACGCGGACAAGACGCGGGTCACCCTCCAGCTCGAGTTCGAGCCGCACGGCGTGGTCGAGCAGGCCGGCGACAAGCTCGGCATCGTCGACCGGCGGGCCAAGGGCGACCTGGAGCGGTTCAAGACCTACATCGAGCGGCGCGGTCAGGAGACCGGCGCGTGGCGCGGCGCGGTGGACCGTCCGCAGCCCTGATCCGTGCCCACCCGACACCCGATGGCCGCCGGAATCCCGGCGGCCATCGCCGTGCCCGTTTGCGATCATCGCGCCCGGGTACGGCTGAAGGCATGACCGACGACGACATCAGGGTGTGGCGGGACGAGGAACGGCTTCCGTTGGAAGAGCTGGAGCAGGCCGTGTCGGGCTCCAGCCTCGACGGGCAGGCCGACGACGTGACAGGCAACGACGCCGGCGAGGAAGCCGCGTTCGGGCACGGGCCGGCCGCCTCGGACCGCGACGGGCAGGCCCGGGGCAACAGCCGGGAGGCGACCGACCCGGAGCGCCCCTACCGTCCCTCCACCACCGGAAGGACCGGACCGGACGTCTGACCCTCGGGTTGGGTGGGCACCGGCGGCCCGCTGGGTCGGCCGGTAGAGCGGCGGGCTCCCCACTCGTAGAGGGCGATCAACGCCAGGGCGAGCACCACCAGGGCCGAGCCCAGCACCTGCACCGACGTGTTGCCGATCAGCACACCGAGCCCGGCCGGGACGAGCGCCGCGCCGACACCGGCGGCGCCGATCTGCAACCCGATGGCCCGGTCCGCGTGGGACGTGCCGACCCGCTCGGCGGTGGTGAGGGTGAGCAGCGGGAACACCGGCGCGGCGGCGAACCCGACAACGACCAGGCCGAGCACCGCCAACGCGGCCGGACCGGGTACGGCGATCAGGCCCGCGCCCACGGCCATCCCGACGAGGCTGACGCGCAGCACCAGCGTGGCCCCCAGGCGTTCGGCCACCACGCCCTGCACGACCCGACCGACGAAGAGACTCCCCCAGTACGCGGAGACGCAGCCGCCGGCCACCGCCGCGCTCAGCCCCCGACCCTCGGTCAGCAGCAGGAACGCCCACAGGCCGGTGGACACCTCGATGGCGACGTACAACGCGAAGGCGAGCGTCCCGGACCACACCGCCGGTAGCCGCAGGGTCGCCCGGATCGGGACCCGGACGGCCGGCGAGGGCGCGGCCCCCGGGGCGGCCTCGGTGGGGGTCGGACGGTCGCGGCGCCAGGCCCGCACGGTGAGCGCGAACGCGGTGGCGAGGGCGAGCTGGGCGGCGGCCACGATGCCGTACCCCCAACGCCAGGACAGTCCGGCGCTCAGCACCCCGGTCATGATCAGCGGGCCGATCGCCACGCCCAGCCCGAAAAAGGCGTGCAACCAGTTCATGTGGCGCGGCCCGAAGGCCCCGGCCGCGTACGCGTTGAGCCCGGAGTCGACAGCGCCGGACCCGAGCCCGAGCAGCAGCGCACAGCCCACCAGCACCGCCAGTACCGGGCTCAGGGCATAGCCGGTCAGGGCCAGGCTGGCCAGCAGGGTGCTGCCGGCGAGCAACGCGCCCACCCCGATGCGGGCCAGCGTGAACCCGGCGAGCACGCTCGAGGTCAGATAGCCGACGGTGCCCGCGGTGAGCACCAGGCCGACCGCCTCGGTCGGTACGTCGAAGTCGCCCCGGATCGAGGGCCAGCCGACCCCGAGCAGGCCGTCGGGCAGGCCGAGGCTGACGAAGGCGAGGTAGGCCAGCAGGAGCAGGGAGGCGCGGGGACGCGCGGACGCGGTGGACACGGGACACCATCCTGCCGCAGGGCACCCTAGTACCGTCGACCTCCGATCGCGCGGCGCGCAAAGAAGTCGTGTCCGGACGGTCGAGAAAACGGACAGCTCATCCAGAATCGGCCGATCGGAGGACGGCAAACGGGCTGACTCGCGTAAGAATTTCGGGATGCATCAAGGCTCCGGAATCCTCTCGCCGCGTCAGCGCCGGCTCGCCTGGCTCGGCTTCATGCTCGCCGCCCTGCAGGCACCCGTGTCCGCCCGGCTGGTCGCCGACGACTCGTGGCTGTTCAGCCTCTGCGTCGCGCTGATGGTGGCGACCGTGATCATCGCCGACGACGCGGCGCGGCGTCGCCCGGCCGACGCGACAAGCGACTGACCCACGCCGCCGGGCGGGGCTTCGCGCCCGGTCGGCCGCGGCTGCTGATCCGGTCCGCCCGGCCGCTGTCGCATCGCCGGCGCGGTGCGGTGAAACGCCGGTGATTCTCCTGCTGACCCGTCTGTGCCGGATCAACCCCCACGGTCAGCCGGAACGGCCAGTGGCGCGGCAGACATCCACCGAGTGGCCGACGGCGACGTCGTCACCTGTCGGTTAGCCTCGGTCACCATGCGTGTGCCGTTCAACCGGGTCGCCACCCGTACCGCCGTCGACTCGGCGCGGTCCACCCTGGCCGCCCTCACCGTCTCCCTCGGCACCGTCGGGCTCGCGGCCGCCGCCGCGCGACCGGGGCTGCTGGCCCTCGTCGACCAGCACGCGGCCGCCGTGCGGGACAGCCTCGACGGTGACCGCCAGCCACTTACCGCCGCCGCCCTCGCTGGCTACGCCGAGGGGGTCCGCGCCGCCGCGCTCGAGCACGGGTGGGTGCCCCCGGACGGGCCGGTGGACTGGAGCCAACCGGAGTGGCTGCTCACCCGACTGCTCGCGGTCTGCGCGCTGGCCCGCTCGCTCGGCGACTGACCGACGACGGGGAGGGCACCCCGCGTCGTACGCGGAACACCCTCCCCACCTGCCGTGCGGTCTCGCTACGAACGGTATTGCGGAGCTTCCTCGTCCACCCGAGGCATCGCCTGGGTGCGATCGCCCCCGCGGTCGGCCATCTGCCGCTCCACGTCGCTGCGCCCGGCCACGTTGGCCTGACGCTGCTGCTGCACCGCCCGAGCCTCCCGGGCGGCCCGTTCCAGCCAGCCGTCCCAGCGGTTCTGCATCGGCTTGACCAGACCACCACCGACGCCGACGATCAGGATGCCGGCCACCGTGGCGAGCACCGCGATCAGCACCGGGGTCGTCACCGTGGTGGCGATACCGACCTGGTTCAGCGCGGCGATCACGCCGAGCGCGATGATGAAGATCGCCGTGAGGTCGGCCAGCACCTTGCCGTACGACAGCCCGCCCAGCGCCCCGGTGACCAGATCCCGGACGGCGTTGGCGATCGCAGCCGCCACCACCACGATGACGATCGCGATGAACGCCCGCGGTAGCCAGGACACCACGCCGCTGATCAGGTCACTGATCGCGTTGGGCCCCCAGACGCCGAACGCGAACTGCAACGTGAACAGCAGGACGGCGTAGTAGGCCAGTCTGGCCAGGATGTCGGAGGCGTCGTACTTCGTTCTCTCCAGGGCCCGTTTGATACCGCCACGTTCGACCGCCTGGTCGAAGTGCACCCGTTCCAGCACCGTATCCACGATCTTGAGGACGGCTCTGGCGATCAGCCAGCCGACCACCAGGATGACGATGAAGGCCACTGCCTTCGGGATGAAGAGCAGCACCGACCTCCAGGTGTCGGCGATGGCATCGCCGATGTCGGCCTGCCGGACCGCGAGGGTTTTCAGCATGATGTCCCTCCTGTCGCATGGACTGCGCCGGGCGCATACCCGGCTACCGGTCCGGCAGTCCGCGCAACGCGCCGTGTTTTCCCAGCCGGCCGACGAACAGGGGTCCTGAACTGCCCAGACGGGCAGTACGACGCCGACGGCGACGCCCCGCCGCCATGATCGGATGCCTTTTCCGACGAGCCGACTAGGCTGCGGACATGCCAGGAACGGTCGGGCGAGTCCCCACGCCAGCAACTCCCGTCCCGGGTGCGTCCACCGTCACCGGTACGGCCGCTGCCGTGCTCGCCCACAACTGGGCCGACACCGCGCTGGGCCCACCGGAGAGCTGGGACGTGGCGATCCGGGCCGTCATCGACCTGATCCTCGCCTCGCCGATGCCGATGGCCCTGGCGTACGGCGACGACCTCGTCCTGCTGTACAACGCCGCGTACGCCGAACTGCTGGGCACCAAGCACCTGAGCGCCCTCGGCCGCCCGGCCGCCGAGGTGTTCGCCGAGATCTGGGCGCTGCCCGGCGTCGGTCAGGTGTTCGAGCGCACCTACCGGCAGGGCGTGCCGTTCCTGGAGAAGGAGTCCACCCTGCCGCTGGTGCGGGGGCACTCCGCGACGGTGGAGCAGGCGGTCTTCACCCGGGGCTACTCACCGGTGCGGGACAGCACCGGACAGATCGTCGGCACGTTGACCGTCGCCGCCGAGACCACCCACGTGACCGAGCAGTTGCAGAGCCTCAGCGAGGTCGCCGCGGCGCTGGCCGGCACGCTCACCCTCGACGACGTGGCCCGGGTGGCGCTGCGGTACGCGATCACCACGTTCGACCCGGACCAGGCCTCGTTCGCGGTCGACGAGGGCGGCGGCGGTTGGCGCATGGTGCGTCGGGTCCGGGGGGAACTGCTTGACGAGGCCGACGAGCGGCTTCCGCCGCTGTGGCGGCGCGCTCCGGCGGGCTGGTCGGCCCCGGTGGTGCAGGCGGCCCGCTCCGCCGGCCCGTTCTTCGTCGGCGACGGGCAACCGCTGCGGGAGATCGCGGTGGACCGCCACGACCAGAAGATCCGCTCGATGGCGGCCCTGCCGCTTGGCACCTCGGTGGTGCGCGGTGGGCTGGCGGTCGGCTACCAGGTGCCGCACACCTGGTCGCCCGCCGAGCGGGCGCTGCTGGCCGCCTCGGTCGAGCTGATCGGCCAGGCCGCGGAGCGGGCCCGCCGGTTCGAGACCCAGCACGGCACCGCCCAGTTGTTGCAGCGCAGCATGTTGCCGGAGCACCTGCCGGACCTGCCCCGGTTGCGGGTGGCGGCCCGCTACGACCCGGGGGTGGACGGCAACGCCGCCGGCGGTGACTTCTACGACGCGTTTCTCCTGCCCGGCGGCACGCTCGGTGTGGTGCTGGGCGACGTGGCGGGTCACGATGTGCAGGCCGCCGCGCGGATGGGACAGGTCCGGGCGGCGCTGCGCGCGCTGGCCCTGGCCGACCCGGCGCCCGACGCGGTGCTGGCCGGGCTGGACCGGCTGGTGACCAGCCTGGGCGCGGAGGCCGGCACGCACGAACTCTTCGTCACCGTGGCGTTCGGCGTGATCGACGCGGAGCGGCGGGAGCTGACCCTGGCCAGCGCCGGTCACCCCGCACCGCTGATCCGTCGTGGCGACCCGGAGGGCCGCTGCCACGCCGAGTACGTCGACGTGCCGGCCGGTCCCCCGCTGGGTCTGGGCGGCCGGCCGGGCACCATCACTGTCGCGTTCCGCCCCGGTGACACAGTGCTGCTGTTCAGCGACGGGGTGGTGGAGCGTCGTCGGCAGAGCCTCAGCGCCGGGCTGGCCACCCTCGGCGACGCCGTCGCGAAGGCCGGCAGTGGCGACCCCCGGGCGCTCTGCGCCGTGGCCACCGCGGCGGTGCCCGGCAGCACCGAGGACGACGTGGCGGTGCTGGCGGTCGAGCACGCGCTCAAGCCGAGCCGTTCGGCGAGCATGGAGGTCCCCGCGGAACCGACAGCGCCCAGCCGGGTGCGGCACTGGATGACCGGGCAGCTCACCGAGTGGCAGGTGGCCGACTCGGTGATCGGGGCCGCGGTGTTGTGCACGAGCGAGCTGACCACCAACGCGTTGCTGCACGCCGGCACCGCCGCCCGGGTGGAGATCGACCTCAGCCCCGAGCGTCTGCTGGTCTCGGTAGCCGATTCCGGCACGCGGGGCACCGTGACCCGCACCCGCACCGACACGTTGAGCAGTCGTGGGCGGGGGCTGGGTCTGATCGAGGAGCTCAGCGACGCCTGGGGCACCGACCCGTCGGTCCGTGGCTCCACTGTCTGGTTCGAGATTCTGACGCCGCCGGCCACGCATCCCTGAGTGGCCCGCCGGGTAGGAGGACGACCATGCGTACCGACCAGCCCGCCGGAGTCCTCTTCGACGTCGATGGCACCCTGGTGGACACCACCTACCTACACACCGTGAGCTGGTGGGAGGCGTTGCGCCAGACCGACCAGCCGGTGCCGATGGCGGTGGTGCACCGCTCGATCGGAATGGGTTCGGACAAGCTCCTCGACCACCTGCTCGGCCCCGAGCGGGACCGGGACGCCGACGGGAGGCTGCGCGACGCGCACGACACCCTCTACGCGGAGTACTGGGAACGTCTCACCCCGCTGCCCCGGGCCGCCGACCTGTTGCGCGCCTGCGCCGAGCGCGGCCTGCGGGTGGTGCTCGCCACCTCCGCCTCGGAACCCGAGGTGGGCGCGCTGCGCCGGGCGCTGGCCGCCGAGGACGTGATCGACACGGTCACCTCCTCGGCGGACGCCCAGCAGAGCAAGCCGGCCCCGGACATCCTGGTCGCCGCGCTTGAGCAGTCCGGGTTGGCCGCCGAGCGGGTGGTCTTCGTCGGCGACTCGGTCTGGGACGTGGTGGCGGCGGGCAAGCTGGACATCCCGTGCGTCGGGTTGACCTGTGGCGGCACCAGCCGCGGCGAGCTCGCGGGTGCCGGCGCGGTGGCGGTGTACGACGATCCCGCCGCGCTGCTCGACGAGTTGACGGATTCGCCGCTGACCCGGCCGAGGTGAGGTTCACTCCGGTTCACCCACGCGTACACGCATAGCCGGAGCTCTGCCGGGGCAAGGTCTGTCACCACCTGCCCCGCGCCCCGCGGGTGCGGCCGAAGGGTGGTGCCGTGGAGCCGGTAGACGTGGCGTTCGCGCTTGTGGGCCTGGGTGCGTTGCTCGCGGGCATCCTGCCCCGGGTGCTGGAGCGGCGTCCGCTGTCCATGCCCATCGCCTTCCTCGCCCTCGGCATGGTGGTGTTCCTGCTGCCGGTCGGGCTGCCGACACCCGACCCGCTGGCCCATCCGGAGCTGACCACCCACCTCACCGAGATCGGTGTGATCGTCGCGCTGATGGGGGCCGGGCTCAAGATCGACCGACCGTTGAGTTGGCAGCGGTGGTCGTCCACCTGGCGGCTGCTGGCGATCGCCATGCCCCTGTGCATCGCGGCGGTGGCCCTGCTCGGTTGGTGGTGGGCGGGCCTGGTGCCGGCCGCCGCCCTGTTGTTGGGTGCCGCGCTGGCCCCCACCGACCCGGTGCTCGCCGCTGACGTGCAGGTCGGTGAGCCGACGGACGTGGAGGACTCCGAGGACGAGGTCCGCTTCGCGTTGACCTCGGAGGCGGGGCTCAACGACGGGTTGGCGTTCCCGTTCGTCTACGCCGCCATCGCCATCGCCTCGACCAGCCTCGCCCCGAGCGACTGGCTGGCCGAATGGTTCACAGTGGACGTGCTCTGGAAGGTGGGCGCCGGGGTCGGCGGTGGGCTGCTGATCGGCTGGCTGCTCGGCAAGCTGTTCTTCCGCGCGCCCAGTGAGCTGCGACTGGCCCGGCACGCCGAGGGCTTCCTGGCGCTGGCTGCCACGTTCCTGGCGTACGGGCTGGTGGAGGTGATCGGCGGGTACGGCTTCCTGGCGGTGTTCGTGGCCGCGCGGGCCATCCGGGCCGCCGAGCGGACCCACGAGTTCCACTCGGTGTTGCACGACTTCGCCGAGCAGGTGGAACGGCTACTCACCCTGGTGCTGTTGCTGCTGCTCGGCGGCGCGATCGTGGGTGGCCTGCTGGCCCCGCTGACCTGGTCGGCGGCTGCCGTCGGGGTGGCGCTGGTGTTCCTGATTCGGCCGCTCGTCGGCTGGTTGTCGCTGCGCGGGGCGCCGGGGCGACCGGCCGAACACTGGGTGATCTCGTTGTTCGGCATCCGCGGTGTCGGCTCGTTCTACTACCTCGCGTACGCCACCACGAAGGCGGACTTCCCGCAGGCGGAGCTGCTCTGGGCGACCGTCGGGCTGGTGGTGCTCGTCTCGGTGGTGGTGCACGGCATCGCGGCGACCCCGGTCATGCAGCTGCTCGACCGGGAGGGCGAGCGGACCTCCGACCCGGCCGAGCGGGACGCCGACGCCCGGCCGGTGGCCGCGGCCGGCCACACCTGAGCACACCCGCCGCGGGCCGCCTGAGCGTGCCGAGCCGCCTCCTGGGCGCGCCCTGGCGGGTGCGGGTCAGCTCAGTCGGGCGGCGATGGCCCGGCCCAGGTCCCGGCCGGAGCGCCAGGCGCTCTGCACCCGGGGCTTGCCGAACGCGTCGCCGGCCAGGCCGATCCCGTCCGCGTCGAGGTGGTGGGTGTCGCCGGTGGTGGGGCCGGTCGGCTTCGCGTACGTCCAGCGGTGCACGTGCACGTCGACGGCCGGCTCGGGAAGTCCCAGCAGGTCCCGGACGGCCTGCTCGATGGCCGGTCCGGCGCCGGTGGGTTGGGCCAGGTGCCCGGCGGCGAACTCCGGCAGGGTGTGCGCGACGAGCACCGGCGCACCGTCGCCGCGTCGGTCGCCGTCGTCGCAGACGAGGGTGAGGACCGGGTGGTCGTTGACGAACGCCCCCCGGAAGTCCGGCCAGCGCCGGGTCGGGAACCGCAGCACCGCGGCCACTGTCGGTGACCAGCGCTGCGCCTGCACGAGCTGGGTGGCGGCGGTCAGGGCCGGGTCGAGGAGCAGGGCGGCCTGTGGGCCCGGCATGGCCAGCGCGACCGCGGCGCACGACTCGCCGTCCACCGTCGGTCCGGGTTTCACGCTGAGCACCAGCCGGTCGACGGTCACCGACACCTCGCCGGCCAACTGTTCGACGAGGGAACGCAGCCCGCGCGGTGCGGCGAAGCGCATCGGCCCGGGCACGTCGTGGCGTCCGGCGCTGTCGTAGGACTGGAAGGTGTCGGTCCATTCGCGGACCAGCCCGGCGGCGTGCCACCGCTCGACCACGGCGGCGAAGTCCGGGTCGCTGGCGGTGAAGTACGCGGCGCCGATGTCCGCGGGCCGGCCCGCGAAGCGTTTGCTCGCCATCCGGCCGCCGCAGACGTGCCCGCGTTCCCGGACCTGGACCGGCACCCCGGCCCTGGTCAACTCGACAGCACACGCCACCCCGGCGATGCCCGCCCCGACCACCACGACACCCGACCGGTCCACCGTCATCCGTTGATCGTAGGTGCCGGTGTTCGGGCATGAACCACCGGCGATCGGGGTACTGGCACACCTGTTCGAACGAGAGGATGATGACAATGACGGACCGCCGCACCGAGCAGGTCGACCAGAGTGCCGCGATCAAGGACCCGGACGAGTGGGTCACCGGTGACGAGCCGCCGACCGCCGCACAGGAGTCCTACCTGAACACGCTGGCCCGGGAGGCCAACGCGGAACTCCCGGACGACCTGACCAAGGCCGAGGCGTCCAAGCGCATCGACGAACTCCAGGCCGAAACAGGCCGAGGCCAGTAACCAGCTCCGTCGATCATGGGGCTGTGGTGCCTGACCTGAGGCGATACTGACACCTTTGTCACCCACCACAACTCCATGATCGACGGGGCAGGGTGGGGCTAGGTTGGGCGGGGTAGGGGGTGGAGGTGGACGTTGGTCAGGGTGCCGGCGTGTATCTCGGCGGTGAGGTAGGTTGCCCGCGGTTGGGAGCGTCGGTCGGTGGGCGAGCCGGGGTTGAGCAGTCGCAGCCCGCCGGGCGCCTCGGTATCCCATGGGATGTGCGAGTGCCCAAAGACAAGGACGTCGACATCGGGAAACCGGGCCGCGCACCGCTGCTCCCGACCGGTCCGTGGCCCGGTCTCGTGCACGACGGCGACCCGCAGGCCGTCGAGGTCGACCCGGGCCACCTCCGGCAGCCGGGCGCGCAGCGCCGGCCCGTCGTTGTTGCCGTACACCCCGACCAGGCGGCGTGACCGCGCGGTCATCGCGTCGAGCAGTGCCTCGTCCACCCAGTCGCCGGCGTGCACCACCACGTCCGCGGCCTCGATCGCCGCCCAGAGCGGGCCGGGCAGGTCCCGGGCCCGCTTTGGTACGTGGGTGTCCGCCGTGAGCACCAACCGCATGCCGGCATTCTCTCCCGCACCCCGACTGTCCGCCGGGGGACGCGGCCGGTTCAGCGACGGCCCTGGGGGGTGAAATACGCCGGGGGCATCCCGCAGTCACGCAACGTCGGGTTCTGCTCGACGTCGGTGAGCACGCCCGCGGCATTGATCAGGCCGATGTGCGAGAACGCCTGCGGGAAGTTGCCCAACTGCTCCCCGGTGTGCTGGTTGATCTGCTCGGCGAACAGGCCCAGGTCATTGACCCGACCGGCCAGGTCACGAAACAACTCGTGGGCCCGGTCCCGTTCACCGGCCAACGCCAGGCAACTCACCAGCCAGAACGAACAGATGACGAAGCCCGCCGGGTCGCCGTCCCAGCGCCGCAGCAGGCCGTCGTGTGACAGCCGCCGCTCCACCGCGCGCACCGTCGAGCGCATCCGCGGGTCATCCGCCCGCAGGAAACCCACAAGCGGCATCACCAGCACCGACGCGTCCAGTTGGTCGGAATCGAAGATCCCGGTGTACGACTGGAGCCGGTCGCTCCATCCGCGCGTGAGGATCGCTTCGCGCACCTCGTCCCGGGCCGCCGTCCAGCGGGCCACGTCCTGCGGTTCGCCGAGCCGGTCGCCGAAGCGGACCGCCCGGTCCAGCGCGACCCAGCACTCCACCTTCGAGGACACGTGGTGGTGTTGGACGCCACGCTCCTCCCACATCCCCGCGTCCGGGAGTTTCCAGCCCCGCTCGGCCTGGTCGGCCAGCACCCGGAGCAGGTGGTAGACCTCCGGGTCGAACGGCTCCAACTCGTCCCGCATCAGCCAGGCGGCTTCCATCGCCGCGCCGTAGATGTCGTTCTGCCGCTGCCGCCACGCATCGTTGCCGGTCACCACGGGCGGGCTGTCCCGGTATCCGCCGAGCTGGTCCAGCCGATGCTCGGTGAGGTCCCGTTCGCCCAGCACCCCGTACATGATGGGCACCGGCTGGTCGTCGATCCGGCCCATCGCCCGGCCCAACCAGACGAACTGCCGCCGCACCTCGTCGTAGCACGCCGACCGCCACAGCGCCCGCAGCGTGTGGCTGAAGTCGCGCACCCAGACGTAGCGGTAGTCGTAGTTGCGTTCCCCGCCGAGTTCCTCGGGCAGGGAGGTGGTCACCGAGGCCACCACCGCGCCGCTGGGCCGGTACGTCATGCCCTGGACCACCAGTCCGCTGCGGCGCACCTGTTCGGCGTAGAGGCCCTGGTATCCGTGCTCGTCGGCCCAGGACCGCCAGCCGGCGACGGTGTCGGCGATCGTCTCGTCGGCGTCCGGCACCTCGGGCAGCGGGGCGTCGTAGGTCGGGGCGTACCCGAGCGTGAAGTTGTGGGTGGTGCCGGCGCGGACGGTGAACGTCGCTGTGGCATCGCCGTCGTCGCCGCACGCCAACCGCACGCTGCCACGGATGGTGAGCCGCGCGGCGCCGGCGATGGCTTCGAGCATGTCGGCCCGCTCGACCAGGTACGCGATGGCGCGGCCGTACTCGAAGCGCGGCCGATAGTGCACCCGCATCGGAACCTCACCGCTGAGCCCGTGCACGGTGCGGACCAGCACCTGCGGGGAGCGCATCCCGATGTCGTGACCACGGCTGCCGGGTTCGAAGGCGAGCGCGTCGGTGAGCGCGACCTCCCCCTGGGCGGTCCGGAAGACGGTCCGCAGCACGAGGGTGTCGTCGAGGTAGCAGCGGTCGACTGTGAAATCGATCTCCGGCCGGATCGACCAGTGCCCGGCGTCGTCGTCGAGCAACCGGCCGAACACCGACGGGGCGTCGAACCGCCCCGGGCACCACCAGTTCACCGAGCCCGAGGCGTCCACCAGTGCCGCGGTGCGGCCGTCGGCGAGGAACCCGTATTCGCTGATCTGTCCGCTCTCCACCTGACTGGCTACCCGGGCCGCCCGCGCCCATTCCCCCGGTGGGGATGGCCCGCGCCGGGTCCGTCGGTGTTACCCCTCGGCGTGGACGGGAACCCGGAGGGCTGACGAGGGAGGATGCTCATGACGTCAGCTTCGGGGCCGACCGCCGCGTGGCGGCCCGGCACACAGGATGGCGACCTGCTTCCCACCGGGCCGGCCGGCCGCCTGTCGACACCGGCCGGTGACGGTCACGGGCCGCAGGCCGGTCCGCCGACCGTGACGATCGGATCGTATCCGGACTATCCGGCCGCCCAGCGGGTCGTCGACTATCTGGCCGACAACCGTTTCCCGGTGGAGCACACCGCCATCGTCGGCACCAACCTCACCCTTGTGGAGACGGTGCTCGGGCGGATGACCACCGGGCGGGCCGGACTGCTCGGCGCCGGCACCGGTGCCTGGTTCGGACTCTTCATCGGCCTGCTGTTCGGCATCTTCACCGTCGGCAACTGGCTGGCGGTGATCCTGGTCGGGCTGGTCATCGGCGCGATCTGGGGTGCCGTGTTCGGCGCGGTCGCGCACGCGATGACGGGCGGACAGCGGGACTTCACCTCGGCCAGCTCGCTACGCGCCGGCCAGTACGCGGTGACCGTCGACGCCCAGCTCTCCGACCAGGCCCGCCAGCTGATGGGTCGGATGCAGGTGCCCGGGTCGAGCGCCCGCTGAGCCACTGTCGAACGACCGGCCGTCCCGGCCGCACGCCGGGGCGGCCGGTCAGTGGTACGTCTGCTCGCCGGCGCGGATGTCGACCTCGACCCGGTTCTCCGGGGGTGCCAGGGGGCAGGCCCAGCGGTCGTCGTAGGCGCAGCTCGGGTTGTAGAGGTAGTTGGCGTCCAGCCGGACCCGGTCGCCGGGCAGCAGCTCGACGCCCCGACCGAAGGTGCCCTTCACCGTGTCGGTGAGGTAGCGCCCTCCCCCGTAGCTCTCCCGCCCGCAGGTGCCGTCGCGCAGCGGAACGAACAGCCCGCCCCCGTACGCCTCGATCCACCACACTGTCAGCGGACCCCAGGGCGTCTCGGCCACGGCGACCCGCCGGTACGCGATCACCCCGTCCGGGCCGCCGGTGTCGATGCGCAGCTCCCCGCTTGCCGAACGCAGGGGTGCCTCGACCACTGCGTCGGGATTGGGCGGGAAGTAGCGCACCCCGGAAAAGCCGGGCCGGTCCCCCGCCGGGATCGGGCTCTGCGGGTGGGTGGCGAACAGGTCGTCGCGGCCGGCGCGGAAGCCGACCAGGTCGGCGTCGGACAGGTACAGCCGGGCAACCCGCTTCCGCCAGTCGGCCAACTCCAGATCGCTCAACATGCTGGGGACTCCTGATCGAATCACAGCTCTCCGGACCGGACGGGTCTGCCGCACGCCTGGCAGCGCACCACCTCGGCGACGAAGACCTGGCCGAGATCCTTGCCCTTCTGGGTGAGTTCGTACCCCGCGACCTTACCGCCGGGGTCAGCCCGCACCTCAGCTTCGGCCGTCAGCGCGACGGCCAGTTGGTGAGGACGGCGTCGAGGGCGTCCAGGGTGCGCGACCACGAGTCGTCGGTGGGGCGCGGGGTGTGCCGGAAGCCGCCGGTCTTCTCCAGGCTGACGAACCCGTGGAAGGTGCTGTGCATCATCCGCACCGCGTCGGTCTGGTCGGGCTCGGAGAGCCGGTAGCCGCGCAGGATCGCCCGGGTCATCTCGGCGTGCCGGACGCCCGCGCTCGCGGCGGCGGTCTCCGGGTCGAGGTCGATCTGCATGGCGGCGTAGCGACCCGGATGCTCTCGGGCGTAGTCGCGGTACGCGTTGGCGAAGGCCACCAGTGCGTCCTTGCCGGCCCGACCGGCCAGCGCGGCGGCGACCCGGTCGGCCAGCTCCGCAAGCGCCAGCAGGGCGATCCTGACCCGCAGTTCGTGCGCGTTCTTGAGGTGGAAGTACAGACTCGCGTCCTTCACCCCGAACTGGCGGGCCAGCGCGGCAACTGTGACGTTGTCCACCCCCACCTCGTCGGCCAGCTCGGCCGCGGCCAGGGTCAGGCGCTCGACGGTCACGCCGGCACGTGCCATGCAGCACACTCCAAACCTAGCCGTAATAAACGCTTGCCTAAGAGGGCTAGGCTACTACCTATGTTGGTCCTGACCGAATCCGCCATCCGCGCCTCCTTCGTCAACTGCAGCCGGGGCGAGGCGAAGCGGCTGGCCGTACCGAACGATCTTGAAATGCGACAGTGGGACGACCTCGACTTCCTCGGCTGGCGGGATCCCTCCGCGCCGCAGCGGGCCTACCTGGTCGCCGAAACCGACGGCAAGCTGGCCGGGGTGGTGCTGCGGGCCGCGACGCACCAGACGGGGCGCGTACGGCACAGCATGTGCTCGTTCTGCCTGACCACGCACCTCGGCGGAGGCGTCTCGTTGATGACCGCCCCCAAGGCTGGCCCGAGCGGGCGGCAGGGCGATTCCGTGGGCACGTATCTGTGCTCCGACCTGGCCTGCTCGTTGTATCTGCGGGGCAAGAAGCACGCCGGGCCGCCCGCGCCCGAGCCGCTGCCCCTGCCGGAGCGGATCGACCGCGTCCGGACGGCCCTGGCGACGTTCCTCCGCAAGGTCACCGAGTGACGGTTCGAGGCGGCCGGGGCCGAAGCGTGTGCGGACCCCGGCCCGGTCCCGGCTAGTGGTCGGTGGCCAGGCGGGCGTGCAGGTGCTCGTCGTAGCGGCGGCCGTCGCCGTACCGGTGCGACTCGCGCAGCGTCCCCTCGGCGGGGTAGCCGGCACGGTCGGCGACCCGGCAGGACGCCGGGTTGGCCACCGCGTGACACAACTCCACGCGGTGCAGCCCCAGATCCGCGAACGCCCAGTCGGTGAGCCGGACGACGGCGCGCACTGCCACCTGACGTCCCCTGGCGGCGGGCGCCGTCCAGTAGCCGATGGACGCGTTGCCGTCGTGGATGCTGTGCAGTGACACCGAACCGAGCAGTTCGCCGTCGGCCGCCGCGGTGACCGCCATCGAGGCGTGGCCGCCGGTGGACCAGTCGGCCCGGCGGCGCACCCAGAGCAGCGCGAACTCGTCGTCGATCGGGCCGCCGCCCTGCGGGTTCCACTGGGCGATAGCCGGGTCGCGGAGGGCGTCGCGCACCGCCGGGGCGTCCTCGTCTCGCCAGGGGCGCAGCAACAGGTCGGCGGCGGCGAGTTCCACGTGTTCCACGAGGCCGGAGTCTGGCACAGACCGCGCCGACATCGCCGCCGGACTGGCCCGCGCTTTCTTCAAAACTGCACCAAGTGCGGCGCCCACCGGGCAGACGTGACGCAGGCAACGCCAAACAGCGCTAGTTAAATTTTGAACGAGTGCTACTGTGGTGGACGTGACAGAGAGCCTGGACAGCACCCGAGCGGCCGCCTGGCGTGCCTACATCGAGGCCAGCCAGCGCCTGTTCACCCAGTTGGAAGACGACCTGCGCACCGACAGCGACCTCACCTTCGCCGACTACCACGTGCTGGTCCTGCTCTCCGAGGCACCGGGGCAACGACTGCGGATGGGGGAGCTGGCCGGCCGACTGGTCTTCTCCCCCAGCCGACTGACGTACCAGATCTCCTCGATGCAGCGCCGCGGCCTGGTCAGCAAGGAGCCCTGCCCGGACGACAGGCGCGGCAGCGAGGCGGTGCTCACCGCCGCCGGGCTGCTCACCCTGTCCGAAGCCGCACCCCACCACCTCGCGTCGGTGCGGGCCCACCTGATGGATGACCTCGACGACGCCGAGGTCGCCTGCCTCACCCGGGTCTTCGACCGGCTCGGCCACCGCCTGCGGGCGGCCCGGACCACGTCGAGCACCCACGCCACACGTTAAGGAGCCCTCCGATGCCCGCGATCACCGTTGACAACATCGTTGTCCTGCCGCGCCTGCCCCAACTCGGCGACGGCACCACCTTCCGCCCGGTCCGCACGGTGACCACCGCGCCCAGCGGCTTCGAGGGTGAGGGTTTCCCGGTCCGGCGTGCCTTCGCCGGGGTGTCGACCACCGACCTGGACCCGTTCATCCACCTCGACCAGATGGGCGAGGTCGACTACGCGCCGGGTGAGCCCAAGGGCACGCCGTGGCACCCGCACCGCGGCTTCGAGACCGTCACCTACATCATCGACGGCATCTTCGACCACCAGGACTCGCAGGGCGGCGGTGGCACCATCACCGACGGCGACACCCAGTGGATGACGGCCGGCAGCGGGCTGCTGCACATCGAGGCGCCGCCGGAGCGCCTGGTGATGAGCGGCGGGCTCTTCCACGGCACCCAGCTCTGGGTGAACCTGCCCCGCTCGGCCAAGATGAACCCGCCCCGTTACCAGGACATCCGGGGCCGGCAGTCGGCCCTGCTCAGCACCCCCGACGGCGGCGCGCTGATCCGGGTCATCGCCGGTGAGATCGCCGGGCACCGCGGTCCGGGGTCGACCTTCACCCCGATCACCATCACCCACGTCACCGTGCAGCCGGGCGCGCAGGTCGACCTGCCCTGGCAGCCCGACTTCAACGCCCTGGTGTACGTGCTCGGCGGTCGTGGCACGGTCGGCACCGAGCGGCGACCGGTGCGTACCGGTCAGCTCGCGGTGCACGGCCCGGGCGACGCGCTGCGCTTCGGCGCGGACCCCGCCCAGGACAGCAACACCCCGGCGCTGGACCTCTACATCATGGGCGGTCAGCCCATCCGGGAGCCGGTGGCGCAGTACGGCCCGTTCGTCATGAACACCCGCGACGAGCTGCTCCAGGCGTTCGAGGACTTCAAGGCCGGCCGGCTCGGCGTCATCCCCGCCGAGCGGGTCCCGCACACCGACGGCCAGGGCCCGCGTCCCTGACCCGAGTCAGCGAGATCACCCCGGGTGCCCCGTCGACAGCACGGGGCGCCCGGGCGGCTCAGGAGACCGCGAAAATCCCGGCGACGCCCAGAATCACCATCAGCAACACCGCTACCAGCGCGCCCCGTTCGCTCTCCACCGCCGGCTCGCGGTACTCGGTCACGGGGTTCGTCGTCTCGCGGGGCATGGTGTGGCCTCCTCGGTTGTCGTGCTCGCGCTGAACGTCATCCAGGTCACCGCTCGGGCGGCCTGACATGCGGACCCGCGTCCGGGGTCCTACCGTGAGGACGTTGCCGACCTCCAGGGGGGCTGGACGTTGCCGTCGCAGGACTGGTTCCTCACCGCACAGGAACGCGCCAACCCGGTCTCTGGGTTACCCGTCTGGACCAGGGGAAACCTCGCCGAGCCGTTGATTCACGGTGCCGCGTACTTCGACCGGCTGGTCGACGAGGTGCAGGCGTTGGGGCCCGGCGACCACCTGTTCTTCACCGACTGGCGGGGCGATCCGGACCAGCGGCTGCGTCCCGACGGCCCGACCGTGGCCCAGCTCTTCGCCCAGGCCGCCCAGCGCGGCGTGGTGGTCAAGGGACTGATCTGGCGTTCGCACCTCGACGCGATGGCCTACAGCGAGGCGGAGAACCGCGACCTCAGCGAGACGATCTCCGCCGCCGGCGGCGAGGTGCTGCTCGACCAGCGGGTCCGCCGCGGCGGCTCGCACCACCAGAAGCTCGTGGTGCTGCGGCACCCAGGCGCACCCGAACGGGACATCGCGTTCGCCGGCGGGATCGACCTGTGCCACAGCCGACGTGACGACGCCGCTCACCACGGTGATCCGCAGCCGGTGCAGATGTCGCCCCGGTACGGGCCCAACCCGCCCTGGCACGACGTGCAGCTCGCGGTGCGCGGGCCGGTGGTCGGCGCGCTGGACACGCTGTTCCGGGAGCGCTGGACCGACCCGATGCCACTGGACTCGGAGAACCCGATGGCCTACCTGCGGGACCGGTTGCGCGGCGCGGACCTGCGACCGGATCCGTTGCCCGAGCAACCGGCCGACCCGCCCGAGTGTGGCCCGCACCAGATTCAGGTGCTGCGCACCTACCCCGCCGTGCGCCCGCGTTACTCGTTCGCACCCGACGGCGAACGGACCGTGGCCCGCGGTTACACAAAGGCGGTACGCCGCGCCCGTCGACTCATCTACCTGGAGGACCAGTACCTGTGGTCGGCCGAGGTGGCGGACCTGTTCGCGCGCGCGCTGCGGGACAATCCCGAGCTGCACCTGGTCGCTGTGGTGCCCCGGCACCCGGACGTCGACGGCAGGTTGGCCCTGCCGCCGAACATGGTCGGCCGCGAGCAGGCGCTGTCGTTGTGCGAACGGGCCGCACCGGACCGGGTGCACGTGTTCGACGTGGAGAACCGCACCGGCGGCCCGGTCTACGTACACGCCAAGGTGTGCGTGGTCGATGACGTCTGGGCCAGTGTCGGCAGCGACAACTTCAACCGCCGGTCCTGGACCCACGACAGCGAGTTGTCCTGCGCGGTGCTCGACGACACCCGCGACCAGCGGGCGCCCACCGACCCGGGCGGCCGCGGCGACGGGGCGCGGGTCTTCGCCCGGGACCTGCGGCTACGGCTGTGGCGCGAGCACCTGGACCGGGACCCGGACGGCGCGGACGACGCCGACCTGCTCGACCCGGCGGACGCCGTCGCGGCCGTCACGGCCGCCGCCGACGCGCTCCAACGGTGGTACGACGACGGCCAGGTGGGCGAACGACCGCCCGGCCGGCTGCGCCCGCACCGCCCGGAGCGGCTGCCGTGGTACACCCGCGCCTGGGCGCTGCCCGTGTACCGGCTGGTCTACGACCCGGATGGCAGGCCGCTGCGGGCAAGGGTGGCCGGCACCTGGTGAGTCGACCGGATCGGCTCCACCGTGGCGGCGACGACCGGATGGACGCTCAGCCCGCCGGGGTAGGCGAACGAGGAGCGCGGTGAGTAGTAGCCGAAGCCGATGGTGAGCGGGTTGGCCGGGCGGAGCTGGTAGATCGGATGCCCCGGCTGGAGGAACTCCACCGACTCGATCTCGAACGGGGCTACCGGTTCGGCGACGAACGGGTAGACCGAGCTGAGCAGCTGGCCGTCACGGCGGGTGAAGTAGCGGTGGTGCCCGCTGCTGATCGCGTGGCCGGTCTCCCCCACCCGGCACCGCGCCCGGAGCAACGTCGTCCCGTCGATCTCCGTCTCGGAGAGCAGGGTCTCGCCGCTCACCTCGATCCGGGTCCGGCCGGTGGACACCGGGGCGCCGCGGGCGGCCGCGTACTCCCGGACCAGCCGGCTGGAGGCCACGTAGGCGGTCCACCAGCCGCCCGGGTTGAGCCCGCCGGGCGCGTCCACGCCGAGTAGCGAGATGCCGAGATAGGTGAGCGTGTACGCGCCGAAGCCGGAGGTCTGCGTCTCGTCCTCGACGACGTACTGGTTGAGGAACACCTGGTGGTCGGGGCGCGGGCACAGGCCCGGCGGGACGAGTGCGGCGACGGCGTCCGGGTCCGCCGGGATCCAGCTGAAGTAGAGGGTACGGCTGTTCACGACGAGCTGGGGAGCGGCTGGATCGAGCACGGTGCCTCCGAACCGGGTGTGTACCCGCGACGCTACGGCCGGTCCCACCGGCGGGACAAGGACGGATAGTCGACACTGCTGGCCGACTGTCGGATTTCGTGTTGACCGGTCGGCTGATCCGGCCGGGCTGACCGGAGGGACCGGCCCACTGAGCGGCTGAGCGGCAGTCAGCAGTGGGTAAGGGTGATCACATCGCCCGCAACTCTGCCCTATTCGCACCCTTTGTGGTGTGACACACCTTAAGTACATCAACCTTTCGGCTAGATTTTGGGAAGACGATCAGGTTAAGGTGAGTCCCGAACGGCCCATTGAAAGCTAAACCAAAGCGTCACACCTTTTTGTCCGCGGACGAGGTGCAGGGAGGACCACCCATGACCGCGCCAACGATCACCGAGCAGCCGAGCACCACTGCGAAGGCCACCACCAAGCTCGACCCGCGTGCGCTCACCGACAGCGCCGCCGACCTGCTCAACGCCATGGCGGCGCTGCCCGTCAACCACCCGTCGCGCGCCGCACTGCGGGACCGGGCCATCGAGGCCTGGCTGCCGTTGGCCAACCACCTGGCCCACCGCTACAGCGGCCGTGGCGAGCCGACCGACGACCTGGCCCAGACCGCCGCGGTCGGCCTGATCAAGGCCATCGACAAGTTCGACCCGTCGCGCGGTGTCGACTTCGCCGGGTACGCGATCCCCACCATCATCGGCGAGCTCAAGCGGCACTTCCGGGACCGCACCTGGGACATCCGGGTGCCCCGCCGGCTCCAGGAGCTGCGGCTGGCCATCTCCGACGCCAACAGCTCGCTGCTGCAGACCCTCGGCCGCTCGCCGACGGTCGCCGACATCGCCGCCCACCTCAAGCTCACCGAGGAAGAGGTGCTGGAGGGCCTGGAGGGCGCCCGCGCCTACAACGCGGTATCGCTGTCCACCCCGACCGGTGACGGCGAGCGCGCCACCGAGCTGGGCGACATGCTCGGCGGCGAGGACAGCGAGTTCGAGCTGGCGGAGCTGCGGGTCGCCCTCGGCCCGGCGCTGGCCACCCTCGACGAGCGCGAGCAGAAGATCCTCACGCTGCGTTTCTACGGCAACCTGACCCAGTCGCAGATCGCCGACCAGATCGGTGTCTCGCAGATGCACGTCTCGCGGCTGTTGACCCGGGCGCTGACCAAGCTGCGCGGCCAGCTCGACGGCACGTACTGAGGTAGCTCACCACGATGGGCCGGGTCGACAGACCCGGCCCATCGTCATACCCCCTTGTCCCGCGCGCGTGACGAGCCCGCGTAGTCCCGCGAGGCCGAGGTCCGCCGCTCCGGCGGCACCCGCGCCGGTGCGAGACTGGGCCGTGCTCTCCGACGTGACAGTGGACCTGCCGGTACGGCCGGTGCTGCCGGCGCTGGTCGCGGCACTCGACGCGGCCGGGGCCGGCGTCCTGGTCGCCCCGCCGGGCACCGGCAAGACCACCCTCGCGCCGCTGGCCGTGGCCGACCGGGTGAGTGGTCGGGTGGTGATCGCGCAACCCCGTCGGGTGGCCGCACGCGCCGCCGCCCGGCGGATGGCCGAACTGCTCGGCGAGCGGGTCGGCGACCGGGTCGGCTACGCGGTGCGCGGCGAGCGTCGGGTCAGCTCCGCGACGCGGGTGGAGGTGGTCACCACCGGCCTGCTGGTCCGCCGGCTGCACCACGACCCGGAGCTGCCCGGCACGGGCGCGGTGCTGCTCGACGAGTGCCACGAACGGCAACTCGACGCCGACCTGGCGCTGGCCTTCACTGTGGAGGCGCGGGCCGCCCTCCGGCCGGATCTGTGGCTGCTGGCGATGTCCGCCACCCCGGACACCGACCGCTTCGCCGCGCTGCTCGGCGGGTCCGCCCCGGCCCCGGTGGTACGGGCCGAGTCGGCGCTGCACCCGGTGCAGCGCATCTGGGCACCGCCGGCCCGCCCGATCGTCGCCTCCGGAGCCGGGCCGGTGGATCGGGCGCTGCTCGACCACGTGGCCGCGACCGTCCGGCGGGCGTTGCGCGAACGTGCCGGTGACGTACTGGTCTTCCTGCCCGGAGCCGGGGAGATCGCGGCGGTCAGCGGTCGGCTGGCCGACCTGCGCGACACCGTCGCGCTGCTGCCGCTGCACGGTCGGCAGCGGGGCACCGAGCAGGACGCGGCCCTGCGCCCCGCTGATCGACGGCGGGTCGTGCTGGCCACCGCGCTTGCCGAGACCAGCCTGACCGTGCCGGGCGTGCGGGTGGTGGTGGACGCCGGGTTGTCCCGGGTGCCCCGCATCGACCTGGCCCGTGGGCTGGGCGCGCTGGTCACCGTGCCGGTCTCCCGGGCCGCCGCCACCCAGCGGGCCGGTCGGGCCGGCCGGGAGGCGCCGGGGTACGTCTACCGGTGCTGGTCCGCGGCGACCCACGAACGGTTGCCCGCCCGAGCCGAGCCGGAGGTCGCCACCGCCGACCTGACCGGCTTCGCGCTTGAGCTGGCCGCCTGGGGCCGGCCGGACGGCGTCGGGCTCGCGCTGCCCGACGCGCCACCGGCTGCCGCGCTGACGGTGGCCCGGGACACCCTGCGCACCCTGGGCGCTGTCGACGCGGACGGGCGGATCACCACACGGGGACGGGCGATCGCCGCCGCCGGCGCACACCCCCGACTGGCCCGGGCACTGCTGGACGGTGCCGGTCGGGTCGGCGCCGACCGGGCGGCCGAGGTGGTGGCGCTGCTCGCCGAGGAGAGCACTGCCGGCCCCGGCGACGACCTGGTCGCCGGCTGGCGTCGGCTGCGCGCCGGCGTCGACGCGGGTGCGACAGCACGCTGGCGCACCGAGGTACGCCGGCTGCGCGCCGCGTTGCCTTCCGGCTCCCCAACCGGCGGCCGCGCCGAGACCAGCACCGACGGCCGCGCCGAGGCCAGCACCGCAGCGAGCCCCGCAGGCCGCCGGACCGAAGCCGACGAGATCGCAGTCGACCGGGCCGGAGCCGGCCGCGCTGGGGCCAACCGTGTCGAAGGGCACCGGGCTGACCGCACGGGTGGGCTCACTGACGATCTCGCCGCTGGGCTTCTGGTCGGGCTGGCGTACCCGGAGCGGTTGGCCCGGGTGCGGCGGCCGGGCGGATCGGCGTACCTGATGACCGGCGGGACCGCCGCGGAGCTGATGGCCGGGTCGGGGCTGGCCGGGTCCGACTGGCTGGCGGTGGCGGTCGCGGACCGCACCCCCGGCGCGCCGTCGGCCCGGATCCGCCGGGCCTCGCCGGTGGACGAGGCGACGGCCCGGGAGGCGGCCGGCCCGCTGCTACGGACCAGTCGTGAGGTCGGCTGGTCCGACGGTGACGTGGTGGCCCGGGAGGTGACCCGACTGGGCGCGATCGAGCTGCTCCAGCGGCGGCTGGACCGGCCGGAGCGGGAAGCGGTGGCGGCGGCCGTGCTCACCGGTCTCCGCCAGGAGGGGCTGGGGCTGCTGACCTGGACGCCGGCGGCACGGGCGCTACGCGAACGCCTCGGTTTCCTCCGGCACCACCTGGGCGACCCGTGGCCCGAGGTCACCGACGAGGCGTTGCTCGACGCCGCAGCGACCTGGCTGGGCCCCGAGTTGGCCGCGGCCCGGCGTCGCGCCGACCTGGCCCGGGTGGACGTGCCGTCGGCGCTGCGCCGGCTGCTGCCCTGGGCGCAGGCGGCCCGCCTGGACGAGTTCGCCCCGGAGCGGATCGAGGTGCCGAGTGGTTCCCGGGTGCGGGTGGACTACTCCGATCCGGCCGCGCCGGTGCTCGCCGTGAAGCTTCAGGAGACGTTCGGCTGGTCGGTGGCTCCCCGCGTCGGTGCCGGGCGGACGCCGGTGCTGCTGCACCTGCTCTCCCCCGCGGGCCGGCCGGTGGCGGTCACCGCCGACCTGGAGTCGTTCTGGCGGACCGGTTACCCGCAGGTGCGTGGCGAGTTGCGCGGGCGCTATCCCCGGCACCCCTGGCCGGAGGATCCGCGAACGGCGACGCCCACCCGACGCGTCACGCCACGCCGACGCTGAACGCCGGCCCTACTCCTCCAGGACGTCGGCCACCACGACACTCACGTTGTCCGGTGCTCCGGCGTGCAGGGCCAGATCGATGAGCTTGCCCGTGCAGGCGGTCCGGTCGGGATAGTCCCTGAGCACCTCGGTGAGGGTGTCCGGACGGACGACGTTGGAGAGGCCGTCGCTGCACAACAGCCAGCGGTCGCCCACCCGGGGCACCATCGTCGAGTACGACGGGGTGACCTCGTCCCCCTGCAGGGCCTGGGTGACGACGGCGCGGCGCGGGTGGCTGCTGGCCTGGTCCGCGGTGATCACGCCCTGGTCCACCAACATCTGGACGAACGTGTCGTCCCGGGTGACCTGCTTGAGCACGCCCTCGCGGAACAGGTAGGCCCGGGAGTCGCCGATGTGCGCCAGCGCCAGGCAGCTGCCGGTACGCGCGAAGAGCAGGGCCGTGAGTGTGGTGCCCATGCCCTGGCGCTCGGGATCCTCGGCGACCGCCTGCCGGATCCGGGAGGTGGCCAACGCGATGCCACCTTCGAGCGCGGCGACCAGGGCGTCCTCGGGCGTCTCCACGTCCAGCGGAGCCACCGCGTCGATGGTGAGGGCGCTGGCCAGGTCGCCGGCGGCCATCCCGCCCATGCCGTCGGCGACGGCGACGAGCCAGTTTCCGGCGTGTAGGGCGTCCTGGTTTCCGCTGCGGATCAGCCCACGGTCGCTCGTTCCGACGGAACGCAGCTTCAGGGTCATGGGAGGCAGCCTGCCAGGCGAAGGGCGCAGTTGTCTCTAGGAGATCAGGACGACAGCGCGTGGCGCGGCCAATCTCACGTCCGCACGCCGGTCCGCCGCGTCGGGCCGGGCGGGGTGGTCGCCCTCGTCGCACGCCAGAACCCATCCAGTCAGATCAATTGACACGGGGTGCCGCCACTGGAAACATCGAGCCGATACCTGGGAGCGCTCCCAAGTTTTTCCACCACCACCGTCCCCCACCCGTCCGGAAGGACTCCCCGTGACGAGATCCCGACGCCGCCTCCTGTTGGCCGCGGCGACCACCCTGGCCCTCACCGGCGCGGGCGCCGGCGCGGCCTACGCCGAACCACCACCGGACGCCCCCGAGCAGATCGACAACGGCGACTTCAGCGAAGGGGTCAGCCCCTGGTTCTCCTTCGGCACCGGTGCGCTCGCCGTCACCGACGGCCGGCTCTGCACCACCGTCGCGGGTGGGCTGGCCAACCCCTGGGACGCCGGCATCGGCCAGGACGGGGTGCCACTGATCGCGGGCGCCGAATACACCCTCGGCTTCGCCGTCTCCGCCACCCCCGGCGCCGCCGTCAAGGCCGTGCTGCAACTCGGCAGCGCCCCCTACACCACGTACGCGGCAGTGGACGCCACAGCGACCGGCACCGCCCAGCGGGTCGAGCAGACCTTCACCGTCCCGGACGACAACCCGAACGCCCAACTGATCTTCCAGGTTGGCGGCTCCGCCCAGGCGCAGACCATCTGCCTCGACGACGTCTCGCTGCGCGGCGGCGAGCCGCCCGAGCCGTACGTGCCGGACACCGGGCCACGGGTCCGCGTCAACCAGGTCGGCTACCTGCCCGGCGGCCCGAAGAACGCCACAGTCGTCACCGAGGCCACCACCCCGTTGCCCTGGCAGCTGCGCAACGCCGCGGGTGCCGTCGTGGCCAGCGGCACCACCACCACCCGCGGCGTCGACGCCGCCTCGGCGCAGAACGTGCAGACCGTCGACTTCTCCAGCTACCGCACCCCGGGCAACGGCCTGACGCTCACCGTCGACGGCGAGACCAGTCACCCGTTCACCATCTCCGGCGCCCTCTACGACCAACTGCGCTCCGACTCGCTGCAGTTCTTCTACGCGCAGCGCAGTGGCATCGCGATCGACGGGGACCTGATCGGCGACGAGTACGCCCGCCCCGCCGGGCACCTCGACGTGGCACCCAACAAGGGCGACACCAACGTGCCCTGCCAGCCGGGCGTCTGCGACTACTCGCTTGACGTACGCGGCGGCTGGTACGACGCCGGCGACCACGGCAAGTACGTGGTCAACGGTGGCATCGCCACCTACCAACTGTTGAACACCTTCGAGCGCACCAAGACCGCGGCCACCGCCGACGGCGGCGCCGAACTCGCCGACGGCACACTGCGGGTGCCCGAACGCGCCAACGGCGTGCCGGACATCCTCGACGAGGCCCGCTGGGAGCTGGAGTTCCTGCTGCGCATGCAGGTACCGGCCGGCAAGCCGCTGGCCGGCATGGTCCACCACAAGATCCACGACCAGAACTGGACCGGGCTGCCGCTCGCCCCGCAGGACGACCCGCAGCCGCGTGAGCTGCATGCACCGTCCACCGCGGCCACCCTCAACCTGGCCGCCACCGCCGCGCAGTGCGCACGGCTCTTCGCCCCCTACGACGCGGCGTTCGCGGCCCGCTGCGGCACCGCCGCGAAGACGGCCTACAGCGCCGCCAAGGCCCACCCCGCGGTGTACGCCAGCCCGACCGACGGCACCGGCGGCGGCGCGTACGACGACAGCAACGTCACAGACGAGTTCTACTGGGCGGCGGTCGAGCTGTACCTGACCACCGGCGCGTCGACCTACCTGACCGACCTGACCTCGTCGCCGCACCACACCGGTGACGTGTTCGACCCGCGCGGCTTCGGCTGGCAGAGCGTCGCCGCACTGGGCCGCCTCGACCTGGCCACCGTGCCGAATGGCCTGCCCGCCGCCGACCTCACCCGGGTCCGCGCCTCGGTCACCACCGCTGCCGACGCGTACCTCGCCGAGCTGCGCCGGCAGGCGTACGGGCTGCCGATGCCCGGCGACGCCAACAGCTACTTCTGGGGCGGCAACAGCAGCATCATCAACAACGCAGTCGTGCTGGCCACCGCGTTCGACCTGACCCGGAACCCCGCCTACCGCGACGGCGCCGTGCAGGCGATGGACTACATCTTCGGCCGCAACGCCCTGAACATCTCCTACGTCACCGGCTGGGGTGAGCACGCGGCGCAGAACCAGCACAGTCGGATCTTCGGCAACCAGCTCAACCCGGACCTGCCCCACCCGCCCGCCGGCTCGCTCGCCGGTGGGGCGAACGCGGCCCTGCAGGACCCGTTCGTGGCCCAGTTGCTCACCGGCTGCGCCCCGATGTTCTGCTACGTCGACGACATCAACTCGTACTCGACGAACGAGGTGGCGATCAACTGGAACTCGGCGCTGGCCTGGATCTCCTCGTTCCTGGCCGACCAGGGTGACGCCGGCGCGGTGCCGGCCAGCACCTGCTCGGTGAGCTACAGCAACTTCGGCACCTGGCAGGGCGGCACCGGGTTCACCGCCCAGCTGACCATCCGCAACACCGGCGCCACGGCTGTCAACGGCTGGAACGTGCGCTTCGCGTTCACCGGCGACCAGCGGGTCCGCGAGGCATGGTTGGCGAAGGTCACCCAGTCCGGCGCGACCGTAACCGCGCGCAACGAGTCGCACAACGCCAAGATCGCACCCGGCGGCAGTGTGATGTTCGGCTTCAACGCGACGACCTCCGGCGGCGCCAACCCCAGCCCGGGGTTGGTCACCGTCAACGGCAACCCCTGCTCGCTGTCCTGACCGGTACGGCTGGTGGCCACCCACACGGGGTGGTCACCAGCCGCTGGTGGTCGACGTGTCTCCTCACGGCGCTGTCGAGCTGATAACGCGAACGACTCACCGGATAGATGCTCACCTGACCGGCGGCTCCGCCATCACCACAACGCGGTCCGCCTCGACGTCGAAGCCGAGCACCGGATGGCTCCCGTCGCCGCCTTCGGAATCCATCAGCACGGCTTTGCCCAGGCACCTTCCGATCGCGGTCAGGAAACCGCAGAACACATCGAGCCGCTCCTGCCCCTGGAGCTCCCGCAGATCGACATCGAAGTCGATCTCGTTCGCCGCAGAGAACCGGAAGATCGCCAGAACATCCACCGACGGCCAGACCCGCAGTGCCGGGCACTCGGCGTCAGCCGGGCGGGACAACACGGCCGCCGCCGCGGGCAGCGGCAGCACCGCCGCGCCTTCGGAGTACTGGAACTCCCAGTCATGAGCGACGACGAGATCAAGGATCGACTGCCAGTCCTCGATCGAGGCGCCAGGCACGTAAACGTCTGGCAACGACCCCATCACCGCGGGATCGAAGAACCACCTGACGTCATCCCACAGCAGATCAGGCACCACACCATCCTGCCCGTACCACAGCGCCGACGCCGACCCGATTCCCTGCCGAAACCCAGAGGGGCATCCCCCGCTGAACCGCCCCTCGGCACAGCGGCCCGTCCCCGGCAGGGGCCGGAAAATTGTCGTACACCTGTTCTATTCTCGGTTCATGTTGGAGGAGTTGACGCAGGCCGAGGCGGAAGTCGCCACGTGCGCCGTTGCGTCGACCTGGGCTCTTTCGGAGTCCGACCTCGTCGCGGCACTCGACGCCGCACACCGGCTCGAGCAGCGCCTGGCGGCCGTGCAGCTGTCCCTGGTTCGAGAGCTGGACGGCCGTGGCACGGCCGTGACGCAGGGAGCATCGTCGACAGCCGTGTGGTTGCGTGAGCGACTCCGCCTCACCGTTCCCACCGCCCGCCGGCTCGTCGACCTCGCCGCCGCCCTGGACGCCGGCAACCCTGGGGTACGCGCCGCCCTGGCCACCGGAGACATCACAGTCGACCAAGCCCGGGTCATCGCCGACACCGTCGACACGGTCCAGACCTCCGCCGGCACCGCTGCCGCCGACAAGGCCGTCGGTTTGCTTGTCGAGTGGGCCGGGCAGTTC
>NZ_JBEZFA010000039.1:0-65168 GCF_040649215.1 Micromonospora sp. NPDC049044 | reverse complement strand
GGGTCACCACCGCGAACGCGGCAAGCACCGAGAAGCCGTACGCGACCAGGTAGAACATCGTGCCGGCCAGCCCGTCGCGGCTCGGCGCCAACACCACGCCCCACGCCCCACGCCCTACGCCCCACGCCCCACGCCCCACGCCCCACGCCAAGATCGTGCTCGATCCTGGTTCCAGTGGCATCCCACGACGCCGAGGCCACTACTTCCTGGATCCAGCACGATCTTGCCGCGGGGCGGCGCGGCCCAGCGCGGCGCGGCGCGGCCCAGCGCGGCGCGGCGCGGCCCAGCGCGGCCCAGCGCGGCCCAGCGCGGCGCGGCTCCGGGGCGACGTGACGTGACGGGACCAGCGGGGCCGGCGCTGCGTCAGCGCAGTACTCGGCCGCGCAGGATCGTGCGGGACGGGGCACGGACCACGCGCAGGTCGCGGCGGGGGTCTTCCGGGTAGACAGTCAGGTCGGCGAGGCCGCCCTCGACCAGGCCGGGAAAGCCGAGCCATTCCCGGGCGCCCCAGGAGGCGGCGGCGAGCACGTCGATCGGTGCCAGGCCGGCCTGCTCGTGCAGCAGCAGCATCTCCTCGGCGGCCAGCCCGTGGTCGATGCCCCCGCCGGCGTCGGTGCCCACGTAGATCGGCACACCTGCCTCGTGTGCGGCGCGCACCACCTCGGGGAAACCGTCGCGCAGGGCGAGCATGTGCTCCGCGTACCCGGGGAACTTGCCCCGCGCCTGTTCGGCGATGGCTCCGAAGGTCGCGATGTTGATCATCGTGGGGATGAGCGCGGTGCCCTGCCGGGCCATCTCGTCGATCAGGTCGAGGCTGAGCCCGGTGCCGTGCTCCACCGAGTCCACCCCGGCACGCACCATGATCTCGACGGCGGACTCGGAGAAGGTGTGCACAGCGGCGCGTACCCCGGCGTCGTGGGCGGCCCGCACGGCGGCGGTGAGGGTGTCCGCGTCCCAGGCGGGCGCGAGGTCGCCCACGCCCCTGTCGATCCAGTCGCCGACGAGCTTGATCCAACCGTTGCCGGCCCGCGCCTGCTCCGCCACCGTCGCGGCCACCTCGGTCGCGTCGACCTCCACGCCGATGTCCCGCAGGTAGCGCTTCGGCGGCGCGATGTGCCGGCCGGCGCGGGCCAGTCGCGGCAGGTCCGGTTCGTCGTCGAGTTCGGGGTACGGGTACGGCGAGCCGGCGTCGCGGATCGCCAGCACGCCGGCGTCCCGGTCGAGGCGGGCCAGCTCGCGGGCCTGGTCGAGCGAGGTGATCGGGGCGCCGCCTCGGGCGATGCCGATGTGGCAGTGCGCGTCGACCAGCCCCGGCAGCACGAAGCCGCCGTCGACAACTGTCTCCGCGTCGGGCACCGGGGTGAAGGTCACCCGGTCGCCGACCAGCCAGAGATCCCGGACCTCGTCGTCGGGGAGCAGCACACCGCGCACATGAAGAGCCATGCGCTCAGTCCTACCCGATCACTCCTCGTCGGGGGCGAGCAGGTCGTTCCTCCGAGCGGTGAGAGCCGGCAGGTCCACCGAGACCTTCCACGGCCGCTCGGTGACGAACAGGTCCTCGGTGTGCGCGACCTGCTCGTACTCGCGGTTCGCGCCGAGCGCGTACTCGGTGAGCGTGACGCGCTCCTGCGACGGGTCCACCACCCAGTAGGACCGGATTCCGGCGTGCGCGTAGACCTTCGCCTTGTCGTACATGTCGCGGAAGCTGGAGGTCGGGGATACGACCTCCACGGCAAGCAGGGCGTCCTCGACCGGGACGGGCGACCGGTTGGCGTGCGTACGGCGGATGACCACCACGTCCGGGCGCGGCTCGTTACGCCGGTCGACCCGCATCGACAGGTCGATACTGACCAGATATTCGGGTGGGCAGTTGACTTCGACGGCCAGCAGCAGTCGAACACAGAAATCTTGGTGCACGGCAGTCGGCGACGGCACGATCAACCTTCCGTTGATCAGTTCGTACGGAAGGTCCTTCGGTAGCTCACCGAGGTCGTCGACCGTCCACTCGTGCCGTTCGGGCAGGATCGGGGCCGCGGTCATGACATCTCCTTCCAGGGGGCGACGTCACCCTAAGCGCCGGATCGGTCGCCCGCCGTCACCGACACGCGTCAGCGCGGGCCCTTGTCGCCGCCCTTGCCGAGCTTGTTGAAGTCGATCTTCGGAAGCTTGAAGCCTGGTGGCAGACCCTGAGCGCCGGAGAGGTCGTTCGGGTCCATTCCCGGCGGGAGCTGCGGCATGCCGGCCGGGAAGCCGCCCGCACCGATGCGCGGACCGGCACCACTCTGCCCCGCGCCCCGCGAACGCTGCGAGCCCTTCGTGTTTTTTCGCTTGTTCTTCGGTGACTTGGTCGCCTTGCGTCGGCCACCGCCGGGCAGGCCCATCATGCCGCCCATCTGCTTCATCATCTTCTGCGCGTCGGCGAAGCGGTTGAGCAGCTGGTTGACGTCCATCACGGTGACCCCGGAGCCGTTCGCGATACGCGCCCGACGAGAGCCGTTGATGATCTTCGGGTTGGTGCGCTCGCCCGGGGTCATCGACCTGATGATCGCGGTGACCCGGTCGAAGTGGCTGTCGTCCAGCTCGGCGAGCTGGTCCTTCATCTGCCCCATGCCCGGCATCATGGCCAGCACGTTGGCGATCGGACCCATCCGCCGCACCGCGATGAGCTGGTCGAGGAAGTCGTCGAGGGTGAACTGCTCGCCGCCCATCAGCTTGGCGGTCATCTTCTCCTTCTGATCCGAGTCGAAGGCCTGCTCGGCCTGCTCGATCAGAGTGAGGACGTCGCCCATGCCGAGGATCCGGCTGGCCATCCGGTCGGGGTGGAAGACGTCGAAGTCCTCCAACTTCTCACCGGTGGAGGCGAACAGGATCGGCTGCCCGGTCACCTCGCGCACGGAGAGCGCGGCACCACCACGGGCGTCGCCGTCGAGCTTGGAGAGCACCACACCGGTGATGCCGACGCCGTCGCGGAACGCCTCGGCGGTGCGCACGGCGTCCTGACCGACCATCGCGTCGATGACGAAGATGACCTCGTCCGGCTGCACGGCGTCACGGATGTCAGCGGCCTGCTGCATCATCTCGGCGTCGATGCCGAGGCGACCGGCGGTGTCGACGATGACGATGTCGCGGGCGGCCCGCTTCGCGTGCTCGATCGACGCGCGGGCCACCTGCACCGGGTCGCCGGTGCCGTTGCCGGGCTCCGGGGCGTACACCTCGACGCCGGCCCGACCACCGAGCACCTGGAGCTGCCCGACGGCGTTGGGGCGCTGGAGGTCGGCGGCGACAAGCAGCGGCTGGTGCCCCTGGCCCTTGAGCCAGCGGGCCAGCTTGCCGGCGAGGGTGGTCTTACCGGAACCCTGGAGGCCGGCCAGCATGATCACCGTCGGCGGCTGCTTGGCGAACTGGAGCCGCCGCCCCTCGCCGCCGAGCACGTTGATCAGCTCTTCGTTGACGATCTTGATGATCTGCTGAGCCGGGTTCAGCGCCTGGGAGACCTCGGAGCTGCGGGCGCGTTCCTTGACGGCCGCGATGAAGCCCTTGACCACCGGCAGCGCGACGTCCGCCTCCAACAGCGCGAGGCGGATCTCGCGCGCCGTGGCATCGATGTCGGCGTCGGTGAGCCGCCCCTTGCCGCGGAGCTTGGTGAAGATCCCGGACAGGCGGTCACTCAAGGTGTCAAACACGCGAACATCCCGTTTGTCAGTGTTCCGGCGGGCACAACCCGGCCGGCACTGCGGAGTCCGGCCACCGCTAGGGTAGCCGCCCGGCCACCGGGCCGCTGGCGGCCCGGCCTCACCCCGGGACCAACCCCGACTGGTACGCGAACACGACGAGTTGGGCCCGGTCCCGGGCTCCCAGCTTGCCCATGGCCCGGCTGACGTGCGTACGCGCGGTCGCCGGGCTGAGCACCAGCCGGGCGGCGATCTCCTCGTTGTTCAAGCCCTCACCGACCAGGCCGACCACCTGGCGCTCCCGGTCGGTGAGCGTGTCCAGCCGAGGGTGCGGGCGCGGCACCCGCGACGGCCGGGTGGCGAACTCCCGCACCACCCGCCGGGTCACCGACGGCGACAGCAGCGCCTCCCCCTCGGCGACCAGCCGGATCGCGCGCAGCAGCTCGGTCGGTCGGGTGTCCTTGGTGAGGAATCCGCTCGCGCCGTACCGCAGCGCGTCGAAGACGTACTCGTCCAGCTCGAAGGTGGTCAGCACCACCACCCGCGTACCGGTCAGGTCGGGGTCGGCGACGATCCGCCTGGTCGCCTCGATGCCGTCGATGCCGGGCATCCGGATGTCCATCAGCACCACGTCCGGTCGCTCCCGCCGCGCCAGCTCGACCGCCCGCAGCCCGTCGGCCGCCTCACCGGCCAGCGCCAGGTCGTCCTCGCTCTCCACAAGCGCGCGCAGACCGAGCCGGACCAGATCCTGGTCGTCGGCGATCAGCACCCGGATCACCTGACCGGCCCCACGGGCAGCCGGGCGTACACCCGGAAGCCGCCACCGTCGTGCGGCCCGGCGGTCAACCACCCGCCCAGCGCCGCGACCCGCTCCCGCATCCCGGCCAGCCCGTGCCCGCGATCGCCGTCGGCCGGATCGGTGCCGGCGTCCCTGGCGCCCGTACCCCGGTCGGTGACCTCGACCGTCAGCTCATCGGCCCGGTAGTGCACAGTCACCTCCGCGTTCGCCACCCCCGCGTGGCGCAGCACGTTGGTCAACGCCTCCTGCACCACCCGGTACGCGGCCAGATCAAGCGCGGCCGGCAGCTCCCGGGGGGAGCCGACCACGCGTACGTCGACGACGAGCCCGGCCCCGGCGAGCCGGTCGCGTAGTGCCGGCAGGCGGGCCAGGCCGGGTACCGGTTCGCGTTCCGCCCCCTGCCGCACCGCGCCCAGCGTGACCCGGAGCTCGTCGAGCGCCTCACGGCTGGTCCGGCTGATCGCGGTCAACGCGGTCTCCGCCTGCTCCGGTCGTTTCGGCAGCAGGTGCAGGGCGATCTCCGCCTGCATGCTGATCGCGGCCAGACCGTGCCCCACCACGTCGTGCACCTCCTGCGCGATCCGCAACCGTTCCTCGTCGGCCCGCCGCCGGGCCTCCTCGGCGCGACCGCGGGCCTCCTCGGCCCGGCTGCGTGCCGCCACCTCACGGTTGACCCGCAGCACGACCCCCACCGCGAACGGTACGGCCACCCAGGCCGCCGCCGGGAGCACTCCGGTCCAACCCTCGGCCGGCCCCAGGGACCAGAAGACGTGCGTCAGCAACACCACGAACGCGCCGCCGCTGGCCAGCGCCGCCGGACGCACCGGCAGCCGCACCGCCACCGTGTACACCGCGACCAGGAAGGTGAGCAGGATCGGCCCGTACGGATAGCCGCGCACCAGGTACGTCGTGACGGCAACGGTGACCAGGGCGAGGGCGCTGACCGGGACACGCCGACGGGCCAGCAGGGCGAGCGCGGCGACCGCGATCAGCAGCCGGCAGAACCCGTCCACCGGCGTCGACCCCGGCTGGTTGTCCCCGGCCAGGCCGGTGGCGAGTTGCCCCAACCCGAGCAGCGCCAGCGCGAGCACTGTGTCGGCGGCCAGCTCCGGCCATCGCCACCGCCCGCTCCCTCGCATGGCCGTCATTCTGCCCGCGCCGACGCCCCCCGACGTGCGCCTGCGGGCGACACCTCCGCTACGCCCCCGGACGTACCCCCCGCCACACCTCCGCCCCGCTGGCACGGCTCGGGTGGGACTGCCGACGCGGATCAGACGGCGGCCAGGACCGCGGCCTCCAGACGGGCTCGGGCTTCGTCGTCCGGCCAGCCGCCGACCAGGTAGAAGGCGTCCACCACGTCGGCACCGAGCGTGGAGATGCGCGCCGCACGGACCAGGGCGCCCGCCTCGTCGAGCGCGCAGGTGACCCGGTAGAGCAGGCCGGCGGCGTCGGCCGCGCGCAGCTCAAGCAGCACGGCGTCGGTGGCGGCCTCGCGGTGCCAGACGACCCGGGGAGCGGCACCGTTGCCTCGGGCGGCCAGCGCCCGGCCACGTAGTCGCTGGGTTACCGACACGTCGCCGCCGACCGCCCGGCGCAGGTCGGCACGCAGCGGTACCGGATCCGGCGCCAGGCCGTAGCGGGGTTGCACCCGGCACTCGACAAGGGCCCGGCCGTCGACCACCGACGCGTCCGCGGAGATCACTTCCAGCCGGTGCAGGGCCAGGCAGCCGGCGACAGTGGCGAGCAGGCCCCGCCGGTCGGCCGCGGCGACCGACACCCGGTCGCCGGTCAGGTGGACGACCGGCAGTGGCCCGGCCAGCAGTGCCGGGTCCGGTGCCGGCGGCTCGGGCAGTACGCCGGTGTCGAGTGCGGTGCGGACCCGGGCGACCAGCTCGGCGACGAGTCGGCCCTTCCAGTCCGACCAGGCCGCCGGCCCGGTCGCCGCCGCGTCGGCCCGGACCAGGGCGTGCAACAGGTCGAGGGTGCCGGTGTCACCGACCGCCTCGGCCACCGAGGCGATGGTGACCGGGTCGGCCAGGTCTCGGCGGGTGGCCACGTCGGGCAGCAGCAGGTGCAGCCGGACCAGCGTGCCGATCAGCTCGACTTCGCCGGGGGGCAGACCGATCCGGGTCGCCGCCGCCTGGGCCACCGGCACCCCGACGGTGCTGTGATCACCGGTGAGGCCCTTGCCGATGTCGTGCAGGAGAGCACCGAGCAGCAGCAGGTCGGGGCGTTCCACCTCGCGTGCGTGCCGGCTGGCCTCGTACGCGGTCTGTACGAGGTGCCGGTCGAGGGTGTAGCGGTGCACCGGGTTGTGCTGGGGCAGGCTGCGCAGTCGCGTCCACTCGGGCAGCCAGCCGTCGACCAACCCGTACCTGTCGCAGGTCTCCCAGGCAGGCACCAGACCGGGACCGGCGCCGAGCAGGGTGGTCAGCGCGGCGCGGGCCTCGGCCGGCCACGGCGCCGGCAGCGGCGGGCAGTAGGCCGCCAGCCACTCGCAGGTGGCCCGGGCGATCGGGAGGCGGGTCGTGGCCGCCGCGGCAGCCACCCGCAGCGAGAGGCTCGGGTCGGGTCGGGCCCCGATCGCCGTGCGGGCGAGCACCAGCTCGCCGTCGTGCTCGACCACGTCCCGGGCCACCGGCCGGCGCGGGGAGCGGCCGTTGCCACCTCGGGACCGGCCGGAGCGCAGCCGGTCGGCGGCGCGGAACGCATCGTCCAGGGCGTGACTGACAGTGCGGGCGTCACCGGCGACCCGGCGCAGGAGAGCGTCGCCGTCGTCCAACGCGAGGAGCGCCGCCACTCCGTCGCGTTCCTGGGCGACCAGCCGATCGACCCGCCGGCCGACCTGCTGGTGCAGGGCGTCCCGGGTGTCCAGCAGGCGCAGGTGGGCGGCGCGTACGGCGGGACGCAGCGCGTCGGTGATGCCGGCGGCGGAGATCGCCCGCAGCAGACCCACGTCGCGCAGGCCACCGGCGGCCTCCTTCAGGTCGCCCTCCAGCAGGAAGGCCAGCTCGCCGTGGGCCTGCCAGCGTGCCTCGGTGACCTCCCGCAGGCCGGGCAGGTGCCGGACGGCGGTGCGCCGCCAGTGGTCGGCGGCCGTGCGGATCAGTGCGTCGGCCAGCCCCTGGTCGCCCACGACGAGTCGGGCGTCGAGCAGCCCGAGGGCGACCTTGACGTCGTCCTGGGCCACCGAGAGCGCTTCGGAGACGGTGCGTACCGAGTGGTCGAGTCGCAGACCGGCGTCCCAGATCGGGTACCAGATCGAGGCGGCCAACTCGTCGGTGCCCGGCACCCCGGCGTGCAGCAGCACCAGGTCGAGATCGCTGTACGGGGCGCACTGCCGCCGACCCAGCCCCCCGACGGCAAGCAGTGCCACCCCGTCCCGCGCCGGCAGGAGCCCTCGCAGGAACGCGTCGTAGGCGGCTGCGCGCCCCTGCCGGGCGGGTTCCCCGATTCCCCCGGGGACGCCGATGGCCTCGTTGATCAAGAGATTCGCGTCACCGTCAGCGGTGTCGCCTGACGCGTCCTTCTTGATCAACGAGGCCATGTCGGTAGCGGTCCAGATCAGAGCGCGTCGAGGCCGCGTTCGCCGGTACGCACCCGGACGACCTCTTCGACACCGGTGACCCAGACCTTGCCGTCACCGATCTTGCCCGTGCGGGCCGCCCCGACGATGGCGTCGACCACCTTGTCCACGTCGATCTCGTCGGTGAGCACCTCGACCCGGATCTTGGGCAGGAACTCGACCGTGTACTCGGCACCCCGGTAGACCTCGGTGTGCCCCTTCTGCCGCCCGTACCCCTGAACCTCGCTGACGGTCAGCCCGGCCACCCCGAGGGCGTGCAGGGCCTCCTTCACCGCGTCCAGCTGGTACGGCTTGATGACCGCGGTCACCAGCTTCATGTCCAACCCCTCCATCCCAGGAACGTTAACCGGCGACCTTTTCGCTTACCGGCTCGGCGGGCTCCGCCTCCGGCTTGGCGCCACTCGTCGTGCCGCCACCGGGGGTGCCGATGCCGGCCATCGCGAACGCGCTGCCCGTGCCGCCACCGGCCGGGGACAGGTCGTAGCTGCTCTCGGCGTGCTCGGCGATGTCGATGCCGTCGACCTCCGCCTCACCCTTGACCCGGAAGCCGATCGTCTTCTCGATGACGAAGGCGAGCACCCAGGCGACGCCGAACGACCAGGCGGTGACGATCAAGCCGGCGAGGGCCTGCCGTCCGAGCTGGGTGACGCCGCCGCCGTAGAAGAGGCCGTCGGAGGCGCCCACCACGTCGGTGATCGCGGCGTTCACCGAGTTCGTGGCGAAGAGACCGAGCCAGAGCGAGCCGATCCAACCACCGACGAAGTGCACGCCGACCACGTCGAGGGAGTCGTCGTAGCCGAGCTTGTACTTGAGGCTGACGGCGAGCGCACACACGGCACCGGCGACGATGCCGAGCAGGACGGACGCCCACGGGGCGATGAAACCGCAGGCCGGGGTGATGGCGACCAGACCGGCGACGGCGCCGGACGAGGCACCGACCATCGTCGGCTTGCGGGTCTTCACCCACTCGACGGCGATCCAGCCGAGCACCGCCGCCGCCGTGGCGAGCTGGGTGTTGATGAAGGCGAGGCCGGCGACCGAGTCGACTGTCAACTCCGAGCCGGCGTTGAACCCGAACCAGCCGAACCACAGCAGACCGGCACCGAGCGCGACGAGCGGGATGTTGTGCGGCTTCATGCCCTCCCGCGGCCAACCGAGCCGCTTGCCGAGCACCAGCGCCACGGCCAGGGCCGCCGCACCGGCGTTGATGTGCACAGCGGTGCCACCGGCGAAGTCGAGCGCGTGGATGTCACCGCCGATGATGCCGCCGCCCCACACCCAGTGCGCGACAGGGAAGTAGACGAGCGTGGCCCAACCGAAGGCGAACAGCAGCCAGCCGGCGAACTTGGCCCGGTCGGCGATGGCACCGCTGATCAGCGCGACGGTGATCACCGCGAAGACCATCTGGAACGCCATGAACACGTAGAGCGGGACCCCGATGCCGCTGGGGTTCTCCGCCGTGGCACCCCACAGGTCGGTCTCGGCGAGGAAGGTCTTGGTGCCGAGGTACGCGCCCGGGTCGCCCCAGAAGCCGTTCACGTCGGTCCCGAAGGCGACGCTGAAACCGTAGAACCACCACAGAATAGAGATGAGCCCGATAGCGGAGAAGCTCATCATCATCATGTTGAGTACGCCCTTGGCCCGGTTCAGGCCGCCGTAGAACAGCGCCAGTCCGGGGGTCATGAGCAGCACGAGCGCTGTCGAAACCAGCAGCCACGTGGTATTGGCGCCGTCGATCGTCGGTGCTTCAGGCACGCTGGCCTCCTAAAGGTGAAGTCCTCCTTCGCGGCTTTCCGGGGCAGCGTCGCCCGTAGGCCGGTTGCGCGGAAGCTTCGCGGCCGGCTGTTTCACCCACGGTCCCGTGCGGGTTTCCGGTTCGTGACAGCTTGTTTCGGACGTGTCACGAAGTCCGCACAGTCAGCGGCATGGACAATGGCGGATCGTTCGGACGGCGTACGTCGATGGCTGACCGGTCAGACGCATCGACCGGTCCGCTTGACGGGACCGGCCGAGCATCGACCGGTCCGCGCTCAGCGGAGGGCGTTCTCCAACGCGTGCCGCTCGTAGTCGAGCAGCCGGAGATCCCGCATCGGCCGGCGCAGGTGGCCCTTGTGCACGATCCGGACGAACGCCGGCTCACCCGCGGCGGCCATCCGCCGGATCCCCTCGACGTGGTCCACGATCCGTTTGCGGATGGTCCGGATCAGCCGGTGCCGGTCGCGCGGGATCAACCCGTACGCGTCGGCGAAGAGCCGGAGCCGGCGCGGCCGGTCCGGGTGCTTCCAGCCCAGCGTGATCGAGTCCCGGTCCGCGAAGATCGGCACCCAGGTCCACGCCGCGTACGCCACGTCGTAGATCCGTGCGCCGGGCGAGGCGAGATCGAAGTCGATGAGCCCGAGGGTGCCGTCCGGCCGCCAGATCACGTTGTGCGGCGCGGCGTCGTGGTGGCAGATCACCTCGGTGTCCGGCGGCGGGGGCCCGAACGAGCGCCAGACCGCCTGCGGTGGCGGGGTGAATCCGTACTGCGCGTCGTGGAACATCCGCAGCATCGTGGCGACGGTGACCAGCGCCTCGTCGGTCACCCAGTGCGGGGCGAGCGGATATTCGCCGCACTCCCCCTCCAGGTACGACAACACCTCACGGTTGCGCTCGTCCATGCCGAGCGCTCTCGGGGCACCGGTGAAACCCACGTACTCCAGGTGCCGCAGCAGGGCGTGCACCGACGGCGTCCACGGTCCGGCGTTGCGGCGGACCGTGTCACCGACGCGGACGACGGTGCTCACGTTGCCGCCGTGCAGCGGGATCTCCTGCGAAGTCACGTACGGTCTCCCGAGGCGCTGCGAGGGGTGGCCGGGCTCACGCCAGCCCGCGTACGCGCGGTTGTCACTGGACACCCGAGACTACGCGTCCCGTCCGGTGGCCTCGGTCCCCAGCAACGCGTCGACGAACTGCGCCGGGTCGAACGGGGCCAGATCGTCCTTGCCTTCGCCGAGGCCGACCAGCTTCACGGGGATGCCGAGCTTGCGTTGCACGGCGATCACGATGCCGCCCTTGGCGGTCCCGTCGAGCTTGGTGAGCACCACCCCTGTCACGTTCACCACCTCGGTGAAGACCCGGGCCTGCTCCAGGCCGTTCTGGCCGGTGGTGGCGTCCAGGATGAGCAGCGTCTCGTCGATCGGGCCCTGCTTCTCCACCACGCGCTTGACCTTGCCCAGCTCGTCCATCAGGCCGACCTTGTTCTGCAGCCGGCCGGCGGTGTCGATGAGCACGGTGTCCACGCCGGTGTCGATGCCGCGCTTGACCGCGTCGAAGGCGACGCTGGCCGGGTCGGCGGCCTCGGGCCCACGGACGGTCTCCGCGCCGACGCGCGAGCCCCAGGTCTCCAGTTGGTCGGCGGCGGCGGCCCGGAAGGTGTCCGCGGCGCCGAGCAAAACGCTCCGGCCGTCGGCCACCAGCACCCGGGCGATCTTGCCGCAGGTGGTGGTCTTGCCCGCGCCGTTGACTCCGACGACCAGGACCACGGCCGGCACGCCGTCCTTCGGGGCGGTCCGCAGCGACCGGTCCAGGCTCGGGTCGAGCGCGTTCACCAACTCGGCGGCGAGCAGCGCGCGCAGCTCGGCGGCCGAGCGGGTGCCGAGTACCCGGGTGCGCTCGCGCAGCCGGTCGACGATGTCGCGGGTGGCGTCGACGCCGACGTCGGCGGTGATCAGGCTGTCCTCGATCTCCTCCCAGACGTCCTCGTCGAGGTGGTCGCGGGCGAGCAGGCCGAGTAGGCGCTTGCCGAAGACGCTCTGCGAGCGGGACAGCCGCGAGCGGAGCCGGACCAGTCGCCCGGCGGTCGGCTCGGGCACCTCGACCTGCGGTTCGAGCACCGGCGGTGGCTCGACCAGGACGCCGGTGGACAGATCGGACTCCGGTGCCTCGACCGGCGGGCCGGCGAGATCCTCCTCGGCTCTGGTGTCGACCTCGGTGCGGGGAAGCGGGGGCTCGGGCCGCCGCCGCAGTCGCGGCACGACAAGCCCGACCGTGCCGGCGATCAGCACACCGAGCAGGACCAGAGCGAGGACGAGATATTCGGCCATGCCGGAATCCTGTCAGATGCCGGCGACGGCGTCCCAGCCACCGCACCCCGAGCGGTGCCCGGAGTCTCCACCACCGCCCCCGGCCGGTGCCCGCAACCGGCGGTAGGCTCGGCCGCATGCCCGCCGCACACCTTCTCATCGGCCCCTTGCTGCGGCGAGTCGTCGACACCCGGGCGACCATCTGGGTGGAGACGGCGGCGCCCGCCGTGGTCACCGTCCGCACCGCCAGCGGCGCCACCGGCACCGCGCCCACCTTCTCGGCGTACGAGCACCACTACGCGCTTGTGGTGGTGCAGGGGCTGACCCCGGGCAGCGAGACCACCTACGAGGTGCTTGTCGACGACGAGGTGGTCTGGCCGGTGCCGAGCACCGGCTTCCCGCCGAGCGTGATCCGCACCCGGGCCGCCGACGACCGGGACCAGCCGGTCAACCTGATCTTCGGCTCGTGCCGGGAGACCACCCAGCACGCCACCACCCGGAAGCTGCCGCCGGACGCGCTCGACGCGTACGCCCGGCGGATGATGGCCGACCCGGAGTCGAACCCGCTGCCCGACCTGTTGGTGCTGCTCGGCGACCAGGTCTACGCCGATGTCACCTCACCCACGGTGCGCCGGTTGCTGCGTCGACGGCGGCGGCGGCCGAAGGGCGCCCCTGCCGACCAGGTGGTGAGCTTCGACGAGTACACCAAGCTCTACCTGGAGTCCTGGCGTGATCCGGAGATCCGCTGGCTGCTCTCCACGGTGCCGAGCGTGATGATCTTCGACGACCACGAGATCATCGACGACTGGAACACCTCCGCGGCCTGGCGGGCCGAGGTCCGCGAGCAGCCCTGGTGGCAGGAGCGGATCGGCAGCGGGCTGGCCTCGTACTGGGTCTACCAGCACCTGGGCAACCTGTCCCCCGACGAGATCACCGCCGACCCGGTCTTCGCGAAGGTCGCCGCCGCCGAGGACGCGACGAGTGTGTTGCGCGAGTTCGGGCACCGGGTCGACCAGGAGTCGGACCTGGCGCACGACACCGAGCGCTGGCGGGCCGTGCAGTACCAGTGGAGTTACGCACTGGATCTGGGCCGGACCAGGTTGGTCATGCTCGACAACAGGTGCAGCCGGGTGCTCGAACCGGGCAGCCGGGCCATGCTGCCACCGGGCGAGTGGTCCTGGTTCCTGGACCAGGCGCACGGGGTCTACGACCACCTGGTGGTCGGCGCGTCGCTGCCCTGGTTGCTGCCGCAGGGCATCCATCACATCGAGGCGTGGAACGAGAAGCTCGCCGAGTCGCGCCGACCCTGGGTGGCACGCGGGGCGGAGAAGCTGCGCCGAGCGCTGGACCTGGAGCACTGGGCCGCGTTCCGGCGCTCGTTCGAGGCACTCGCGGAGACCTTCGCCCGGATCGGCACCGGCACCCCGAGGGAGTCCGGCGCGCGGGTCGGCGCCGGTCCGGCGTACGCCCCGCCGGCGTCGATAAGTGTGCTCTCCGGGGATGTGCACCACTCGTACGTGGCCCGGGCCCGGTTCCCCGACCCGGCGGTGGTCACGCCGGTGCACCAGCTCACCTGCTCGCCGATCCACAACCAGGTGCCGGCCGGCATCCGTCCGCTGATGCGGATGGGCTGGTCGGCGGGGCCGGCGGGGGCGACCCGGGCGTTGGCCCGTTCGGCCGGCGTACGGCGGCCGGGGGTGCGCTGGCGCAAGCTCGCCGGTCCCTACTTCGGCAACGCGGTCGCCACCCTTACCCATCGGGGGCGCGGGGCGGACGTGGTCATCGAGGGCACCACGAAGGACGGGCACCTACAGCAGGTGATGCGGCGCCGACTCTCCGGCGGCGACGAACCGACAGCGCCGTAGTCTCTACGCCGTGGATGAGCACCTGCCGGAGCCGATCCGGGCGGTCGAGCACGAGTTGACCGCTCTGCTGCGTCGTGGGCGGGCGGTTTCCTGGGAAATCGCCCGGGAAGTGCATCCGAACCTGGAGCCGAACACCTACGGCCTACTGCTCTGGTTGCGGCGCAGTGGGTCGATCCGGTTGACCGAGTTGGCGGCGCGGCTCGGTGTGGGCAAGGGCACGCTGAGCCGGCAGATCAACGCGCTGGAAGCCCTCGGGCTGATTCACCGCGACCCCGATCCGAGCGACCGGCGGGCCGCGCAGATCCGCCTCACCGAGGAGGGGCAGCGCCGGTTCGACGTCGCCCGCGCCGCCCGGTCGGGTGAGTTCCTGCGCGCGCTGGACGGCTGGCCGAGCCGGGACGTCGAGGAGTTCGCCCGGCTGCTCGGCCGGTTCAACGACTCCTGGCAGTAGCGCCGGTCGGCCGGGAATAGGGCACCGGTCCGTCAAGTTGTTGCTTCAGGCAACCAAGGCATACGGTTGCTTCAGGCAACTCACAGGCGGCCCCGTGCGCGTCAGCCCGCCGCCGTTCCACCTCGACTCCGCTCGGAGGCAACACACGATGAGCCAGGCCACAGCCCCCACTCGGGCGGCCGCCGTCGACATGACCCACCGGCAGATTCTGGAGGCCCTCTCCGGCCTGCTGCTGGGCCTGTTCGTCGCGATCCTCTCCTCCACGGTCATCTCGAACGCGCTACCGCGGATCATCACCGAACTGCACGGCGGCCAGTCCGCGTACACCTGGGTTGTCACCTCGGCCCTGCTCGCGACCACCGCGACCACCCCGATCTGGGGCAAGCTCGCCGACCTGACCAGCAAGAAGACTCTCGTACAACTAGCCCTCGGCATCTACGTGCTGGGCTCGGTGCTGGCCGGCCTCGCGCAGGGCACCGGAGAGCTGATCGCCTGCCGGGTGTTGCAGGGCATCGGCGCCGGCGGTCTCACCGCGCTGGCCCAGGTGATCATGGCCACGATGATCACGCCGCGCGAGCGGGGCCGCTACAGCGGCTACCTCGGCGCCGTGATGGCCGTCGGCACCATCGGTGGCCCGCTGATCGGCGGCGTGATCGTCGACACCTCGTGGCTCGGCTGGCGCTGGTGCTTCTACGTCGGCGTGCCGTTCGCCATCGTCGCCCTGATCGTGCTCCAGAAGACCCTGCACCTGCCGGTGGTCAAGCGGAAGGCGCAGATCGACTGGTGGGGCGCCACCCTGATCACCGCTGCCGTGTCGCTGCTGCTGATCTGGGTCTCGCTCGCCGGTGACCAGTTCGCCTGGGCGTCCTGGCAGACCGCCGCCATGGTTCTCGGCGCCCTGGTGCTCGGTGCGCTGGCGATCCGGGTCGAGACCCGGGCCGCCGAGCCGATGATCCCGCCGCGGCTGTTCCGCAACCGCACCATCACCCTCGCCGTCGTGGCCAGCATCGCGGTCGGTGTCGGCATGTTCGGCGCGTCGATCTTCCTCGGCCAGTACTTCCAGATCAGCCGCGGGCAGAGCCCGACCATGTCCGGCCTGATGACCCTGCCGATGATCCTCGGCCTGCTTGTCGCCTCCACCGTCATCGGGCGGGTCATCACCAAGACCGGCCGCTGGAAGCGGTACCTGGTGATCGGGTCGGCGCTGCTCACCATCGGCTTCGCGCTGATGGGCACGCTCCGCGCGGACACCAGCTTCGCCCTGCTCAGCGTCTACATGCTGGTGATCGGTGTCGGCCTGGGCATGACCATGCAGAACCTGGTCCTCGCCGTGCAGAACACCGTCGGACCGCACGAGCTCGGCGCGGCCAGCTCGGTGGTGGCGTTCTTCCGCAGCCTGGGCGGCGCGATCGGCGTCTCCGCCCTCGGCGCGGTGCTCGCCCACAAGGTCAAGGACTACACCGCCGACGGGCTGGCCCAGCTCGGCATCCCCGCCTCCAGCTCCGGCAGCGGCGGCACCCTGCCCGACGTGCACACCCTGCCCGGCCCACTGCGCGCCGTTGTGGAGAGCGCGTACGGCCACGGCGCCGGCGACATCTTCCTGGCCGCCGCCCCCTTCGCACTCGTCGCGCTGATCGCGGTGGCCTTCATCAAGGAGGTGCCGCTGCGCCAGCACAACGGCAACCCGGTTTCCGACGAGGTCGAGCGGGAATCGACAGTCGCAGCCGGCGCGGGCACGGCAGTGGTCCCTACCGGTGAGCAGAGGTGAGGTAGCCCGATGAGCGTGGGAGCACCGGACCGCGAGGAGTACGGCCCCCGGACCCGCCCGCTGCCCTTCGAGCGGGGCACTGACGGACCCCGGGTGGTCCTGGTGGGCGTGGACGGCACCCGCACCTCCGAGCGGGCCGGTGCCTACGCCGCCGGCCTGGCCCGCCGGCAGGGCGCCGCCCTGGTGGTGGTCTTCGTCAGCTCGGCCGGCGGGCTGACCGCGCTGGTGCCCGGAATGGACGCCGGCGCGATCCAGCGCACCCACGACGAGGTGGCCAACGAACTGCGCCGGGAGTGCCGGCGGGCGGCCGAACAGTTGGGCATCCCGGTGACCTTCCTGTTCCGGCGCGGCGACGCGTGCGGCGAGTTGTCCTCGGCGGCCGACGAGTTCCAGGCCGACATGGTCGTGGTGGGCACCTCTGAGCAGGCCGGTCACCGGCTGGTCGGCTCGGTCGCCACCCGCCTGGTGCGCGCCGGCCGCTGGCCGGTCGTCGTGGTGCCCTGATAACCCGTCGCGGGATGTCCGGTGTGCCGGGCAGGATGCGCGGCATGACGTGGACCGCACCCAAGATCACCCGGACTCCCGAACCGTACGTCGGCGACGAGCGCACCATGCTCGACGGCTGGCTCGACTACCACCGGCAGACCCTGCTGCTCAAGTGTTCCGGGCTGACCGAGGAGCAACTGCGGACGCCGAGCGTGCAGCCCTCCGGGCTGACCCTGCTCGGCCTGGTCCGCCACCTGGCCGAGGTGGAGGCCTGGTGGTTCCGGGAGAACTTCGCCGGCCAGCAGGTCGACTACCCGTACTTCACACCGGAGACGCCGGACGCCGACCACGACGTCAGCGACGCCGACGCCGAGGCCGACTTCGCGATCTTCCACCGCGAGGTGGCGCTGGCCCGCGAGGCCGCCGCCGGGCACTCGCTCGACGAGACGTTCACCGAGGTCGGCAGGAAGAAGCGCCTCTTCAACCTGCGCTGGGTGTACGTGCACATGATCGAGGAGTACGCCCGACACAACGGCCACGCCGACCTGATCCGGGAACGCATCGACGGCGTCACCGGCGCGTGATCGGGCACCCCTCAGTCCGGTCGTCCAGCCGACAGCAGGTGCTCGCCCAGCGGGGTCAGCGTGTGCACCACTGACGAACCGGCCCGGTGGGTGGCGATCAGCCCGGCCCGGCGCAGGGTGCTGGTGTGCTCGCTGGCGGAGGCGATCGAGATGCCCACCGCCCGGGCCACCTGTGACGTGCTGAGGCCGTCGGCGACCATCCCCAGCACCGCGGCCCGGCTCCGGCCGAGCAGGTGGGCGAGGGGTTCGCCGGTGGCCGGTTCCCGCCGGGCCGGCCGGATCGGGTAGGTCAGCACCAGCGGGCCGGCCGGGTCGTCGAGCACCGCGGGCTGTGGCACGAAGTACGAGGGCACCAGCGTGACCCCCCTGCCGTCCGGCGACAGAGCGACGTCGCCGCCGAAGGCGCACCGGTACGACAGCTCGTACGTGTCAGCCGTCGGCGTGAAGTGCAGATAAGGGCTGAGCCCCCGGAGTACGCGATCGAGCCCGGCGTCCACGATGGCTCGACCGCGCACCGCCCGGTCGGCGCGCACCGCCGCGACGATCGTCTCCCAGTACGCGCCCACCGCCACGGCATGGAACGCCTGCATCGCCTCGAGCAGCCGGCGTACCGCTGCCGGTTTCCCGTCGGCGAGCGGACCGGCCCGGGGTGGTAGCTCGCCGGCCTCGATCCGGGGTCGTAGCTGCTCGGTGAGGGTCGCCGCCGGGGTGGCCGCGACCTCGACCAGCGCCGGGCCCAGCTCCCTGCCGAAGCTGGGCGGGGTGAGGAAGTCCGGGAACCACCGCTCGTGGCGGCACAGGTCCAGGTAGGGCCACATGACCGGACGCAGCGCGGCCCGGGTACGGGCCCGCCAGACGACCAGATGGTCCGGCACGGTGCTCTGGAACACCCGTTGCCCGGCCGCGCCCAGCTCCAACAGCACCGACGGCTCGGAGCGCAACACGGTGCGGCTGAGGTCCGCCGCGCTCAGGTGCAGAGTCACCACGGCATCGACGCTAGCCACCTTTCGGGCAGGCGCGAAAGGGGCTGGATACGGCCCGGCGGTGCGGTGACCCTCGGGACATGAGGAAGCTGCTGGTATCGGCCACCGCCGGCCTGACCGCGCTGACCGGCGTCGTACCCGCGCCGGCTCTCGCGGTCGGCCCGCGCCCCGACACGTACGTGATCGCCCGGACACCAGGGGTGCTGCCCGAGGGGATCGCGGTGACCCGGGACGGCACCCTCTACGTCACCAGTTTCGGCACCGGCGCCGTCTACCGTGGTCACGTCCGCGACCGGGAGCTGCGACAGTTCCTGCCACCGGGGGCGGACGGACGCACCCGGGCCGCCGGGTTGCAGGTCGACCGGCGGGGCCGGATCTTCGTCGCCGGCTGGGACACCGGCACGCTCTTCGTGTACGCCCCGGACGGCGAACTGCTGGCCCGTCGGACCGGGCCGGGCGCCGCCCTTAACGACCTGGCGTTGACCGCCGACGCGGTCTACGTCACCGACTCGGCCACCGGCGCGCTGTGGCGGGCGGCGCTGGACGGCCCGAACGTCGGCGACCTCGTACCGTGGCTCACCGCCGCTGACTTCCCGGTCGCGCCGGGCTTCCTCAACGGCATCGTCGTCACCGACGGCGGGCGGATCGCGCTCGTGGCCGACCAGGGCAACGGTCAGCCCGGCACGGAGCGCCTGTGGCGGGTCGACCTGGTCCGGCGGACGGCCACGACCGTCGAGGTGGTCGACGGCCAACTGGGCGCGGACGGGCTGCTGTTGGAGGGCGACCGACTCTACGGGGTGGTGAACTTCCCCGACGGCGCCGGCGGCTGGGACTTCGCGGTGAATCTGGCGATGCTGGACGCCGACCGGCGAACCGCCCGGGTGGTACGGCAGTCCCGTCCGGCCGGCGTGGCGCAGTCACCGACCACGATCGTCCGGGACGCCGGCCGGCTGCTCTGGGTGAACAGCCAGCTCAACGCGCCCGCCCCGGCACCACCCTTCACTGTCACCCAGGTCCCCGGGCTGCGCTGACCCGACCCGACGCGCGAGCGTCGGCTGACCGGGCCACCGCGATGTCGCCCGGCTCAGTACGCCAGGGCGGCGCGCAGGTAGCGGAGGTCGGCGTGACCGCCCCAGCGGTGCGCCGACAGCCCGGCGGCCCGGGCACCCCGCACGGCCCAGTCCTCGTCGTCGACGAAGAGCACCCGGGCCGGTGGGGTGGCCAGCGCCTGGCAGGCCGCCTGGAAGTACTCCGGGGCCGGCTTGTGCACACCGACGACCGACGAGTTGACCACCACGTCCAACTCGCCGACCAGGTCGAGGGCGGCCAGGTCGGCATCGAGCAGGTCGGTGGCGTTGGTGCCCAGCCCGACCCGGACGCCGGCGGCCCGTACCTCGCGGACGAACGCCAGCACCTCCGGATCCACCTCGCCCCGGTACCGCTGCCACTGCTCGACGGCGGCGCGGGCCCGCTCCGGGCTGCCCACGGAGTCGGTGAGCGCGTCCGCCACGCTCGCCATCCAGTCGGCGTGGCTGATCTGGCCGGTCAACACCGGTTGGAGCTGACCCCACTGCATGGCGATCTCGCCGAGCACCCCCTCGGAGAGGCCGTACTCCCGCTCGACCCCGGCGGCCACCGCCGGATCCCACCGACGCAGTACGCCGTCGAAGTCCAGCAGGAGCGCCGTCGCGCGTTCCCGAGCCACTACCCGTTCTCCTCGCCGCGGCCGTGCCGCCTGTCGTCCTCGTCGGTCCGGTTGAGCCGTTGGCTGATCACCTGGGTGACACCGCTGCGCATGGTGACGCCGTAGAGGGCGTCCGCGATCTCCATCGTCCGCTTCTGGTGCGTGATGACGATCAGCTGGCTCTTCTCCCGCAACTGTGCCATCAACGTGATCAACCGGCCCAGGTTGACGTCGTCGAGGGCCGCCTCCACCTCGTCCATGATGTAGAACGGGCTGGGCCGGGCGCGGAAGATCGCCACCAGCATGGCCACCGCGGTCAGTGACCGCTCGCCACCGGAGAGCAGGGAGAGCCGCTTGATCTTCTTGCCGGGCGGGCGGGCCTCCACCTCGACGCCGGTGGTGAGCAGGTCGTCCGGCTCGGTGAGGATCAGCCGGCCCTCGCCACCAGGGAAGAGCACGTTGAACACCTGCTCGAACTCCCGGGCGGTGTCCTCGAAGGCGCTGGCGAAGACCTCAAGGATCCGCTCGTCCACGTCCTTGACCACTGTGAGCAGGTCCCGACGGGTGGCCTTGAGGTCCTCCAACTGCTCGGAGAGGAACTTGTACCGTTCCTCCAGCGCGGCGAACTCCTCGAGCGCGAGCGGATTGACCTTGCCGAGCAGGGTCAGCTCCCGTTCCGCCTTGGCGGCCCGCTTCTCCTGCACCGGCCGCTCGTACCGGACCGGCTCGGGCACCGGCAGACCGTCGCGTTCGGCCGTGGCGATGTCGACAGGGGTCGGTGGGACGGGTTGGGTCGGCCCGTACTCGGCGACGAGCGTCTCCACGTCCAGCCCGAAGTCCTCGGCCGCCTTCGCCTCCAACTGCTCGATGCGCAGCCGCTGCTCGGCGCGGGCCACCTCGTCACGGTGCACCTGGCTGGTCAACCGCTCCAGCTCCGCGCCGAGCCGCTTGGCCGCGCCGCGTACCTCCTGGAGCTCGGCCTCGCGGGCGGCGCGTTCCCGGGCGACCGCGTCGCGGCGCTCCTCGGCCGTCGCGATCGAGGTGGTGAGCCGGGTGAGGACCTCCCGGGCGCCGCCGGCGACGGCGCGGGCGATGCCCGCACCCCGGGTGCGCGCGGCCCGCCGGGCCGCTGCGCGTTCCCGGGCGGCCCGCTCCGCGGTGGCCTGCCGGGTCAGCGAGTCGGCCCGGCCGGCGATCGAGGAGACCCGCTCCTCGGCGGTACGCACCGCGAGCCGGACCTCCATCTCGTTCTGCCGGGCCTGCGGCACCATTGCCGCGAGCTGGTCCCGATCCTCGGTGGACGGCTCGGCGTCGACCGGGGTCTCCTCGGCCAGCCGCAGCCGTTCCTCCAGCTCGTCGAGGGTGGCGAGGTCCCGTTGCCGGGCCGCCTCGGCACGGGACCGGGACTCGCCGAGGCGGTCGGTCTCCGCCTTCGCCGAGCGGGCCGCCGCGCCCAACTCGGCCAGCCGGCGGGCGGCGGCGTTGCGGTGGCTCTCCGCCTCGCGCTTCTCGGCGGCGGCATGCTGCACGGCCTCCTTGGCGGCGGCCACCTCGGCGCGCGCCTCGACGAGCTGGTCGCGCAGCTCCGCGCCGGAGCGTTCGGCGGTCAGTCGGTTGGCGCGGGCCTCCTCGACGGCCGCCTGCACCTCGATGTAGCTGGGGGCCTTGGCCGACCCGCCGGCCGCCGCGTACGCCCCGACCACGTCACCGTCGGGGGTGACCGCCCGCAGCTCGGGGTTGCTGGCGACCAGCTCGGCGGCTGCGGCGAGGTCGTCGACGAGCGCCACGTCGCGCAGTGCGCGGTGCACGGCCGGACGCAGCTCGGCGCTGCACTCGACCAGGTCCGGAGCCCACCGGGCGTCGTCGGGCAGCTTCGGGCGTAGCGCGTCGGCGGAGCCGGTCATGCCCGGGCCCGCCGGGCTGCCGACCAGCAGACCGGCCCGGCCGGCGTCGGAGATCTTCAACAGCCGCATCGCCTCGACGGCCTCGTCCACCCCGCTGACGGCCACCGCGTCGGCCAGGCCACCGAGCGCGGCGGCCAGCGCGGCCTCGTGACCCGGCGCGACGGTGAGCAGCCCGGCGAGGCTGCCGAGCAGGCCCGGTACGTCCCCCGCGCGGGCGAGCAGCGCTCCCGCGCCGTCCTTGCGCCGCAGGCCGAGGGCGAGCGCCTCCTCCCGGGCCTTCCAGGTGGCGGCGTCCTTCTCCGCCGTCCGCTCGGCGTCGGCGAGCGACCGCACGGTGGCCTGGGCCCGCTCCTGCGCGGCGACCGCTTCGGCGTGCCGGGCGTCCAGGTCCGCGTTGTCCCGGTCGGCCTCGGTGGACTGGGCGGCCACCGCGTCCAGGTCGGCCTGCGCCTGCTCGGCGCGGCCCAACGCGTCGGCGTGCGCGACGGCGAGTCGTTCGATCTCCTCGCCGGCACTTGTGGTGCGGGCTCGGGCCGAGTTGACCTGACCGGTGAGCCGGGCCATCCCCTCGCGCCGGTCGGCGATGGCCTTGGCCGCCGCGACCAGCTCCCGCTCGGCGGCGGCGAGCTGCCGTTCCAGTTCCTGACGGTGCTCGACCGCCTCGGCCAGCCGGATCTGGTCGTCGGTGAGCGCCGCGCGCAGCTCCTCCTCCTGCTCGCGGACCCGTTCCGCCTCGGCCTCCAGCTGGTCCGGGTCGCGGCCGGGCCGTTCGTCGTCGCCACTGGCGCTGAGGTGCCGCAACCGTTCCCGGGCCAACTGCTCGATCGAGCGGAAGCGTTCCTGGAGGGCGGAGAGCTTGTACCAGGTGTCCTGGGCGGCGGCGAGCAGCGGCGCGTCCTCCGCGAGGGCCGCCTCCAGCTCGCCGAGGCGGCCCTGCACCTCGACGTGCTCGCCCTCGATCTGCTCGCGCCGCTCGCGCAGCGCTGTCTCGTCGGCGATCTCCCGATCGAGCGTGGTGCGCAGGGTGGCCAGGTCGTCGGCGAGCAGGCGCAGCCGGGCGTCGCGCAGGTTGGCCTGGATGGCTGCGGCACGGCGGGCCACCTCGGCCTGCCGGCCCAGCGGCTTGAGCTGGCGGCGCAGCTCAGTAGTCAGGTCGGTCAAGCGGTTGAGATTCACTTGCATCGCGTCGAGCTTGCGCAGCGCCTTTTCCTTGCGCTTGCGGTGCTTGAGGACGCCGGCCGCCTCCTCGATGAACGAGCGGCGGTCCTCCGGCTTGGCGTGCAGCATGCCGTCGAGGCGGCCCTGCCCGACGATGATGTGCATCTCCCGGCCGATGCCGGAGTCGGACAGCAACTCCTGGATGTCGAGCAGCCGGCAGGTGTTGCCGTTGATCTCGTACTCGCTCTCGCCGGAGCGGAACATCCGGCGGGTGATGGAGACCTCGGTGTACTCGATCGGCAGCGCGCCGTCGGTGTTGTCGATGGTGAGGGTGACCTCGGCACGGCCCAGCGGCGCGCGGCCGGCGGTGCCGGCGAAGATGACGTCCTCCATCTTGCCGCCGCGCAGCGCCTTGGCGCCCTGCTCGCCGAGCACCCAGGCGATGGCGTCGACGACGTTCGACTTGCCGGAGCCGTTCGGGCCCACCACGCAGGTGATCCCGGGCTCCAGCTTCAACGTCGTGGCGGAGGCGAAGGATTTGAAGCCCTTCACCGTCAGGCTCTTGAGATACACCTTCTCGATCCTCGTCCGGTGGCCGCCGTACCGTCGCCGGCTGTGGGGACCTGGGTGAACTCGCAGACTAACCCGGTGGTGGAAGCGGGCGGGCACGCGACCCGCCCCGGGCCGCGTGGAGCGCGGGCGCGAGGCGGGAGCGCGCTGTTGTTCCGGCGGTCACGAGAGGGACCCGGGCCGTTCATGATCGGCTTATCGCAAGGGCGAGCTAATCGGATACCCGAGGACGAGCTAAGGGCGGGGCCACCGCAAGATCGCAAATAGTCGGCACCGAAAGGGGCCGGACAGTGTTGCGCGCCGGCACAGAGGTGTCGGCGCGCATTTTGCGAGAGTGCGATTCAGTTTTGCGACACGGAGATCAGGTCAGTGCCGGCTCGGCCAGACGGAGCAGATCGTCTGCCTCCGCGGCGGCCGCCGCAAGCCGATCATTGTCGGCACGCAACCGGGTGATCTCGAACTCCAGTGCCTGAACCCTGGAACGCAGTCGGGTGACCTCGTCGAGCAGACGCCGGTCGGGCGCTGCACCTACGTGGCCGTAGAGGGCCTTCGCCATGCTGACTCCTTGATATGCGCTGCCGGAAAGGCCGGCCAACGCGCGCCCATTTATACGCGGCTGTCATTCCAGGCTGTATCTGGGCATGACCGGGCGCGACTGGCGACACCTATATATTGAGCCGCAAACCCCTCCTTCGTCAAGTTCTCGCAGGCCGTAGATCATCTCCACGTCGACCTGTCCACTTGTCGGGGGGCTGCCGCAATGGCACGGACACTCTCTGTCCGGACTCCTTTACTGTACGCCCGGATCCGAGGAATTCCCCACGCTCGCGTCCGACTTCCCCTTAACTCTTCCTTAGCCACGTTGCCGCAGCTCGCGGGCACGCCGTAGCGTCACCCCGGCCCGCAACCGACCCGTGGAGGCATAGGCGTGTACGGCTGGACCGACCCGATGGACCCGAACGGCGCCGCCCGGCGCGCCGAGCGGCCGACCGACGAGCCGACCTGGCTGCACGACCGTCCGGAGCCCCGCTCGGCCTACCTGTTCGGTGACGACCCGAACCAGGCCGACGACGAGTGGCACCGGGAGCAGCCTCCGACCGGCTGGCAGTCGGACCCGGAAATCCCCGGCGAGCCGGCCGACGCGCAGACCGCCGCCTGGCCGGGCCAGCACCCGGAGCACCAGCCGACCGAGAGCTGGCACGACGGCCGCCCGGCCGGGGCGACCACCCACCGCTGGCAGCCCGACCCCGACCCCCAGGCGACAGGTGGTTGGCGGTCCGAGCCCGACCCGGAGACGACAGATGGTTGGCGGCCCGAGCCCGACCCGGAGACGACAGGTGACTGGCCCGCTGGTGCCGGCCGGCCCGGCGAGGGGAGACACCGCTCCCGCCGCCGCTGGCGACGGCCGGTGATGATCGGTGGGGCCGCCGCGGCGGCCACCCTCGTGGTGAGTCTCGGCGTCGGCGCGCTCGGGCTACCCGGCGGTGACGACGGAGGCAGCCAGCCGACGGCCGTCGACGACACCTTCGCCGCGTCGGAGGCACCGACCGAGGAGCCGACCCTCGACACCCTCGCCGCGCCGTCCCCGACCAGCACGCCCAGCCCGGCCCGGCCGAGCCCGACCCCGAGCAGGACCGTCAAGCCCACCCCGGAGGCGTCGCGTACCACCGCCGCGTCACGGCGCGGCACGCCGCGCAGCAGCGCGCCGACCACGAGCACGAGCAACGGCTCCAGCGGTTCCACAGGCACCGTCAGCGCCCAGGCCCGTGAGGTGGTGGACCTGGTGAACGCCGAGCGGGCCAAGGCCGGCTGCGCGGCGCTGGGCATCGACGACAAGCTGATGACCGCCGCCCAGAAGCACAGCCAGGACCAGGCCGACCACAAGAACATGTCGCACACCGGCAGTGACGGCAGCAACGCCGGCGACCGGCTGGACCGGGTCGGCTACACCTGGCGCACCTACGGCGAGAACGTGGCCTGGAACCAGCAGACCCCGGCTGCGGTGATGGACGCCTGGATGAACAGCTCAGGTCACCGGGCCAACATCCTGAACTGCGCGTTCACCGAGATCGGCGTCGGGATCGCCAACAGCAACGGGCCGTACTGGACGCAGGTCTTCGCGGCGCCGCGCTGACCGCGCGTCGTTCGCACCCCCGCGCTCGTTTGACCCGGTGAGGTACGCCGGGCCGGAGCGTGGGGGCGGCGTACCGGTGAGGGCGGCGACGGGCCGTCCGGGACCCGGGAGCTGCCGATGCGGATCCGGCCGCGGCGACGTGTCGCCGTACGCCCCCTGCGCCGCGTCCTGTCGGCAGGCGTCGTACTCGTCCTGACGGTGCCGGCGTACGGATGCCGCGCCGAGCTGACCCCTCCCGGCGCGCCGACCCGGTGGCCGGCCGCACAGGCCCGCCACTGGCAGTGGCAGTGGCAGCTCAGCGGCCCGCTCGACCCGGCGGTGGAGGCGGATGTCTTCCTGCTCGATCCGGTGGACACCACCGCCGCGCAGACCGCCGAGCTGCGGTCCCGGGATCGCCGGCTGATCTGCCAGGTACACGTCGGCTCGGTCCGCGCCGCCGACCCGGACGCCAGCCGGTTGCCGACCGCCGTGCAGGGCGCCGCCGGCCGCCGACCCGACAGCCGTTGGCTGGACGTCCGCAGCTGGGACGCGCTGGAGCCGGTGCTTGCCGACCGGTTGCGGCTGTGCCGGGGCAAGGGTTTCGGGGCGGTGGCGTTCGCCGACGCCGACGGGTACGCGTCGCGCACCGGCTTTCCCCTCGACTTCGACGACCAACTGTTGTTCAACCGCCGACTCGCCGAGCTGGCCCGCTCGCTGAGCCTCTCCCCCGGGCTGGTCAACGACGTGCCGCAGCTCGCCGCGCTGGCCCCGGACTTCGACTTCGCGGTGAACGAGGAGTGTGTCCGGCTGGGTCAGTGCGCCAAACTGTTGCCGTTCGCCGACGCGGGCAAGCCGGTCTTCCACGTCGAGTACGACGCCTCGACCGACGACTTCTGTGTCACCACTGTCGGCTATGGCTTCGCCTCGATCCGCAAGGACCGCAACCTGGATGCCTGGCGGGAAGCCTGCCCACTGCCCTGAACCGGCGGTGGCCGGGCTGCCGTCGCAGCCCGGCCACACCCCGGCCCGCCCCCGCCACACCCCCGCCCCGCCACACCCGCCCCGCCGTCCCCGCCCCGCCCCCGCCGCTTGATCGACTCGACTTTCCTGATGTCGCGGTATCGGGCGGGCTGGGATACCGCGACATCAATGAGACCGAGTTGATCAAGCGGCGGGGCGGGGCGGGGACGGCGTGGGCGGTCTCCGAGTGAGGTCAGGGCACCGGCACCAGTTCCGGGGCCGGGGCCGGCGGATCGGCCGGCGCGACCGCGGGGCGCGGGCGCAGGAAACGCGGGGCCCACCAGTTGGCATCGCCGAGCATGGTCATCAACGCTGGCAACACCACTCCCCTGATGATCGTGGCGTCCAGCAGGATCGCCGCCGCCAGACCGATGCCGAGTTGCTTCATGTCGATGGTGCTCAACGTGGCGAAGATCGAGAACACGCCGACCATCACGATCGCCGCGCTCGTCACCACCCCGGCCGACGAGGTGATCCCGTACGACACGGCGTCGCGGTTCGGCATGCCGGCCCGGATCCCCTCACGGATCCGACTGACCACGAAGACGTGGTAGTCCATCGAGAGGCCGAAGAGCACGACGAAGAGGAACAGCGGCAGCCAGGACACGATCGCGCCCATCGAGGTGAAGCCGAGCAGCCCTTCGGCCCACTCGCCCTGGAAGACCAGCACCAGCAGCCCGTACGCGGCACCGGCGGAGAGCAGGTTCAGCGCGATCGAGCTGGCCGCGACCACCACCGACCGGAACGTGAACACCATGACCAGGAAGGTCAGCACCAGCACGAAGCCCATCACCAGCGGCAGCTTGTCCCGGACGTGGGACGCGTAGTCCTCGCTGTCGGCCACGCTGCCGCCGACCGCGTACTCGATGCCGGGGATGCCCCGCAGCTCGGCCGGGACCAGGTCCGCACGCAACCGCTCCAGCGACTGCACCGAACGGTCGTCACGGCTGGCGTACGGGGTGGCGACGTCGAGCACCGACACCCGCCGGTCGGCCGACACCTCGATCTTCGGGCCGTCCGCCTCGGCCGGGGCGAACAGCGGATCGCCGGCGGCCCGGGTGGCCAGGTCGGTGAGGGCGGCGCGCACCCGGTCGGCCTGCTCGGCCGGGGCCCGGACGGCCACCACGTGGTTGGTGCCGGTGCTCGGGAACGCGGCGGTGAGCCGGTCGTACGCCTGCATCGCGGGGGTGGTGCGGGGCAGGTCCTCCATGCCGGGGAACTTCAGCTTCATGCCGAGCGCCGGCGCGGCCAACGCGAGCAGCAGGCCGACGGAGATGACGAGCGTCACCACCGGAGCGCGCAGCGCCGGCCGGAGCAGCGCCGGCCACAGCCGGGGCGTGCGGGGCTCGCCGTGCCGGCCGGTGCGCGGGGCGGTCAGTCGCCAGAGCAGTGGCACCCGGGGCCGGTCGACCCAGCGGCCGAGCCTGGCCAGCAGGGCGGGCAGCACGGTCAGTGAACCGGTCACGGCGACGGCGACCACCAGGATGGAGCCGATCGCCAGGGAGGAGAAGACCACGTCACCGGCGAGCAGCAGCCCGGCCATCGCGATGATCACGGCGAAGCCGGAAACCACCACGGCGTGTCCGGAGGTTTCCGCGGCGATCTCCACCGCGTCGAGGCCGGCGCGGCCCCTGGCCCGTTCCTCCCGCTCCCGGCGGATGTAGAACAGCGAGTAGTCGACCCCCACCGCCATGCCGATCAGCAGGATCACCGGTGACGTGGTGTCGGTGGCCGGCACCAGGTGCGAGGCGAACGTGGACAGTCCCATCGCGGCGGCGACCGAGGAGAGCGCCAGCAGCACGGGGACGCTGGCCGCGATCAACGCACCGAACGCGATGATCAGGATGGCCAGGGTGACCGGCAGGCTGAGCAACTCGGCGCGTTCGAAGTCCTTGCCCAGGGTGTCGTCGAGCGCCTGGCCGATCGACGGACCGCCGACCTGCTCGACCCGCAACTGCGGGTGCGCGGTCTGCACGGCGGCGGTGACGTCGCGCAGCGGCTGCACCCGGTCCGAGGCGGTCTCGGGGTCGCCGGCCATGGTGATCGGCAACAGCAGCGCCGAGCCGTCCCGGGCCGTGACCGGCTGACCCACCTCGGCGACCCCGGTGACGGTACGCAGCCGGGCCGCCGCGTCGTCGGCCGCCGCCTTCGCCGCCGCCGGGTCCAGCGCACCGTCCCGCGCGGTGATGAGCACGTTGTCCACTGCCGGGTCGTCGAAGTCACCGGCGTCCACGATCAGGCTGGCCCGCCCCGCCTCACCGATCGCCTGGTCGGCGCTGGTGGCCTCGTTGAGGCCGGCGGCGTTGCCGCCCACGAAGCACACCGCCACGAAAACGACCCACAGTGCGATCGCCCGCCACGGGTGCTCGGCGCTCCACCGCGCCAGCCGCACCGTCACCGGTCTTGCCCCCATCTCGGGTCCCCCTGTCACGTCAACCCCCTGCCAACCGTGCTGACGTTAGGTGCGTGACGAGGCGGTCACATCGGGGAACGGCCCTGGCCCGCCCCGGAGCCGGCACACCGAGGACGAACGGTCCACCAAACGGGCAGCGGAGCGCGATTCGGGCGTACACCGGGGTGCGGCCCGGAGCGTCCGGCGGCGACCCGCCGGTGCCGACCCGGAGCCGGCTCCGGGTCATCCCCGAAGGGAACCCCGGGGCCGTGGTTGGCAGCGCGGGCAGCTGTACGAGGATCGGTTCATGAACGCCTCACGGCGGATCGGCGTTCCGCACCGCCGGCACGGCTCGCCCTCGCGACCGTAGGCGTTGAGGGCCCGATCGAAGTAGCCGCTCTCGCCGTTGACGTTGACGTAGAGGGCGTCGAAGCTGGTGCCACCCACGCTTATCGCCTCGGCGAGCACGTCGCGGACGTGGCCGAGCAGGCGTTGCGCCGCCGGCCCGGTCAGCGCGTCGGTGGGTCGGCCGCCGTGCAGCCCGGCACGCCAGAGTGCCTCGTCGGCGTAGATGTTGCCCACCCCGGAGATCAGGGTCTGGTCGAGCAGTGCCCGCTTCACCTCGGTGTGCCGGCGGCGCAGCGCGGCGACGAACTCCACGTCGGAGAACTCCGGGTCCATCGGGTCGCGGGCGATGTGCGCGATCTCGTCGGGCAGTTCGGCGCCGCCCTCGCTCACCGAGAGCCCGCCGAACGTGCGCTGGTCGACGAAGCGCAGCTCCGGACCGTCGTCGGTGAACCGGAACCGGACCCGCAGGTGGGTCTCGTCCGCGGTGCCGGGTGGCTGGAGCAGCAGCTGACCGGACATACCGAGATGGCCGATGATCGCGTCGCCGCTGTCCAGTGGCAGCCACAGGTACTTGCCGCGCCGACGGACGTCCAGCACGGTCCGGCCGGCGAGCACGTCGGCGAAGTGCACGCCGCCGGGGACGTGCCGGCGCACGGCACGCGGGTGTCGGACCTCGACGGAGGCGATCCGACGGTCGACGACCCACTGGGCCAGCCCCTGCCGGACGGTCTCCACCTCGGGTAGCTCAGGCACGCCGCAGGCCGGTCTCGTGGCCGTCGGCACCCCCGGCCGGCAGGGCCTGCGCCAGGTGGTCGGCCTGCTCGGCCTCGGCCGCCCGAGCGGCGCGTTCGAGCGGACCGAACGGCTCATCCCGGTCGGCCGAGCCGTCCGGGTCGACCAACTGGCCCCGGCCGTCGCCGCCGCTCCGGCCGGACTGGCCATCGCCGGCCTGACCGGTCTGGCCGTCGTCGCCGGCCCGGCCGTTCTGCTCGGCGAGCGTTCGCCAGGCGGCCTCGGCGGCCCGCTGCTCGGCCTCCTTCTTGCTGCGCCCCTCGGCGCCGCCGTACCGGTTGCCGGCCACCACCACCCAGGCGGTGAACGTCTTGAGGTGATCCGGGCCGGTGCCCTCGATCCGATATTCCGGGACGCCGAGCCCGAGCGCCGCCGTCAGCTCCTGAAGGCTCGTCTTCCAGTCCAGTGCGGCACCCCGACCCGCCGACTCGGCCATCAACGGGTCGAAGAGCCGGTGGATGACGATCCCCGTGGTGTCCAGGCCGTACTGGAGGTAGATCGCGCCGAGCAGCGCCTCGAGTGTGTCGGCCAGGATGCTCGCCTTGTCCCGGCCACCGGTGGTCTCCTCACCCTTGCCGAGCAGCAGGTACGCGCCGAGGCCGTCCGGGCCCAGACCACGGGCCACGTCGGCGAGCGCCCGCATGTTGACCACGCTGGCCCGCAGCTTGGCCAACTGCCCCTCGGGCAGGTCCGGGTGGTTGTGGAAGAGCGCGGTGGTGATCACCACGCCGAGCACCGAGTCGCCGAGGAACTCCAGCCGCTCGTTTGTGGGCAACCCGCCGTTCTCGTACGCGTACGAGCGGTGGGTCAGGGCGCGCTGGAGCAGCTCCGGTTCCAGGCTCACGCCGAACGCGGCTTCCAGGTGACCGACGGACGCCCGCCGCCGCTTGTCGTTGCTCATGATGTGCGTACCTCGGTGTCGGTGGAGCGGTCGGTGCGGTCCATCGCGGCGTCGCCGTCGAGCAACGCCGAGACCAGATCGGTGGCGCGCCGCCGCCACAGGTGGGCGGCGAGGGCTATGCCGGAGGCGACGTCGTCGGCGCGAGCGGATCCGTGGCAGACCACCACCGTCCCCGCGACGCCCAGCAGGGCGGCCGCCCGGGGCGCCCCGCCCTCGGCGGGTGGGCCACCGGCCATCGCGTATGCGCCTTCGATGGCCTTGAGCAGCACGTTACCGGTGAAGCCGTCGGTGACGACCACATCAACGCGCGAGCCGAGGGTCACGTCGTACCCCTCGACAAGGCCGACGTAGCGCGCGCCACCGGGCAGCGGCTCGACGGCGAGCAGGGGGTCGGTGGCCCGGCGGACCCGGTCGCCCTTGCCGGCCTCGGTGCCGACCGACAGCAGGCCGATCCGCGGCGCGGCGATCGAGTGCGCCACCGCGGCGTACGCGGCGCCGAGTACGGCGTGGCGGGCGAGGGTGGCCGGGCGGGGCTCCAGCGAGCCGCCGACGTCGAGGAGGACGACCGGCCCGGCCACGGTGGGCAGGGTGGCGGCGAGCGCGGGTTGGCGGATCTCCGGCCAGCGGCCGAGGCCGAGCACGGCAGCGGTGACCGTGGCACCTGTGGCGCCGGCGGAGACCAGGGCGTCGGCGGTCCCGTCGCGAACGGCGGTGACCGCGGCCCGGACCGTGCTCTCCGCACGGGCGGCGCTGGGATGGTCGGCCATGCCGACGACATCACGAACGGGCCGCACCGTGATCCGCGCACGTTGCGGCGGATCGAGGGCAGCGATCAGCTCGTCGGCGACCTCGGCCGGGCCGACGAGAAGCAGGTGCAGGTCAGGGTCGGCGCGCATGGCCCGCAGAGCGCCGTCAACCACGACGGCGGGAGCGTCGTCCCCGCCGAGGAGGTCAACGGCGATCCGCGCGGTGCCCGGCTCCACCGGAACGCCGGCCGGAGTGGGCCGGCCAGCGTCGGCGGAAGCCGGGGCACCGGGCGAATGCCAGGGTGCGCGCGCCGCCCGACCTGGGGTCGGGGGCGTCACTCGGCGTCCAGGTCAGACCTCGAGAACCTGGCGGCCGTTGTAGGTGCCGCAGACGGAGCAGGCGGCGTGCGGCAGCTTCGGGGACTTGCACTGCGGGCACGCGACGGTCGCGACCACTGTCGCCTTCCAGTTCGCCCGGCGGGACCGGGTGTTGCTGCGCGACATCTTGCGCTTCGGGACGGCCACGGTTCTTACTCCTCTGTAACGGTCAGTTGCGACAGGCCCGCCCAACGCGGGTCGATCTGCTGGTGACTGTGGTCGGCCGGCAGATCGTCCCAGTGTGTCCCGCATTCGGGGCACAACCCTGGGCAGTCCTCCCGGCAGAGCGGGTTGGTCGGCAGCGTGAGCACCAACGCGTCCCGCAGCGCCGGCTCCAGGTCGATCAGATCGCCCTGCATCCGGCCCACCTCGTCCTCGTCGGTCGTGGCGTCCGTGGTGCTGTCCTCGTACGCGTACAGCTCCTGGATCGTCACGCCCATCGAGTCGTTGATCTCGCGCAGGCAACGGCCGCACTCACCCCGGACGGGACCGGTGATGGTCCCGGAGACGAGCACGCCCTCGGACACCGACTGCAACCTCAGATCGAGGTCGAGGTCCGCGCCCTCCGGCACGCCGATCAACTCCACACCGAGGTCCGCCGGTGCCGGCACGACCCGCTGGACCTCACGCAACGCGCCAGGGCGGCGCGGCAGGTCCCTCGTGTCGAGGACCAGCGGCGACCTGGGGTTGAGTGTTGATGGCGAGTGCTTGGGCATAGTCAGACTCCGGCCGGTGAGAGGCCGACAAAAAAGGTTACCTGGGTGACCCCCGGACCGTCGAACCGGGGGCGACACCCGAGCGAGAATGTCGGCTGGTGAGGTGCCGCTCAGAAGGGTAGCGGGCGTTCCGCCTCATCCCCACCGAAGGTGCCGATCTCCCGCAGCGCGTGCATCTTGTCCCGGCCCCGCTCTATCGAGGCCAGGGCCCGGGTGAGGAACTGCTCGAAGTTGGCGAGCGCGGTGTCGACGTAGTCGTCGACCTCCTCCCTCAGGCGCTGGGCCTCGGCCCGGGCCTCGGCGATGATCCGCGCGCCCTCGTGCTCGGCCGACACGGTGATCTCGTTCACCGAGACCAGGCGGGCGTGTTCTGCCTCACCCTCACTGATGATCCGGTCCGCCTCGCGCTTGCCGGCGTCCATGATCTTGTCGCGTTCCTCCAGGAGCGCGGCGGCGCGACGCAGGTCAGCAGGGAGATCAGCACGCATCTCGTCGAGGGCGGCGATCATCTCACCCCGGTCGACCATGCAGTTGTTACGCGACATCGGGACGGAGCGGGCCTGCTCCACCATGGCGATCAGTTCGTCGATGCGATCGAGCGGGTCCACCGGTACCTCACTCCTGTCGTTCCTCGGCCGACCTCCATGATGCGGGCTACGGCCGTTCCCCGCGTCACCAATCATGTCGTGCTCGACCCACCCGGGCCCCATCCGCCCCAACCCGGCGCGTCGCGACATCGTCACCCGCCGCCACACCGCCCGACAATCTTCCGCAAAAGGGGTGCCTGAGCAACAAGCGGTGCCGGCTCGGCCGGGTGCAGCGGTCAGGGGCGGGGGCGCAGCCGAGCCTGCAGGGCCTCGCGGACCGGGTCCGGCACGTGGGCGGAGATGTCGCCGCCCCACTTCGCCACGTCCTTCACCAGGCTGGAGGAGAGGAACGAGTAGAGCGGGTTGGTCGGCATGAACAGCGTCTCGACGCCGGCCAGACCGATGTTCATCTGCGCCATCTGCAACTCGTAGTCGAAGTCGCTCACCGCCCGCAGGCCCTTGATCAGCACACTCGCCTGCTGGGCCCGGCAGAAGTCGACAAGCAACCCACGGAACGACTCGACCCGCACGTTCCCGTACGACGAGGTCACCTCGCGGAGCATGTCGATCCGCTCCTCGACGGTGAACAGACCACTCTTCGACTGGTTCACCAGGACGCCGACCACCACCTCGTCGAAGAGCCGACTGGCCCGCCCGATGATGTCGAGGTGTCCGTTGGTGACCGGGTCGAACGAACCGGGGCAGACCGCACGTCTCATGATCGGCGACCGTACCAAAGGGTGGTCTCGCCGTACCGGCGACTGCGGTCCGGGGTGATCCCCTCCACCCAGTCGAACTGCCTGGTGCGGCTGGACCGCTCCACCACCACCAGCGCGTCGGGCACCAGCCAGCCACCATCGACAAGCGTCGTCAGCAGCGCGGTGATCTCCGCGTCCGGCACCGCGTACGGCGGGTCGGCGAAGACCACGTCGTACGGCCCGCCGTCCGGACCGGCGGCCAGCACTGTCGCCACCTTCCCGGCGACCAGACGAACGGCCGGGCCGACGCGCAGGGTTGCCACGTTCTCCCGGATCACCCGGGCCGCCCGGGGGTCGGACTCGACGAGCAGGACGTGCCGGGCGCCCCGGGAGAGCGCCTCCAGCCCGACCGCGCCCGAGCCCGCGTACAGGTCGGCGAAGCGGGTGCCGTCGAGGTCGACCTCGGCCTGGACGGCGCTGAACAGCGCCTCCCGGACCCGGTCGGACGTGGGTCGGGTGCCGGCGCCGGCCGGCGCGGCGATCCGCCGCCCGCCGAGCGTCCCGGCCACGATCCGGGTCACCGTCTCCTCCTGCTCATGCCCGCGACGCTACGCGAGTCGACGCCAACCACGACCGACACCGCCGGTATCGCGAGGGCCGGGCAGCGCCCCAGGTGAGGTCTTGACGTCGTCGGCCGCACCTGAAATGCCCCTGACCTCCCTCGCCGCCGTTCGGTCCATTGCGGATCCACCCATCGGTCATCGACGCTACACGTCCTCAGTGATCAGTCGAGCACCTTCCGTTCATCAAAGATCACGAATTCACTACATTGCCCTTAGGTAATGATGAGGACTCCCCTCATTGATGACCGGTCAGTACAGTCACCGTCTGTCCCCGCTTCGCGCGGGAACGCCCCCGCGTCGCGGACGTCCCGGTGAGCAGACGACCCACCCGGTCGCCCCGCCTCCCGACCTCCCGCCGCGATCCGTACCCCCCTCACCAGGAGCAGGCGTTGAACCTCCCCAAGTCTCCGATGCGGCGCGTCGCGGCCATCGCCGCAGGCGCGCTGATCGGCCTCACCGGCGCAGCGACCTTCGCCGGTCCGGCACTCGCGCACCACACGACCATCAGCGGCACCGCCTGCCTGACCACTAACGGCGTGCACCGCGTCGAGTGGAAGGTGGAGAACAGCGAGCGCGACCTCGAAGCCACCATCACCGAGGTGTGGACCCCCTCCGGCACCACCATCAACGGCATCGCCAAGGGCACCAAGATTGCCGCCAACGGCAAGGTTTCCGGCACTCAGCTCACCACCAAGGGCAAGGCCCTCGAGCTGAAGGTCACCGCCAAGTGGATCCGCAACGGCAAGCTGATCACCAACACCGCTTCCGGCACCGCGAAGCTGAGCAAGAACTGCACCACGCCGCCGACGGCCACGCCGACGCCGACGCCGACGAAGCCCACCCCCACGCCGACAGTGACGCCGAGCGCGACCCCGAGCGCGAGCGCGACCCCGTCTGCGACCCCGAGCGCGACGCCGACCACTCCGGTCCCGACCACTCCGGTCCCGACCAGCCCGGTGCCGACCACGCAGCCGAGCGAGCCGACCGGCCCGCTGGTGCCGGAGGAGCCCAACGCTCCGGTGTTCGAGATCGTCTTCGACTGTGACGCGCTTGTCATCACCGCCGACAACCCGGCCGACGGCGTCACCGAGACCGTCGTGCTGACCTCGGAGAAGAACGTCGTCAAGAAGCTCGAGCTGGTCCCGGGCAAGAAGACCGAGGTTTCCTTCGAGGCGTACGAGGGCCTGACCGTCACCCCGAGCGTCGAGGGTGAGCAGGCCGACCCGGCCGACGCTGTCAAGTGGGTCAAGCCGGCCGAGTGCACCCCGGGCCAGGGTGGCGGCGACAACGACGGGCCGGCGCTGCCGCTGACCGGTGCCGCGACCGGCGGGATCATCGCCGGCGCCGCGGTGCTGCTCGCCGCTGGTGCTGTCCTGTTCGTGATGGCGCGTCGTCGTAAGGTTCGCTTCACCGCCTGAGACAACACGCTCTAGCTGACAACTGAGGGCGCGTCGACCATCTGGTCGACGCGCCCTCAGCCATTGCGGGTGGACACCTGCCGGTCACCAGGTCAACGGGAAGGCCCGCGACGAACTCGCCGTCGCCCAACCCACCTCGTCACCGGGGCACAGCCACGGGTGGCGGACGCCTCAGCCCTTCTCCAGGTATTCGGCGCGGTCCTCGTCGACGAGCGCGGCGACCGAGGCGGCCAGCGCCGGGTTGCCGCTCAGGTCCGGGTCCTGCTCGATCAGGGTGATCGCCTCGGCGCGGGCGTCGCGGATCAGGTCCGCGTCGCGGCGCAGCGACAGCAGGCGCAGATGGGAGCGGTGCCCGGACTGGGTGGCACCCAGCACGTCGCCCTCGCGGCGCTGCTCCAGATCCAGCTCGGCGAGCTTGAAACCGTCGCTGGTGGACGCGACCGCGTCGAGCCGCTCCCGTGCCGACGAGCCCTCGGCGGCCTCGCTAACCAGCAGGCACAGCCCGGCGGCCGCGCCCCGGCCGACCCGGCCCCGCAACTGGTGCAGTTGGGAGACACCGAACCGGTCGGCGTCCAGCACGATCATCACCGTGGCGTTCGGCACGTCGACGCCGACCTCGATCACCGTGGTCGCCACCAGCACGTCCAGGTCACCGGCGGCGAAGGAACGCATCACCGCGTCCTTCTCGTCGGCCGGCAGGCGACCGTGCAGCACGCCGATCCGCAGCCCGTGCAACGGCCCCTCGGCCAGCAGCGGGGCCACCTCGGTCACCGCCAGCGGTGGGCGTCGACCGTTGTCGTCCTCGGGTGGCGGCTCCTCGTCGGACGTGGGACCGTCACCGATCCGGGGACACACCACGTACGCCTGGTGGCCGGCGGTCACCTCCTCACGCAGTCGACGCCAGGCCCGGTCCAGGTAGGCCGGTTTCTCGGCGGCGGGCACCACGTGCGAGGCGATCGGTGACCGCCCCCGGGGCAGTTGGGAGAGGGTGGAGACCTCCAGGTCGCCGTAGACGGTCATCGCCACAGTGCGCGGGATCGGGGTGGCCGTCATGACAAGCGTGTGCGGCGGCTGGTCGGCCTTGGCTCGCAGCGCGTCGCGTTGCTCGACGCCGAAGCGGTGCTGCTCGTCGACGACGACCAGGCCGAGGTCGGCGAAGTCGACGCCCTCGTAGAGCAGGGCGTGGGTGCCGAGCACGATGCCGGCGGCACCGCTGGCCACCTCGCCGAGCGCCCGCCGCCGCGCCGCCGCACCCAGCGAGCCGGTGACCAGCTCGACCCGGGTGGCGTGCTCGGCGGACCCCAGCTCACCGGCCCGCCCGAGCGGCCCGAGCAGGTCGAGCATGCCACGGTGGTGCTGGGCGGCCAGCACCTCGGTGGGTGCCAGCAGCGCGGCCTGCCCACCCGCGTCGACCACCTGGAGCATCGCCCGCAACGCCACCACCGTCTTGCCCGAACCCACCTCACCCTGCAACAACCTGTGCATCGGGTGCGGGGTGGCCAGATCCCCGGCGATCTCCACGCCGACGTCGCGTTGACCCGCCGTCAGCTCGTACGGCAGTCGGGCGTCGAAGGCGTCGAGCAGCCCGCCGGGGCGGGGCGGGCGGGGCCGGGCCGGCCAGTCGGCCGCCCGGTGCTTGCGCTGCACGAGCGTCAGCTGGACGGCGAACGCCTCGTCCCACTTGAGCCGCCGCCGCGCCCGGTACAGCGCCTCCTTGCTGGTCGGCCGGTGGATCTCGGTCAACGCGGTGCCCAGCCCGACCAGCTTGCGGCTGGCCCGCACGTCATCCGGCAGCGGATCGTCGGGCGGGGTGAACGTGTCGAGCACGACCCGCACACAACGCGCGATCACCCAGGTCGGCACTGCCGCGGCGGCCGGGTAGACCGGGATCAGCGCACCGGCGAACTCCTCGATCTCGTCGTTGGCCGCCGCCTCGCCGTCACCACCCTCGCCGAGCAGGACGTACTCCGGGCCGTTGAGCTGCCGTTTGCCCCGGAACTCGGTGACCTTGCCGGCGAACAGCCCCCACCGGCCGGGGCGCAGCTCCCGCTCGCGCCACGCCTGGTTGCCGAAGAAGGTAAGCGTCAGCAGCCCACCTGAGCCGTCGCCGACTGTCACCTCCAGCAGGTTGCCCCGTCGCTGCCGCATCGGGCGCACGGCGGTGCGCTGCACCTGAGCCAGCACGGTGACCTGCTCGCCGACGTCGAGCGAACGGATGTCGGTGTGCTCGCCCCGCTCGTCGTAACGCCGCGGGAAGTGGTAGACCAGGTCACCCGCTGTGTGCAGGTCGAGGTGCGCGGCCAGTGCCTTGGCTGTCTTGTCCCCGACCAGCTTCTTCAGCGCGGTGTCGACGGTGGCTGGTTCGCTCATTCGATCCCTACCAGGAGCGGATAAAACGGCTGGCCGCCCGGGTACGCGTGCACCTCGACGAACGGCCACCGTCGCGCGACGTGCGCGCGGACGGCATCGGTGAGCCCGGCCGGGGCGTCCACCCCGGACAGCAGGGTGACCATCTCACCACCGCCGCCGAGCATCCGGTCGACCACCGCGGCGCAGGTCTCGGTGAGGTCGGTGCCGATCAGGTGCACCTCCCCCTCGACGAGCGCCAGCACATCGCCCGGACGGCACGGGCCGGCCACGGTGAGCGCCTCCCGGCTGGCGTGACAGACCTCGGCGTACCGGCAGGCGCCGGCGGCCTCGGCCATCGCGATCACGTCGTCCTCGAAGCGGCGGTCGCCGTCGCGGACCGCGAGGGCGGCAAGCGCCTGCACCGGCGATCGGGTCGGCACCACGCTCACCCTGATGCCGTGCCGACGGGCCTCCCGGGCTGCCGCGCCCGCCACCGCCCCGGTGTTGGCGTCGTTGGGCAGGACCACCACCCGGGCCGCGCCGGTGCCGCGGATCGCGTCGAGCAACTCACCGGTGGACGGGTTGCCCGGCACCACTGTGGCGCCCTCCGCGGCGAACAACTCGGCGATGCCGCCGCCGGTGGCGACCACCACCGCGGCCCGGCCGTCCGACACCGGGCCGCGGGGCGTCTCGGGTTGGTCGGCGAACCGGGTGACCGAGATCCGGTACGGGCGGCCGGCGGCGACGCCCGCCTCGACAGCCGCGCCCACGTCGTTGACGTGCACGTGGACGTTCCAGGTGCCCTCCGGCTCCCGACCGTCGCCGACGACGACCAGCGAATCCCCCAGGGCGTCCAGTGCCTGGCGCATCCCGGCCACCGCCTCGGCCCGCGCGTCGAGCAGGAACTGCACCTCGTACGCGTACTCCTCGGAGCCGGTCTCCCGGGCGGCGGTGGCCGCCGGGCGGGCCGAGCGCGGGGTGGGTGCCGGCTGGCCGGTGCTCTCCCCGGTAAGCACCTCGACCAGGGCGTCGAGCAGCACGCAGAGCCCGCGCCCACCGGCGTCGACCACGCCCGCGCGGGCCAGCGCCGGCAACTGCTCCGGGGTGCGGGTGAGCGCGTCGGCCGCCGCCCGCGCCGCGACCCGGGCCACCGCCACCAGGTCGTCGCTGTCCGCCCGGTCGGCCGCGGCGGCGGCCGCCGCGACCACGGTGAGCACTGTGCCCTCGACCGGCCGGGCAACCGCTGTGTACGCGGCGGTGGTGCCGCACCGCAGCGCGGCGGCCAACTCCCGGCCGCGCACCGCCGGGGACGCGGCGACCTCGTCGGCGAACCCCCGCAGGATCTGCGACAGGATGACCCCGGAGTTGCCCCGCGCGCCGAGCAGCGCACCCTGGGCCATCAGCCGCAGCGCGTGCCCGTGCCCGGTCGGCCCGCTGTCGGGGAGAGTGTCCAGATCCATCGCGAGGGCCTGCTGGGCCGAGGTGAGGGTGAGCACCAGGTTGGTGCCGGTGTCGCCGTCGGGCACCGGATAGACGTTGAGCCTGTCGATCTCACCCTGGTGGCGCTTGAGTGCGGCCAGCCCACCCGCGCACCAGCGGCGCACCGCGGCGGCGTCGAGGGTGTCCAGCACGGCCAGAAGCCTACTGGCGCGCACCGACACGCGCCGGGCTCGTCCGGCGTGTCCGGTTGCGCCGCACGTGGCCGGCCCGCCCGCCCGGCCGCGACGGACGGGATCCGCCCGGCAGGTACAGTTGCCGCCGGAACCACCGCCGTCGCCTGGCCGGCCGCCCACCACCCACCTGCGGAGGGGCGGCTGATCACCGGGCCAGGGCGGTTGGTCACCTCGGCGGGGCATCGGGTAGGCTGACGCGGTTGCCCGTGCAGCACCTCGGCCGGCAACCTCATGAACGTTTCAATCCCAGGAGTATCCCGTGGCTAGCGTGTGCGACGTCTGTGGCAAGGGGCCGGGCTTCGGCCACAACGTGCCCTGGTCCAAGAAGAAGACCAACCGCCGCTGGAACCCGAACATCCAGTCGGTGCGCACCCCGGCCGGTGGCGGCAACACCAAGAAGCTGCAGGTCTGCACCTCGTGCATCAAGGCCGGCAAGGTCACCCGCGCCTGACGCGGCGGCACCCACCTTCTCGTACGACTCAGCCGGCGGACCTCCGGGTCCGCCGGCTCTGTCGTGCGCGCACCAACCCGTAGCCGGTCAGAGCGTACGGCCGAACGAGACGCAGCCCTCCGCGTCCTTGTAGAAGCCGAAGTTCGGGATCCGCTCGTAACCGGCGGAGCCGTACATGGCGATCGCCTCGGGCTGCTTGTCGCCGCACTCCAGGACCACCCGCTTGCGGCAGTGCTCGCGGGCCGAACGCTCGACGGCCGCCAGCACGGCACGGGCCACGCCCCGCCCACGTGCCGCCGGGGTCGTGTACATCCGCTTCAGCTCCGCGCAGTCCGTGCCGTGGCTGCGCCAGCCACCGCAGCCGACCGGCTCGCCGGCCAGATAGGCGACGAGGAACGCGCCGTCGGGCGGCTCGAACTCGGTAGCGTCGACCGGGGTGTCGTCGCCGGAGCCACCGTAGCGGGCGGCGAGGTCGGCAAGGGCGGCCTGGATCAACCGCTGCGCCACCGGTGCGTCGAACCGCACGGCTCGGATCTCAATCTCACTCACGGTATCCACAATACGACCGGCTCCGGGCCTCACCGGAAGTGGTCCCAGCCGGCAGGGCCGTCGTGGGGTGCGCCGTCGACAGTCACACCGCTACCGTCCGTGACCATCCCGATCGGCCGCCAGTCCGGCGGCAACACCACAGCGGGCGGGAACGTCGCGGCCAGCGCGTGGTCGTCGCCACCGGCGAGGATCCAGGTGTACGGGTCGACGCCGAGCGCCCGCGCCGCGTCGGCCATCTGCCGGGGCACCTCGAACGCGTCGCGGCGTACGTCGATCGCGACGCCGCTGGCCGCCGAGACGTGCCCGAGGTCGGCGAGCAGGCCGTCCGACACGTCGATCATCGAGGTGGCGCCGAGCCGGGCGGCCTGCGGGCCGGCCGGATAGGGCACCTGCGGCCGACGGTACGCCTCGACGAGTAGCCGGGGAGTGCGGAAGCCCCGGGTGAGCACTGTGAGCCCGGCTGCCGCGTACCCGGTGCGCCCGGCCAGGGCCAGCACGTCCCCCGGTCGGGCACCGGAGCGCAGCACCGGCGGGCGGCCCGCGAGGTCGCCGATCGCGGTGACCGCGACGGTAAGGGTGGGACTTGCCGACATGTCGCCGCCGACGACGCTCGCGCCGACAGTGGCCGCCTCGGCGGAGAGCCCGTCGGCCAACTCCTCCGCCCAGCCGGTGTCCAGGTCCGCCGGCATGCAGAGGGCGACCAGCAGGGCGGTCGGCGTGGCTCCCATCGCCGCGATGTCGGCCAGGTTGGCCGCCGCCGCCCGGTGCCCGACGTCGCGGGCGGAGGACCAGTCCCGCCGGAAGTGCCGTCCGTCGACGAGCACGTCGGTGGAGGCCGCCACCCGTCCGTCCGGCGCGGCCACCACCGCCGCGTCGTCGCCCGGACCGAGCAGGGTCGCCGGTCCGTAGGTGAGCCGGGCGGTGATCCTCCCGATCAGCCCGAACTCCCCGATCCCGGACACGCTGGCACCGCCGCCGGCGTTCCGCCCGTGCTGCCCGGCTCCGCCGTTCTCGCTCACCGCTGCTCCTTGACCACCGATAGGGATCAGACCTGGTCCGTAAGGTAGTTTCACCCTTCGGGCCGCTCCCGGGCGGCGACGGACGGAGGTCTAGTCGTGGTACAGGCGTACATCCTCATCCAGACCGAGGTGGGCCGGGCACGTGACGTGGCGGGTCTCATCGCGGACCTCGCCGGCGTGGTGCGCGTCGACGCCGTCACCGGGCCGTACGACGTGGTCGTCCTCACCGAGGCGAACACCGTCGACGAACTCGGCAAACTCATTGTCAGCAAGGTGCAGATGGTGCCCGGCATCACCCGCACCCTCACCTGTTCGGTGGTGCGGCTGTAGGTGGACGAGATGACGAACTCCTCCGCTGCTCTGAACGACGACGGGGCGCGCGACGGGTCCGACGCGACACCTGAGCCGGCTGACGGTATCGGTGCGGCGGCCGACCCGGCCGCCGCCGCGCCGGCCGGACGGGACCGGACCATCCGCGGTGCCGCCCTGCTGGCCACGTTGATCGCGCTGCCGATCACGCTGCTGGTGGCCGTGTTGGCCTTCACCAAACTCACCCCGGACGCGCCGGCCGCCGCGCCGTCGCCGTCCGCGACCACCGCCCGGGTGCAGTCCACCGCCCCGGTGGAGATGGCCGCCCCGGCGCTGGCCGCCCGCCCGGCCACTGTCTGCCGGGCCCTGCTCTCCCAGCTGCCGACGAGCATCCGCGACCTGGCCCAGCGGCCGGTCACCGCCGGCCCGGAGCAGAACGCGGCGTACGGCGACCCCGCGCTCACAGTGGCCTGCGGCGGCACCGAGCCGACCTTCCCCGCCACCGACGAGGTCTGGACGGTCAACCGGGTCTGCTGGCACCTGGCCGAGCAGGGCGAGCAGACGGTGCTCACCACTGTCGACCGGGAGACGTCGATCGAGGTGCGGGTCCCGCGGGCGTACGCGCAGCCGTTGCAGTGGGTGCCGTCGATCTCCAGCACGATAGTGGCGAGCGTGCCCTCCGGCGGTGCCATCCCGTCCGGCTGCCAACGCTGAGCTGGCCCCCCACGCCGACTGAACCGCGCGGGGGGACCGGGTGGCTCAGTGCAGGCCGACGCCGCGCCGTTGGGCGGTCCGGATCAGCCGGTTGACAAGCTTCGGGTACTCCAGGCCGGAGGCCGCCCACATCCGGGGGAACATCGACGTCGGGGTGAACCCGGGCATCGTGTTGATCTCGTTGAGATAGACGTCCAGCTCGGGGGTGACGAAGAAGTCGGCCCGGGCCAGACCGGCGCAGTCAAGCGCGGTGAACGCGCGAACCGCGTACTCCTGCACCTGGCGGGTCACCCGCTCGGGCAGGTTGGCCGGCAGGTCGTACTCGCAGGAGTCGTCGAGGTACTTGGCCTCGAAGTCGTAGAAGTCGTGGTCCGCGACGACCCGCACCTCGGCCAGGACGGACGCCTCGGGCGTGCCGCCGGCCTCACCCTCCAGCACGCCGCACTCGATCTCGCGGCCGACGATCGCGGCCTCGATGATGACCTTCGGGTCGAACTGCCGGGCGGCGGCGACAGCGGCGTCCAGGTCGGCCCAGTCGGTGACCTTGCTGACGCCGAACGACGACCCGGCCCGGGACGGCTTGACGAAGACCGGCAGGCCGAGCCGCTCCTTGTCCTGCTCGCTGAGGGTCATCCCGTTGCGCAGCACGGCGTACGTGCCGACCGGAATGCCCTCGACGGCGCAGAGCTTCTTGGTGAACTCCTTGTCCATGGCGGCGGCGGAGGCGAAGACGTTCGCCCCGACGTAGGGGATGCCGGCCATCTCCAGCATTCCCTGGATGGTGCCGTCCTCGCCGTACGCGCCGTGCAGCACCGGGAAGACCACGTCGACGTCGGCAAGCACCCGGGGCCCCTCGGTCGGGTCGAGCACCATCAGACCGTTACCGGTGGGGTCGGCGCGCAGCACGACGTCGTCGCCGGAGTCGGCGGTGATCTCCGGCAGCTGCCGGGCCTCGATCGCGAGCTGGGCCGGGTCTCCGCTGGTCAGCACCCACTGGCCGGCCCGGGTGATGCCGACGGGCACCACCTCGAACTCGTCCGGGTCGAGTGCGCCGAACACGCTGCCGGCGCTGACGCAGGAGATGCCGTGTTCCGGGCTGCGGCCGCCGAAGACGATCGCCACACGGGTTTTGCCTGGGGTGGTCACTCCGGTCACCTCTTCGTACGCGACTGCGGCTGGTCGTGCTCGCCGGTGGCGCTCACCCGGTTGACCTTACTGTGCGTGGCCACGGGGCGAGGCGATACCCGGCGAGCCGCGGCGCGACACGTCGATCGGTCATCAGAGGATATACGGTGCGTGACGGGACTATTGCCACGTGAGGGACGGGCAGCCGGTGCGGGATCAGTCCCGAGCGTGCCGACGGCCGACCGCGATGACCTTCACCCGTTGCCGACCTGCGCGCACCATGCCGAGCGCCATGAACGCTCCGGCGATCCGGTCGGCGGCCTCCCGGGTGTTGGCGCCGACCACCTGCCGTCGCCGCTCGGGCACGGTCCGCTCGTCGCGGTCGACACCCTCGACCGGACGCACGTCGGTGAGCACCACCAGGAAGCGGGTCACCGGGGACCGACCGGTTGTGCAGCGCAGGGCTCCGGACCGGTACGCACGTCGTCGCCTCCTTCCGGCGGGCGGGATGGCGCGGCACGCGACGATCGGGCACGGGGGAGAAACCCGATCGCCGCGCGCCCCATCCCTCCGGTCGCTCACCACCACCGTCGCCACGACAACCGGCGGTGAGGACGCGCTAACAGATTGACACGTTCACAGCCGTGAATGCAACTCTCATCGACGTTCTCTCATGCAGACGTTCCCAGAGATGTGTGCGACCATCGATGTATGGCCCCGAAGACAGCCCGTGCCCGCCGGCTCGGCATCGCCCTGCGCCACCACCGGGAGGCGGCCGGCCTGACGCTGGAAACCGCCGCGGATGAGATCAACAGCACCCGCAGCACCCTCTCCCGGTACGAGAACGCCCAGACCCTGATCACCCCGGCCACCGTGCGCGCGCTGCTCACGTCGTACGGGGTAAGTGCCGAGGAGGTGGCGGCGGCGGTGCAGCTCGCCAAGGACGCCCGCAAGCCGGGCTGGTGGGTGTCGTACTCGTACCTGCTGGATCCGCGCACCATCGACTTCATCGCGCTGGAGGCCGAGGCGACCGCCATCGCCAACTTCGAGCCCTCGGTGGTGCCCGGTCTGCTCCAGACCGCCGACTACATCCGTGGCGTGATGCGCGGCGGCCCGCACACCCTCGGCGACGACCTGGTGGAGCAGCGGGTCAAGATCCGACTAGATCGGCAACAACGGCTCACCGGCGAATCCCCGCCCATCCTCGACGCGATCATCGACGAGGGCGCGCTGTTGCGCCCGGTCGGCGACCAGTCGGTGATGGACGGCCAACTGCGGCACCTGGTCAAGATGGCCGAGTTGCCGAACATCACCGTTCAGGTGATCCCGCTCTCCGCCGGCTACCACCGGGGCACCCGAGGCTCGTTGCACATCCTCGAGTTCGCCGATCCCGAGGATCCGATCATCGCCTCGGTGGAGACCGTCGCCGGTCAGATGATCCTCGACCGCGCCGGCGAGACGCGGACCTGCACCAAGATCATGGAGCATCTCCGAAGCGTGGCGCTCAGCCCGGCCGACAGCCGCGGAATGCTCCTGACAGCCCTGAAGGGACGGTAAGACCGATGACACCGACGATCACAGCGGCCATGGCCGCGGCGGCGTGGCGCAAGAGCAGCCGCAGCGGCGACGAGGGCGCCTGCGTGGAGGTGGCCGCCATCGCGCGGCTGGTGGCCGTCCGCGACTCCAAGGACCCGTCCGGGCCGGCGCTGCTGTTCCCGCCGGCCGCCTGGGCCGCCTTCGCCCAGGCACCACCCCTGCGGTGACCGGGCGGCCGAGCCGCTGAGCTGACCGGCAAGGGCCAGCCACGGTGGCTGCCCACCGGGCCGGTGTGCTGGTGAGCGGTATGCCTCGGAGGTACGAACAATGGCCCCGAGGTGTGCCGCTCACCACCGCTTCCGCACCCACGGCACTGACCGATGGTCACCGCCCGAGACGGTCCTGATGACGGCGCGACAGCCGCGCGGGCCTGACCTCAGGCGACAAGCGGTCGGGGCTCCGGGACGGCACGCAGCGTCTCCAACGCCGCGATCGCCACGCCCCGGGCACCGGCCATGTCCCGCTCCGGCACCAGGGCGAAGGTGGCGACCGCCGCCTGCTCCTCGCGCAGCACGGTGTGCTCGCGGACCGTCGCCAGGAACCAGTCGCGGAACTCCGCCGCCGCCTCCACCACCCCACCGCCGACGAAGTAGGCGTGCGGATCGGTGAAGTTGGCCGCGAGGGTGAACAGCCGGCCCAGCGCCATCGCCTGCTGGGTGAAGAGGTCCCGCGCGAGGGCGTCCCCCCGCTCGCCGTACCCCCGGACCAACTTCGCCGCGCGGGCCACCGGCTCGGCCGCGAGCGGGTGGTCGGGATAGCGGGTCAACCAGTACGGCAGCAGGTTGCGTTCGATGCCGGTAAGCGAGGCGATGCTCTCCACGTCCCCGGTGAAGCCGCAGGCGCAGGTGGGCTCCGACTGCCCCGGGCCGATCAGCCCGCCCAGCGGGATGTGCACGTGACCAAGCTCCCCGGCCATCCCGGCGGCGCCGGCGATCACCCGGCCGCTCTCGACCACACCGCCGCCGAGACCGGTGCCGACGATCGCGGAGACCGACGAGCGGTTCATCGCGTCGTCGCCGAAGTGCACGTGGTGGGCGTAGAGCGCGGCGGCGTTGCCGTCGTTGTGGTAGATCACCGGCAGGCCGAGCCGGCGCTGCAACGCGCCCCGCACGTCGAAGCCCCGCCACGCCGGCTGGGAGAAGTTCGTGGAACCCCGCGACGAGATGACGCCGTCGGCGCTGGCCGGGCCGGGAGTGTCGAGGCCCACCGCCCGGACCAGCTCACGCGGCACGCCGGTCTGCGCCAGCGCGCCGTCGAACGCCCGGGCCAGCGCCTCGATCGCCGCCTCCGGTCCGGACCGCACCTCGCTGGGGATCTCCAACAGCCCGTCCACCAGGAAGCGGCCGTCCACCGTCAGCACTGTGGCGTTGTTGCTGGTGCCGCCGTTGTCGAGCCCGACGACCACCGGCACCCCTGCGCTGCCCACCGAAACCGCCTCCCGCCCGTCATGAGTGTGAGCCGAGGCTAGTGCCAACCCCGCTCCCCCGTCACGCCCGACCACCTCACCCCGCCCCTCCCCTGTCGATCATGGAGTTGTGGTGGGGGACGAACACCGTGTTGTTGGCCCAACTGGACACCACAACTCCATGATCAACCGGTTGGGCGGCGGGCTAGGAGTGCGGTGGCGTCTAGGTCGTCGTCGTGCCGGACGGTGGGCAGCAGGCCAGCGTCCTCGAAGGCCGCAGCGAGCGCGTCCACCTGGGTGACGCCGGCCTCGACCACCAGGTGCCCACCCGGCGCCAACCACTCGGCCGCCTCGACAGCCACCCGGCGCAGCACGGAGAGCCCGTCCGGCCCGCCGTCGAGCGCCACCGGGGCCTCGTGCAACCGCGCCTCCGGCGGCATCAGCGCCACCGCGTCGGTCGGCACGTAGGGGGCGTTGCAGAGGACGAGGTCCAGCCGACCCCGCCACTGCGGCGGCAGCGGCGCGAACAGGTCACCCTCGTACACCTCGGCGTTCAGGCCGGCCAGGTTGCGGCGCGCACACGCCACGGCCGCCGGGTCGATGTCGGCGGCGGCCAGCCAGCGCGGCGCGAGCCGGTGCGCCAACGCGACAGTGGTCGCCCCGGAGCCGCAACACAGGTCGACCACCGCCGGAGCCGGGCCGGTCAACCCGGCGGCCACCTCGACCAACAGGGCCGTCCGACCGCGGGGCACGAAGACGCCGGCGTCGACGGCGATCCGCAGACCGCAGAACTCCGCCCAGCCGAGCAGGTACTCAAGCGGCTCACCCGCCACCCGACGGTCGGTCAGGTCGGCCAACATCGCCGGTGAGTCGGCCGCGGCCAGCAACAGGTCGGCCTCGTCCTCGGCGTAGACGCAGCCGGCGGCCCGCAGCCGGCTGATCAGGGCGGACCGGTCGGGGTTTGTCGCCGGAACGGTCAACGCGGCCCGGCCGCGTCCAGCGCGGCGGCGATGTCGGCCACCAGGTCGGGGGTGTCCTCCACCCCGCAGGACAGCCGGACGAAACCGGGCGCGGTGTCGTCACCCCACTGCGCCCGCCGGTCCGCGGTGGTGTGCAGGCCACCGAAGGAGGTCGCCGCCACCACCAGCCGAGCGGCCTCGACGAATCGACCCACCCGCTCGGCGGTACCCAGGTCGAAGGAGAGCACCCCGGGCATCCGGCGCATCTGCGCCGAGGCCACCGCGTACGCCGGGTCGTCCGGCCGCCCCGGCCACCGCAACCCGGCGACGTCCGACCGGTCGGCGAGCAGGTCGGTGACGGCGGCGGCGTTCGCGCTCTGCCGGGCCAGGCGCAGGTCGAGGGTGGCCAGCGACCGGTGTGCCAGCCAGGCGTCGAACGCGCCCGGGACCGAACCCGTGCCGGTACGCCAGGTCGTCACCGCCTCGATCACCTCGACGGAGCGACTGGCCAGGTAGCCGAGCAGCAGATCCGAGTGACCGGTGAGCGCCTTCGTGCCGGAGGCCACCACCAGGTCCGCGCCGAGGTCGAGCGGGCGCTGCCCCAGCGGGGTGGCGGTGGTGTTGTCGACGGCGAGCAGGGCGCCCGCGGCATGCGCCTGCTGCGCCAGGGCGGCCACGTCGACAACGTCCAGGCCCGGGTTGGCCGGGGTCTCGACAAGCACCAGCCGGACGCCCTCGAAGGACGGGTACGGCCCCACTGTCGGCACGAAGAGCACCCGCACGCCGATCGTCTCCAACACGGCGGTGGCGAAGGCCCGGACGGGGAAGTACCCGTCGGCGGGCAGCACCACTGTGTCCCCCGGGCGCAGCAGGGTGAGCAGCGTCCCCGTGATGGCGGCCTGACCGCTGGCGAAGACCCGGCAGTCGCCGCCCTCCAACTCGCCCACCGCGGCCTCCAGCAGCCGTCGGGTCGGGTTGTCCGGGCGGCCGTAGCCGTTTGGCGAGCTGCCCTGCCCCTGCCACGGGTCGAGGTGGTACGGCGCGGCGAACACCGGGCCGGGCAGGAACGGGTCCCCCGGGGCCGGCTCCGGCAGACCGGCGCGTACGCAGCGGGTGCCGTCACCAAGTTCGCTCATTGGTTCCTCACTCATACGACTCGGGTTTGGCGGTCCGGCTCATCAGGGTCTCCACGGCGAGGCGTGGATCCATCCCCTCATGGCAGATCCGCTCGACGTGCTCGGTGATCGGCATCTCCACACCGTGCGCCCGGGCGAGGTCCCGGATCGCCAGGCAACTCTTCACACCCTCGGCGGTCTGCCGGGTGGCGGCCTGGGCCTGCTCCAGCGTCTCACCACGGCCCAGATGCTCGCCGAAGGTGCGGTTGCGGGCGAGCGGGGACGAGCAGGAGGCGACCAGGTCCCCCATGCCCGCGAGGCCGGCGAAGGTGATCGGGTCCGCGCCGAGTGCCACGCCCAGCCGGGCCGTCTCGGCCAGCCCCCGGGTCATCAGCATGGCCCGGGTGTTGTCGCCGAAACCCATAGCGGTGGCGATGCCGTACGACAGCGCGATCACGTTCTTGACCGCCCCGCCCAGCTCACAACCGATCACGTCGTCGTTCGTGTACGGGCGCAGGTAGGGCGTCCGGATCGACGACTGCACGAGCACTGTGCGGTGGCTGTTCGTCCCGGCGACCACTGTCGCGGCGGGCTGCTCGGCGGCGATCTCCGGCGCCAGGTTCGGGCCGGAGACCACTACCACCCGGTCCGCGGCGACCCCGGCGGTCTCCACGATGACCTCGCTCATCCGTTTGGTGGTGCCGAGTTCGATGCCCTTCATCAGCGACACGAGGGTCGAGTCGGGGTGCAGATGCCCGGCCCACTCGGCGAGGTTGCCGCGCAGGGTCTGCGACGGCACGGCCAGCACCACCACCTCGGCGCCGGTGATCGCCTCGGCCGCGTCGCCGGTGGCGGTGACCCGGGCCGGCAGCAGCACACCGGGCAGGTACTCCGGGTTGCGGCGCTCGGTGCGGATGCTCTCGGCGACCGGCGCACGGCGGGCCCACACCGTCACGTCCCGGCCCGCGTCGGCGAGGATCTTGGCGAACGCGGTGCCCCACGAACCGGCACCGAGCACCGCGACGTGGCCGGTCACGCGACCGCTCCCGAACGCGTCGGGACGGCCGGAACCACACCGGTGCCAGGTCCGACGTGTCGCCCGTTCACGCCGCTTCACCCTGCCGGTCGCGGCTGGCGGAGGACCGGGCAGGTCGCTCCCACAGCGGCGGCGGGGTGCCGCCACGGACCTCGCCGAGCATGTCCCGCAGCCGCAGCATGATGGTGTCCGTCATCTCCTCGAGGGTGACCCGGGTCGGCTGGGCGTCCGCCCACCGGCTCAGGTCGATAGGTGCTCCGGCGACAACCGTCACCGGGATCCGGGGACGCGGGTTGACACGGCTGGTCCGGGGGTCGAAGAGCCGCTCCGGTCCCCACATCACCACCGGTACCACGGGAGCGCCGGTGGCCAGGGCCAGCCGGGCGGCACCGGTCTTGGCCTTCATCGGCCACAGCTCGGGCTGTCGGGTGGTGGTGCCCTCCGGGTAGATCACCACGGCGCCACCCTGGTCGAGCGCGGCGACCAGGGAGTCCAGCGAGCGGACCGCGTCGACGCTGCCCCGCTCGACCGGGATCTGCAGGCACCGGTGCAGGATCCAGCCGACCACCGGCACCCGGAACACGCTGGCCTTGCCCAGGTACTGCGGCCAACGTCCGGAGTCATAGATGAAGTGCGCGGAGACCAGCGGGTCGGCGTGGGAGATGTGGTTCGCCACGATGATGATGCCGCCGTCGCGTCGAAGGTGCTCCTGGCCACGCCAGGTCCGGCGGGTCCATACCGTCATCACCGGCTTCACCAGCCCCACGGCGAACCGTTGCCAGAACCCCAGCCTCCGCCGTGCCACTCTGCCTCCTCGTCGCGCCCCAACCCCGGCCGCGAAACCCGCCCGCGACACCCGCAGCGGAAATCATGCCTGCTCGCCCCCGGTACGGCCAGCGAGGGTCCCGCCGTCCGGCTGGCAGGATTGCGGGCGTGAGTCAGCCGAGGTGGGCCGTGGTGGTGCCGGTGAAGCAACTGGCCGCGGCAAAGAGCCGGCTGCGGGGCGCACTGCCGGGCGTACCGCACGAGGAACTGGCGCTGGCCCTGGCGGCCGACACGCTCCGCGCGGTGCTGGCCTGCCCGGCGGTCGCCGAGGCCCTGGTGGTGACCGACGACGCCCGGGTGGCGGGGGCGGCGCGGGCCGCCGGCGCGCGGGTGCTGCCCGACGAACCGGCCGCCGGGCTGAACGCCGCGTTCCGGCACGGCGCGACAGCGACCACGGCCGGGTGGGTGGCCGGGCTCACGGCGGACCTGCCGGCGCTGCGCCCCGCCGAGTTGGCCGGCGCACTGCTCGCGGCGCAGAACGGGCGACCCGCGGTACGCCGTTTCGTGCCCGACGCACCCGGCAGCGGCACCGTGCTGCTCACCGCGCCGCCGGGGGTACCACTTGACCCCCGCTTCGGGGTGGGCTCGGCGGTAGCGCACGCGGCGAGCGGGGCGCTGCCGCTCAACGGCGACTGGCCCAGCCTGCGCCGGGACGTGGACACCGCCGCGGACCTGACCGCCGCCGCCCGGCTCGGGCTGGGGCCACGCACCGCCGCGCTGGTCACCGCCGGCCGCCCGGCCCGCTCCGCGGGCTGACCCGCTCGGCCCGCCCGGCCCGGGCTGACCCACAAGCCCGCCCGGCGCGGACTGAACCGCCCGGCCCGCCCGGTGGGCTGACCTCCGGGTGTACGGTGCCAGCATGCAGGGCACGGTGGCCAGCTATGACGCGGCGACGCGCAGCGGGGTCCTGCTGCTCGACGACGGCACCGAGATGCGCTTCCCCGCGCGGGCCTTCGACGCCTCCGGGCTGCGGTTACTCCGGCTCGGCCAGCGGGTTCGCATCGACACCGATCCCGACGGCGAGGTCGTCCGGGTGACATTGCCGACGATGATCTGAGCCGGCGAGCCCAAGTTCATTTTGCGTTTACCGTAATCGGGTGATTATGAGCGGGTGAGCACCCCTCGCGAGCAACCGGCCCGCCCGCCCGCCACCGACCTCCGCAACGGTTCCCGCGTACGCGGCACCGACGGCCGCTTCCGCCCGTCCCGCGCCGAACGGGCCGGTGCCGCCCGCGCCGACACCCTCGCCGACGATCCCGGTGGTGCCTCCTCCGGGCTGGACGAGGTCCTCGACCCTCCGGCGGCCGTCGAGGCGGACGGGCCGGGCGCCGGTGCCGTCCATCCGGTCCTGCCGAGTGACCTGCCGGCCGGGGACGAGGACGAGGACGAGGCGGCCCGGCCGCTGCCGGAGGACCGTTTCCTCAACCGGGAGCTGTCCTGGCTCGACTTCAACGCCCGGGTGCTCGCCCTGGCCGAGGACCAGCGCACCCCGCTGCTGGAACGGGCCAAGTTCCTGGCGATCTTCGCCAGCAACCTGGACGAGTTCTACATGGTGCGCATCGCCGGGCTGAAGCGGCGGCTCTCCGCCGGTCTGCCGGTGCGCGGCGGGGACCGGCTGCCCCTGCGTACCCAGTTGGAGATGATCGCCGAGCGGACCGCCGAGCTGGGCGCCCGGCACGCCGCCTGCTTCGTCGACGACGTGCTGCCCAAGCTTGCCGAGGAGGGCATCCGCATCCTGCGCTGGGGTGAGCTGGGCGACCCCGAACGGGAGCGGTTGCGCACCTACTTCCGGGAGCACATCTTCCCGGTGCTGACCCCGCTCGCGGTGGACCCGGCGCACCCGTTCCCGTACATCTCCGGGCGGTCGCTGAACCTGGCGGTGGCGGTACGCGACCCCGACGGCGGTTCGGAGCTGTTCGCTCGGGTGAAGGTGCCGAACAACGTGCCCCGCTTCGTCCGGGTGGACCGGGACCAGCCGGGCGTGCGGATGCTGCCGGTGGAAGACCTGATCTCGGTGCACCTGGGGCAGCTGTTCAGCGGCATGCAGGTGGTCGAGTGCCACCTGTTCCGGGTCACCCGCAACGCCGAGGTGGAGGTCGACGAGGACCGCGACGAGGATCTGCTCCAGGCCCTGGAACGGGAGTTGGCCCGGCGCCGGTTCGGCCCCCCGGTCCGCCTGGAGGCCGCCGCGTCCATCTCCGATCACATGCTTGAGCTGCTCGTCCGCGAACTGGACATGAACGACCAGGACGTGCTGCGGGTGCCCGGGCTGCTCGACCTGTCCGCGTTGTGGCAGGTCTACGGCGAGGCCGACCGGCCGGACCTCAAGGATCCGCCGTTCGTGCCGGCCACCCATCCCCGGCTCGCCGAGGGTGAGGTGCCGCGCAGCGTCTTCGCCACCCTGCGCGACGGCGACATCCTGGTGCACCACCCGTACCACTCGTTCGCCACAAGCGTGCAGCGCTTCATCGAGCAGGCCGCCGCCGACGAGAACGTGCTGGCCATCAAGCAGACCCTCTACCGCACCAGCGGCGACTCCCCGATCGTCGACGCGCTTGTCGACGCTGCCGCCGCCGGCAAGCAGGTGGTGGTGCTCGTGGAGGTGAAGGCCCGGTTCGACGAGGTGGCGAACATCGGCTGGGCGCGCACGCTGGAACGGGCCGGCTGTCACGTGGTGTACGGCCTGGTCGGCCTGAAGACGCACTGCAAGACAGCGCTCGTGGTCCGCCAGGAGGGCAACCAGATCCGCCGCTACTGCCACATCGGCACCGGCAACTACCACCCGAAGACCGCCCGGATGTACGAGGACTTCGGCATGCTGACCGCCGACCCGGAGATCGGCGCGGACCTGACCGACCTGTTCAACGTGCTCACCGGGTACAGCCGACAGACCGCGTACCGGCGGTTGCTTGTCGCCCCGCAGGGCATCCGCAGCGGACTCATCGAGCGGATCGAGCGGGAGATCTCGCACGTCCGGCTGGGCATGCCCGGTCTGGTGCAGTTCAAGGTCAACTCGCTGGTCGACGAGGGGGTGACCGACGCGCTGTACCGGGCCTCCCAGGCCGGTGTACACGTCGACCTGCTCATCCGGGGCATGTGCACACTGCGACCGGGGGTGCCCGGGTTGTCGGAGAACATCCGCGTCCGCTCGATCCTCGGTCGGTTCCTGGAGCACTCCCGGGTCTTCCGGTTCGGCAACAACGGCGAGGCCGAGTTCTGGATGGGCTCCGCCGACCTGATGCACCGCAACCTCGACCGTCGGGTGGAGGCGCTGGTGCAGGTGAGCGACCCGGTCGCCCGCGCCGAACTGGACCAGGTGCTGACCGCCGCGATGAGTCCCGACGTGGACGCGTTCGAACTGGCCGGCGACGGCAGCTGGACCCGGCGTACCGGCGAAGACGCGAAAGCGCGGGCCCACCTGCAGGAACTACTGCTGCGCCGGGTCGGTGGCACGGCCAGGTGACCGATCAACGCCTAGGCTGAGCTGATGGTCGAGGAGGAGCAGAAGTACGAGGTGGACGACGCCTACGTGCTGCCGGACCTGACCGGCGCGGCCCCGGCCGGAGGTCGGGTCCGGGTGCTGCCACCGGTGACGCTCGTCGCCCGCTACCTCGACACCGTCGACCTGCGGCTGGCCCGTGCCGGTGCCTCGCTGCGCCACCGCCGGGGCGACGAGCTGCCCTGGACGGTGAAGCTGCCGACCGGGACGCCGGGCGTCCGGCACGAGGTCTCCCGCCCCGGGCCGAAGGGCCAGCCGCCGCCGGAGCTTGTGGAGTTGGTCACCGTCCTGCACCGGGGCGCCCCGCTGGCCCCGGTGACCGTGGTGCGGACGGTCCGGCACGCGTACGAGGTGTGTGACAGGGCCGGCGCGGTGCTCGCCGAGGTGGTGGACGACCGGGTGACAGTGCTCGACGAAGCCGGCACCACCACCGGCGCGTTCCGTGAGCTGGAGGTGGAACGCAAGGCCGGCGACCGGGCGCTGCTCGACCGGCTCGGCGCGGTGCTGCGCGAGGCGGGCGCCCAGAGCGGCACGTTCACCCCGAAGCACGTCCGAGCGTTGGGCGCGTCGGCGCAGGCCGACCCGGACCTGGTCGCGCCGGCCGGGCTGACCGGGGAGCCGAGCGCCGGCGACGTGGTGACCGAGTCGATCCGCAAGGAGATCCACCGGCTGTTGGCGCACGATCCGCTGGTCCGGCTGCGCGCCCCCGCGGGCGGCGGCGACTCCGGCGTGCACCAGATGCGGGTGGCCTGCCGTCGCCTACGCAGTGACCTGCGTACCTTCAAGCCGCTGATCCGCAAGACCTGGTCCCGCCCGCTGCGCGACGAGCTGCGCTGGCTGGCCGGTGTCCTCGGCGCGGCCCGCGACGCCGAGGTGCTGCGCAAGCGGTTGCGCGACACCGCGAGCGCCGACCCGCTCAGCCCCCTGGACCAGGGCGCTGTCGACCGGCTCGACGAGGTGCTCGCGCAACGGCAGCGGCAGGCGCTCGCCGCCATCGACAAGGCGTTGCGCTCCCCGCGTTACCTGGCTCTGGTGGACGCTCTGGTACTCGCCGCCCGCGCGCCCCGGCTCACCCGTGGCGCGGCTGCCCCCGCGGCGGAGGCGTTGCCCGCGCTGGTGGCCCGGCCCTGGCGGCGGCTGACCGGGCCGGACGGCGTCGACGGGCTCGACGCCCAGTCGCCGGACGAGCGCTGGCACGCCGTTCGCAAGGAAGGCAAACAGACCCGGTACGCGGTGAACGCGGTGGCACCGACAGTCGGCAAGGGCGCGCGTCGGCTGTCCCGCGCCCTGGCCGGGGTGCAGGACGTGCTCGGCGAACACCAGGATGCGGCGGTGGCGGCGGACACCTGGCTGGAGATCGCCGCCGAGCGGCCGGACGACCACGAGTTGGCGGTGACCGCCGGGCGGCTGGCCGAACGGGAACGCCTGTCGGTACGCCGGATGCGGGCCCTCTTCCCGGCCGCCTGGCACCGGGCCACCCGTCGACGGCGGACCAGTTGGCTGCCGTGACCGGCATCCGGGCGGCCGGCGGGGTGGCCTGGCGGCCGACCGCCGACGGCGTACGCGTCTGCGTGGTGCACCGCCCTCGCTACGGCGACTGGACGCTGCCGAAGGGCAAGTTGGAGCCGGGTGAGCACGCGCTCGCCGCCGCCGTACGCGAGGTCGCCGAGGAGGCCGACGTGCGGGGCGTGCCGCAGGTGCGGCTGCCGTCGGTGCGGTACCACAGCGAGGGGCAGCCCAAGCTTGTCGACTACTGGTCGATGCTCGCTGTCGCCAGCGGGGGTTTCCAGCCGGGCACCGAGGTGGACGACATCCGCTGGCTGGCGGTGGACGACGCGATCCAGTTGGTCAGCTACCCGCACGACGCTGAGGTGTTGGCGGCGTTCGCCGCGCTGCCGGCGGTCACCGCGACGCTCGCGCTGGTCCGGCACGCGCACGCCGGCAAGCGGGCCACCTGGTCCGGCCCGGACGTCGGCCGGCCCCTGGACGCCGAGGGGTGGGCCCAGGCGGCCGTGCTGGCCGACCTGCTCGCCCTGATCCGACCGGCCCGGCTGGTGTCGGCGTCACCGCGCCGGTGCGTGCAGACACTGGACCCGGCCGCCGCGCTGCTCGACCTGCCCATCGAGGTCTGCGGTGACCTGGACGAACCACAGCCCGGCCAGCAGGCCGACGAGCAGATCCTCGCCACCGCCGCCCGGCTGCTGGAGTTGGCCACCGCCGGTGGGCAGGCGGCGGTGTGCAGCCAGGGCAAGGTGCTGCCGGGTGCCCTGGAACGGCTGACCGGGCGCACCGACGAGGACTTCACCACGCCCAAGGGCGGCGGTTGGCTGCTCGCCTTCACCGCCGACCGCCTGTTGTCCGCTGACCGCTTGTAGGGCGGCTCAGCGGGGCGGGAGGGTCAGCGTCACCGCGACCGGCAGGTGGTCGCTGGCCGTGCTGCGGGGCGCGACCGGGTCGCTGGGGCTCAGACCGGCCGAGACGAAGATGTGGTCGATCTGTTCGCGCGGGTCGTCCGCGGGGCTGGTCGCCAGCGGTCGGGCGGCAGCCAACGCGTCGACAAGACCGACGTCCGTGAACTGCCCGAACGCCTCGTCCCCCGGCTCGGTGTTCATGTCTCCGGCCACCACCAACGGTCGACCCGCGGCGTACCGGGTGGCGAAGTCGGCCACCGCGCGGGCCTGGACCACCGGGCCCTGCCCGGGTGGCGGTTGCAGATGGGTGCTGACCACCGCGGTACGGACGTCGTCGCCCAGGTCCAGCGTGACGGCGAGGGCCTGCGCTCCGGTGGGCGCGCCCACGGCCGCCAGCGGGAGGGTACGCGGATCACGCATCGGCCAACGGCTGAGCACCGCGTCACCCCAGACCGGGTCGGCGGCCGGCCCGAAGACGTACGGCATGCCGAGCCGGTCGGCCACCACGTCCAGGGTGTCGTGGCCACCGTTGAGCAGCCAGGCGCGGTCCACCTCGCTGAGCAGCACCACGTCGGGGCGTTGCCGGTCGACCACCTCGGTGAGCCCGTTCAGGTCGAACCGACCGTCCAGCCCGAAGCCCATCCGGATGTTGTACGCCACAACGGTCAGCCGCTCCGGTGGGCCGTCCCGGTTGCTGGCCACCGGAATCTCGTCGGCGAGCACCGGTGCCAGCAGCGCCAGCGAGGCGACCGCAGTGGTGGCCCGTAGCGGCGGGAACGGCCCGGGAAGCCACTGGACGGCGGGCCGGGCGGTGAACGCCACCACGGCGACCAGGACGGCCACCGCCACCGGCACCGCCGCGTTGGGATATCCGAGGTCGTAGGCGGAGTAGTACCCGACGGCACCCAGCGCGAAGACCAGCATGCCGGTGGCCACCGCGTATCCCCGGCGGGACGCCCACCGCCCGTCATCCCCCTCGTGGTCGACAGCGTCAGCGGAACCGGCCCCGTCAGCTGGACCGGCGGTGGGGCTGGTCGTCGGGTCGTTGGCGGCGTCGGTCAGGGCCAGGCAGGCGCCGAGACCGACGGCGGCGAGCAGGATCGCGGGCAGCAGCAGGTTGCCCCGGTCGAGGGCGAACAGCACCGCGCCCACCAGCAACGCCACCGGCCCGTACGCGCGGCCCCATCCCCGTGGCGGCCGGGTCGACGCGGTGTACAGGAACGCGGCGACCGCCACCGGTACCGGCGCCAGGCCGAACAACGGCGAACCCGCCACACCGTCAACGGCGACCAGGTACGACATTCCGGTGCGGGCCAGCGCCGGGGAGAGCGCCACCATCGCCGCCAACAGCAGTGCGGGTCCGGCCAGCAGCCAGGCCCGCGCTCCACCGGCACCGGCGCGGTTACCGGGCCGCGCCGTACCGACCAGGAACAGCGCCGCCGCGACGGGGCTGAGCAGCCAGGCCACCCAGTCGCCCCGCCAGACCAGGTCGACGGTGTCGAGCACCGCGTGCACTGCCGCGTTGACAGCGAACCCCAACGCCAGCCCCGGGACCGGACGGTCGGTGTCGGCGGCGACGCCGACCAGCCAGACGAGCCCGGCGAGCAGCCCGGCGGTGGCCAGCCAGAGCTGCGGACGCCCGCCCGGCGCGGTGGTGAGCGCGAGCCGGGCGAGGGCGAGCACGACGGCCGCGACAACCGTTACCGGGCGGGCACCGACCCGGCGAACCACGGCCGGTGCGCCCAGCGGGAGCACGAACCAGCAGAGGGCGAACGCGCCCATCAGCTCGGCCGGGGTGGACGCCGCCTGACCGAAGATGGTGATGATGCCGGGCAGCCAGACCCGCAGCACGTCGATGAGGAGGATGACGCCGAGCGCGAGCGTCCCGGTGGTGACCTGGCGGTAGCGCACCGGCGCCCCATTTCGGTGTCGGCAGGCCGGCGGAGGGGGGCCGGCACGGCGATTCTGCGCGAGCGCGCCGACCGGGTCAACGGTCTCCGTACGCCGAAAGGGCGCCCACCCGCGGGTGGACGCCCTTTCCGGAGCTGGTCGGTCAGCGCTTGCTGGCCGCCTTCTTGGCCGGAGCCTTCTTCGCCGGCGCCTTCTTTGCCGCCGTGCTCTTGCTCGCCGACGCGGTGGTCTTCTTCGCCGCTGCCGACTTGGTCGCCGCGGTGGTCTTCTTCGCCGCGGTGGTCTTCTTGCTGGCGGCCGTCTTGGTCGCCGTGGTGGTCTTGCTCGCCTTGGCCGGGGCGGTCTTCTTGCTGGCGGCCGTCTTGGTCGCCGTGGTGGTCTTGCTCGCCTTGGCCGGGGCGGTCTTCTTGCTGGCAGCCTTGGCCGCGGTTGCCTTGGTGCCCGCGGCCTTGGCGGCGGTTGCCTTGGTGCCCGCCGCCTTGGTGCCGGCCGTCTTGGCCGTGGCGGTGGTGGTGGCCTTCTTCGTCGCCACCGTGGCCTTCGGCACCTTGCCGCTGGCCACCATCTCCTTGAACCCGGCGCCGGGGCGGAAGGTCGGGACTGATGTCTTCTTGACCTTCACCGCCTCGCCGGTACGCGGGTTGCGCGCTGTTCGCGCACCACGCACACGCTTTTCAAACGCTCCGAATCCGGTGATCGCCACCTTCTCGCCCTTGGTGACCGCCGCCTGGACCTCGGTGAGGACCGCCTCGAGGGCGTTCGTCGCCGTCTTCCGGTCCCCCAGGCGAACGGCGAGCGCCTCGATGAGCTCGGCCTTGTTCACGACTTCCTCCCGATTGTGCAACTGACTCGTCGCGAGCCATTCTGCGCGCACGTTATGCCCTGTGCTGCCGGGACACAAACATTCGGTAGAAAAAAGCCCTTGTGTCGTAACGGATTCACCCCCACCGGTCGGGCCGATGGGGGTGAAATCCGCTGTGCGGCTATGCCACGGAGGGCAGGAACGGCAGTCGCCGGGCCTCGTAGGAGTCGATGTCGGCGGCGTGGCGGAGGGTGAGTCCAATGTCGTCGAGGCCCTCCAGCAGCCGCCAGCGGCTGAAGTCGTCAAGCGGGAACGACCAGTTGGCGTCCCCTGCCCGGAGCTGGCGGGCGGTCAGGTCGACGGTTACCGGGGTGGTCGGATCCGCCTCGACCAGGTCCCACAACTCTTCGACGGCTTTCAATTCCAGCTCGACCGGCAACAGACCTTCCTTGAGGGCGTTGCCCCGGAAGATGTCGCCGAAGCGTGGTGCCACCACCGCCCGGAAGCCCCAGTCCCGCAGGGCCCAGACAGCGTGCTCCCGAGAGGAGCCGGTGCCGAACTCCGGGCCGGCGATCAGGATCGACGCGCCGGAATAGCGCTCATCGTTGAGAACGAATGTCGGATCTTCCCGCCACGCGCTGAACAACCCGTCGGCGAAGCCCGTACGCGTCACCCGCTTGAGGTACACGGCCGGGATGATCTGATCCGTGTCCACGTTGGACCGCCGCAGCGGCACTGCCGTGCCTGTGTGGGTGGTGAACTTGTCCATCTCCTGGAGTCCCTTCTACAGGTCGGCGGGGGCGGCCAGCCGGCCGACCACGGCGGTGGCGGCGGCGACCGGCGGGGAAACCAGGTGGGTACGCCCACCCCGGCCCTGACGGCCCTCGAAGTTGCGGTTCGAGGTGGAGGCCGAGCGCTGGCCCGGCTTCAGCGTGTCGGGGTTCATCCCCAGGCACATGGAGCAGCCGGCGAATCGCCACTCGGCCCCGGCGTCGGCGAAGACCTTGTCCAGCCCCTCGGCCTCGGCGGCCTCCCGGACGGCCGCGGAACCGGGCACCACGAGCATCCGGACCCCGTCGGCGACCCGGTGGCCGCGCAGCACGTCGGCGGCGGCCCGCAGGTCCTCCAGTCGACCGTTGGTGCAGGACCCGACGAAGACCACGTCGATGGGCAGCTCCCGCAGCGGGGTGCCGGGGCGCAGGTCCATGTATTCCAGGGCGCGGCGGGCGGCGGTGCGCTCCGAGTCGGTGACGAAGTCCTCCGGGTCCGGCACCGGAGCGCTCAGCGGCGCCCCCTGCCCCGGGTTGGTGCCCCAGGTGACGAACGGGGTGATCCGGCTGGCGTCCAGTGTCACCTCGGCGTCGAAGCGGGCGCCCTCGTCGGTGGGCAGCGTCCGCCACCACGCCAGCGCCGCGTCCCAGTCCGCGCCCTGGGGCGCGTTCGGCCGACCCTTGAGGTACGCGAAGGTGGTCTCGTCCGGCGCGATCATGCCGGCCTTGGCACCCCACTCGATGGACATGTTGGCGATGGTCATCCGCCCCTCCATGGAGAGGGCCTCGATCGCCTCGCCCCGGTACTCGACGATGTGCCCACGCCCGCCACCGGTGCCGACCTGGGTGATCAGCGCCAGCACCAGGTCCTTGGCGGTGACGCCCGGGGACAGTCGCCCGGTGACGTTCACGGCCATCGTCTTCGGCCGGCTCTGCGGCAGCGTCTGGGTGGCCAGCACATGCTCCACCTCGCTGGTGCCGATACCGAAGGCGAGCGCGCCGAACGCGCCGTGGGTGGCCGTGTGCGAGTCGCCGCAGACGATCGTCATGCCCGGTTGGGTGACGCCGAGCTGCGGGCCGATCACGTGCACGATGCCCTGGTTGTCGTCGCCGAGCGGGTGCAGTCGTACCCCGAACTCGGCGCAGTTGCGCCGCAGCGTCTCGATCTGGGTACGCGACGTGGGGTCCTCGATGGTGAGCAGGTCACCACGGCGCAGGCGGAACGCCGGGTCGGCGTACCCGGTTGGGGTGTTGTGGTCCTCGGTCGCGAGGGTCAGGTCGGTACGACGCACCCGGCGCCCGGCGAGCCGCAGCCCGTCGAACGCCTGCGGGCTGGTCACCTCGTGCAGCAGGTGCAGGTCGATGAAGAGCAGATCCGGCTCACCAGCGGCGGACCGTACGACGTGCGCGTCCCAGACCTTCTCGGCCAGGGTCCTCGGCTCAGGAGTGACTCCCACCATCTGGACATCCTAAATTCTGGGAGGTAAGTTTCGGTTTGTGGGACACAGTATGAGCGGTGTCGGCGTTCTCGACAAGGCGGTGGTCATCCTGGCCGCCTGCGTGGACGGCGCCAGCCTGGCCGAACTCGTTGAACGCACCAAGCTGCCCCGAGCCACCGCGCACCGGTTGGCACAGGCCCTGGAGATCCACCGGATGCTGGTCCGGGACACCCAGGGCCGATGGCGCCCGGGCCCCCGCCTCGGCGAGCTGGCGAATGCCGCACCGGACGTCCTGCTGACCGCCGCCGAGCCGTTGCTGGCCGCGCTGCGCGACGCCACAGGTGAGAGCGCGCAGCTCTACCTGCGCCGCGCCGACGAGCGGATCTGCGTGGCCGCTGCGGAACGCGCCAGCGGCCTGCGGGACACCGTTCCGGTCGGCTCGGTGCTGCCGATGACCGCCGGCTCCGCGGCGCAGATCCTGCTCGCCTGGGAGCCGCCGGAGGCGGTGATGCCGCTGCTGCCGCGCAGCAAGTTCACTGGCCGCACCCTGGCCGAGGTACGCCGCCGCGGCTGGGCACAGAGCGTCGCCGAGCGGGAGGCCGGTGTGGCGAGCGTCTCCGCCCCGATCCGCGACCGCACCGGCCGCGTGATCGCCTCGGTCAGCATCTCCGGCCCGATCGAGCGCCTGGGCCGCCGCCCCGGCGAACGCCACGCCATGGCGGTAGTGAGAGCCGGCCAACGCCTCTCCGGCCTCTAACCCCCACCCCCACCCCCTTTCGGCGTTGATCATGAAGTTATTGCGCCCCACTCCGGCGTGTCGTGACAATAACTTCATGATCAACGGGGAGGAGGTGGGGCAGGGGGGTGGGGGTGGGGGAGACGGGAAAGGCTCACTTCGCTTCAGCGAGGTGAGCGCTTCAGCGAGGTGAGCCTTTGGTTGTAGCCCCGACCGGATTCGAACCGGCGCTACCGCCTTGAGAGGGCGGCGTCCTGGGCCGCTAGACGACGGGGCCAGAACTTCTTCCGTTCACCACCCTCGCGGGTGGTGCGGCAGTAGTCTAGCGGCACCACTAGCGGCCGCGAGCGGGGGGTGGGGCCATCGCAGCGCACCGGCCGATGGACACGAAACAGCCCGCCTCACCAGGTGAGGCGGGCTGTGCACGATGTAGCCCCGACCGGATTCGAACCGGCGCTACCGCCTTGAGAGGGCGGCGTCCTGGGCCGCTAGACGACGGGGCCAGAACCAATTGTCGCTCCCCCACCCTGTCGGGCGGAGGAGCTGCACTCCACCGAAGCGCACTCCGCCCCCGTGGGGGCGGAGTGAAACTCCGTCAGAATCCAGCGTCCGGAATTCTCGCGAATTCCAGCAGCGCTGGGGTACCAGGACTCGAACCTAGACTAACTGAACCAGAATCAGTCGGGCTGCCAATTACCCCATACCCCATTGGCCCCTTGCGGTGCCGGGAGTGAACTTTACCCTCCCGGTGCCGGCGGGCCAAATCGGATCCCCCCACAACGCCCGTGAGCTGCGCAGACGGGGGCATCCGACGGATCAGGCGACGGGCACCACCGGGTTGGTGAGCTCGCCGATGCCCTCGATCCGCACGGTGACCGTATCCCCCTCGACGAGCGGGCTAACCCCGGCCGGAGTGCCGGTGAGAACGACATCGCCGGGCAGCAGCGTCATCACGTGCGAGATGTACGACACCAGACCCGCCACGTCGAAGACCATGTCCTTCGTGCGGCCGAGCTGGCGTACCTCCATCTCCTCCGGATTGCGACCCACCTCACAGCGGATCTCCAGGTCGGAGACGTCCAGAGCGGTGGTGATCCACGGGCCGATCGGGCAGAAGGAGTCGAAGCCCTTGGCCCGGGTCCACTGCCCGTCGGAACGCTGAAGGTCCCGAGCGGTGACGTCGTTGGCGCAGGTGTAGCCGAAGATGGCGCGTTCGGCGGCGGCCCGGTCGGCGCGACGCGCACCCGGCGCCCCGATCACGACCGCCAGCTCCGCCTCGTGCTCGACCTGCTTCGAGAAGATCGGCAGTCGGATGGCGTCCCGGGGGCCGATCACCGAGGTGGAGGGCTTGAGGAAGAGCAGCGGCTCCTTGGGCACGTCGTTGCCGAGCTCGGCCGCGTGGTCGGCGTAGTTGCGACCGACACAGACGACCTTGCTGGGCAGGATCGGCGAGAGCAGTCGGACGTCGGAGAGGGCCCAGCGGGCCCCACTGAAGGACAGTTTGCCGAACGGGTGGCCCTCGATCTCGGCGATGGTCAGGCCCTGCGGCCCGGCCTCCGGTTCGCCTTCGACGGCTCCGAACGACATTCCCTTGGCATGGGCGAAACGAGCGATACGCACCCGGCCAATCTAGCGCCGCCGACCCCGCCACCGGCCAGGACCGGCCGTCGGGTGTGCGCAACCCGTCAGTGCGCGGCACCTTACCGGAGCTGGCGGTGACCGGGGTGGGGTTCCCGACTTCGTACCCGCACGGAGGCGGCTCGCCCCTAGCGTCGGCTCCGGAGGTTCGTTCGTATGCCTGCATCGACACGACACCACAGAGCCCTCGCAGTGTTCGTGCACTGCCTCGGCATCCTCGCCGCCGTGCCGGCCCTGCCAACGGCGGCGCCGGAGGCGTCGGCCGCGCCGCGACCACCAGCCGCGACGGCCCGACCACCGGACGCCACCTCGCGACCACCCGCCGCGCCGGCTCGACCGCCGGACGCCACACCACCGCCGGGCGGCGCGGCCCGACCGGGCCCCACACCACCGCCGGGCAGTGCGGCCCGACCGGACACCACACCACGACCGGGCGGCGCGGCTCGACCGGGCCCCACACCCCCGCCGGGCGGCGCGGCTCGACCGGGCGGCGGGCCGACCGGGGTGCCGACGGCCGCGCCACCGGAGCGCACGC